>NEUK01000051.1 GCA_002290555.1 Spartobacteria bacterium AMD-G4
GTGAATCCCCCTCTGCAAACTCCCATAGGGTGTGCCGCGCTGTGCTTGACAAAATCGATACCTTTAGCACTTGCAATGATCCGTTGCTTTATTAAGATACCGTCTCTTTATGGCAAAAACTGCATGGCTCGAGCGCAACAAGCGCAAACAAAAAACAGTCGAAAAATACGCGTCTCTCCGCGCGGAGTTGATAGCGAAAAAAGACTACGCATCCCTCACCCAGCTTCCTCGCGACGCAAGCCCCACGCGCCTCGTCAACCGCTGCCGCATCACGGGTCGTCGTCGCGCATTCCTTCGTCGTTTTCAGATTTCTCGTATTACTTTCCGCGAACTCGCTTCCCACGGCCTGATCCCTGGCGTGACGAAAGCCAGTTGGTAGTTTTTTAGTTCGCCTGTTGCTGCTTCGTGCAGCGCAGGCGGTCTGTCTGTCAACTTCCATGGCCCCACTCTGGAAACGAAGCCCCTTTGTTGGTTTTGGGATAGGAGTGGGTTTTGTGGGAGCCTTGGCGATTGCTTTGAAGCTTCGCCAGCGCTCTACAAGGGGAGTGATACCTGATGAGATATCCCCAGCCATCTTTGCTACGCGCTCGGTCTCCACTTCACAGGGAGAAATGGTTTACCACATCAGTGGTTCAGGCGAGCCGCTCGTTTTTTTACACGGTTTTTTTCTTGGCGCCTCGTCTTACGAGTGGTCAAAGGTCTACGCAGGATTTGCCTTCAACCATGAAGTCATCGCTCCCGATCTGATTGGATTTGGAGAATCCGAGAGGCCTTCCAAGGCGCTCGGCGCACAAGAGTATGTGGAAAGCCTTGCTGATTTTCTCCGTGAGGTCGCCCGGAGAAGACCGGCTGTGATTGTTGCCAGCGGACTCAGTGCCAATATTTCTTTGTTGCTGGCTGCGCGTTACCCGGAATTGGTTGCGAGGATGGTTCTCTTTCTCCCGACCGACCTTCGCGACTTGCAAAAGTGCCGCACCATGGGCCTGGTGGTTAAAAGCCGAGTCCCTGGTTTAAGCGGTTTAATCTATCGTCGCCACATCGCTCAGTTGCCTTTCATTCGTTCGTGGTTGGAGTCCTATGGTTTTTTAAATTCCAGCAAAATTGCCCCCGAGACCTTGAGTGTGCTTGCCAACTGCGCTCAACAGTATGGTGCCGAACACGCAATTCTCAATTTTGTGAGAAACCGTCACCGCTTCAATGCTTCTGCCAGCCTTGCTGGAGTGCCAGCTCCTGTGCATATCCTATGGCCGGCACGGGCTGTTGGTTTCTATCCGAGCGATGCCGTGAATCTTTGCCGGGATTTGCCCCGTGCGAGTATGGAGATTTTACCCGAGGCCTCGGCATTCGCTCCCATGGAGACGCCGGAAGACATCGCGGGTGCCGTATTGCGCTGGGTGGATGGTGACCTCACTGCCCTCCAATCCATCTAACTCCACACCTTGTATGTCTGAACCCCAAAACAAAACCAGCCAGCGTGTCATGCTCATCCGCCACGGGGAGACGGATTGGAGTCTCACGGGTCGCCACACTTCGGTGACGGATCTTCCGCTCACGGTCGAAGGGGAGCGTCGGTCCACCGCCTTAGCGCCATTTCTCCGGAGTTGGAACTTTGGGCTTGTTCTCTGCAGCCCGCGCCTTCGCGCACGCAGGACTTGTGAACTCCTCGGCTGCGGCCCACAAGCACAAATTACCCAAGACCTTTGCGAGTGGAATTACGGAAAATACGAAGGCCTCACGACCGCTGAAATTCGCAAATCGGTGCCGAGTTGGACGGTTTTTTCTCAACCCTGCCCCGGCGGAGAATCTGCTGAAGATGTCTCTGTGCGGGTGGATCGAGTGATCTCGCAGGTGCGCGAATTCGGAGGTGATACGCTTCTTGTTGCACATGCCCACTGCCTTCGTGTCCTCACTGCCAGGTGGCTTGGCTTGAGCCCTGAAGCCGCCCGTTTTTTCAACTTGGAAACAGGTCGCTGGAGTCTTCTTGGTTACGAGCACGAGTGCCCAGTCATTAAGGTCTGGAGCGCTCCGCCTGCTTGATGCGGGTGTTCACGCATGGGCGGGCCTTTTTCTGCCGTAGTCTTTTCCACGGTGAGCCCTTGTCCTCGGTCTGCATCCAGCGCTCAAGTCTTCGCCATTGATTGGATCCCTACCGCTTTATCAGGAGTGGTCGAAGTTGCGCTGCGGAGGAGTCAGCCCCGAAGGGTTGCCAGTTCCTGAATTTTTCGGGCGAGAAGGATGTCTTTTTGTGTGATGCCCTTTGCGCTGTGGCTGGAGAGTTCGATCCGCACCTGGTTGTAGGAGTTCCACCAATCCGGGTGGTGATTCATTCGCTCGGCTTCCAAGGCCACCGAAGTCATGAAGCCAAAAGCCTGCACGAAATTTGGAAATCGATATGTTGCGATCAGGCATCCCTTGCCACATTCCCATCCTGGCAGGCTTTTGAGGGCGCTATTGATCTCATCGGTTGTCAGAGTCGGTTCCATGGTGGGTCGAAAAAAAGCGTACTTGGTTGGGGGGATCAAGCCGCAGGTACAAAAAAGAGGGATTCGACTGGCGAACCCCTCTTGTTGTGAATTGGGTTGAAGTTGGTTTACGAGGCCAGCTCCGCTTCGGAATCCTCATCCTCCTTATCGCTGACGACGGGGGCGATGCCTTGGAGGACTTCGCCGGCGCGGAGGTCGATGAGTTTGACGCCTTGGGCGTTGCGGCCGGTTTCGCGGATTCCCGCAATCTTGGTCCGGACCATCTTGCCTTTGTTTGTGATAAGCATCAGTTCGTCTTCGTCGCGGACGGTGAGGGCTCCGGCGACTCCGCCGGTCCTATCCGTTGTTTTCATGGTGATAATGCCTTTGCCTCCGCGACCTTGGAGGCGGTATTCCTCGAAGCTTGTGCGTTTGCCAAGGCCATTTTCGCCAGCCACGAGAAGTTGGCAATCCTTGTTCACGATGGCGGCTCCGACAACATAGTCGCCTTTTTCGGGGCGGATACCCCAGACGCCTACTGCGTTGCGGCCCATGTCGCGGCAGTCTTCCTCATGGAAGCGAATGCTCATGCCTTCGTGGGTGATGAGAACCACCTCGTCATTGCCGGTGGTGAGCTTGCAATCGATGAGGCGGTCTTTCTCTTCGATGTTGATCGCGATAATGCCGCCTTTGCGGATATTGCGAAAATCACTGAGCTTTGATTTTTTAACCACGCCGCTGCGCGTTGCAAAAAGGATCGAGAGGTTTTCGGTCCATGTCTCCTCGTCAGTCCTTTGACCTTGCACGCGGATGGTAGAGGCGATTTTTTCCTCGCTGCGAAGTTCCAACAGATTTGCGATGGAGCGTCCCTTGCTGGCACGGGAGCCCTCGGGAATCTCAAACACGCGCTCGACATAGCACCGTCCGCTTTCGGTGAAGAAGACAAGGTAGTCGTGGGTGGTGGCTGTGAAGAGATACTCGATGAAATCGCTGTCCTCTTCTTTATCCGCCTCGCGGGCGGTCATGCCAATGACTCCCTTGCCGCCGCGCTTCTGAGCACGGAAGGCGCTTACCAGTGTGCGCTTGATGAAGCCATTGTGGGTGAGGGTGACGATGACGCCTTCGTTTGCAATGAGGTCTTCTATGGCCATCTCGCCTTCGGCGGGCACGATCTGTGTGCGGCGTGGGGTGCCGTATTTGAGTTGAAGCGCGCGGAGCTCGTCTTTGATGATCGTGAGAACGCGCTTTTCCTTGGCGAGGATATCGAGCAGGTCTTTGATGGTTGCCACCAGCTCATCGTATTCTTGCTTGATGGTGTCACGCTCGAGGCTGGTGAGTTGGTAAAGACGAAGGTCAAGAATGTGGCCGACTTGTTTTTCCGAAAAGCTGTATTTGCCGTTAACGATCCGGGCTTCGCTACGAATGAGCACGCCGAGGCCTTCCACGGTCTTTCTGGTCCAAGACAATGCAAGGAGCTTGGCTTTAGCGTCATCGCGGTCACGGGAATCGCGGATGATTTTAATGAAGTCGTCGATGTGTGCGAGGGCGATGAGGTAGCCCTCGAGCTTCTCAGCCTCAATCTCGGCGGCATCGAGTAGAAAGCGGGTGCGGCGAAGGATGACCTCGCGGCGATGCTCGATGTAACTGGTGATCGCGTCCTTGAGAGAGAGGAGCTTTGGTTTGCCGTGATCGATGGCAAGCATGTTCGCGCTAAATGAAGATTCCAGAGCGGTGTGCTTGTAGAGGTTGTTGATGATGACTTTTGGATTGCCATCACGCTTGAGGTCGATGACCACACGGGTATCTTCAGCGCTCTCATCGCGCACATCGCTGATGCCGGTGAGGACTTTTTCGTTCGTCAGGTCTGCGATGCGCTTCACGAGTTCCGCGCGGTTCACATTGTAGGGGATTTCGGTGATGACGATTTGCTCGCGTCCACCCTTGACCTCGGCGACGCCCACGCGTCCGCGCACCTTCACAGAACCACGGCCTGTTTGAAAATATTGCTTGATGCCTGTGTTGCCTTGGAGGATGCAACCAGTGGGAAAATCCGGGCCCTTGATGTGCTCCATCAGGCCGTCAATGGTGATATCCGGGTTCTCGATCTGGGCGCATATGCCATCGATGCATTCACTGAGATTGTGTGGCGGGATGTTTGTCGCCATGCCCACGGCGATACCTGTACCGCCGTTGACGAGGAGGTTCGGGAAAGCGGCCGGGAAAACAGTCGGTTCCTCGCGGGTCTCGTCATAGTTCGGCCTGAAATCGACGGTGCCCTTGTCCATGTCGTGCATGAGTGCGGCCCCCAGGTGCTGGAGGCGGGCCTCGGTGTAACGCATGGACGCTGGTGGATCGCCCTCGACGGAGCCAAAGTTTCCCTGCCCGTCAATGAGCATCTCGCGCATTGCCCAAGGCTGGGCCATATGAACGAGTGTCGGGTAAATCGCTTGATCGCCGTGCGGGTGGTAGTTGCCCATCGTCTCACCGACGATTTTGGCACACTTCAGGTGTTTGCGGTTGGGCTGAACGCCGAGCTCGTTCATCGCAAAAAGAATGCGACGTTGTGAGGGCTTCAGACCGTCGCGGGCGTCTGGTAGTGCGCGGGAGATGATGACGGACATCGAGTAGTCGAGAAACGACTTCGACATTTCATCGGCGACATTCACGAGTTCGACTTTTTCGTTTTGGGTATACATGGGCTGAAAGTTTTAGAATTAGAGAGAAAACGGCATTTCAAGTTCACGGGGGGAAAGTGTGTCCCTCCCCTTTGGGCAATAGCACCGCAGAAGCGGCGAGGTTGCCTGGCTGATCGTCATAAGAGGAGGGGCTCCTTGGCCCCTTGATTGGTCTTTTTTAGACATCCAGTCGGGCATTAAGCGCATTGTCTTCAATGAACTGGCGGCGAGGCTCCACGACATCACCCATGAGAATCGTGAACATGCGGTCGGCTTCCACGGCGTTGTCTTCGTTGAGGCTTACCTTGAGCATTTTGCGCTTCTCCGGGTTCATCGTCGTCTCAAAGAGTTGCTTGGGGTTCATTTCACCGAGACCTTTGAACCGCTGGATGGAGAGGCCGCGTTTGCCGATTTCCAAGATGGTCGTGAGAATTTTTGGAATGGCGTAGAGCGGGGTGGTGACGGCTTTTTCGCCTTCGCCTTCGACGAGTTCGAAGATCGGCTCATCACTGCTCGAATAGTGTTCGATTTTGAGGCCCTTGCGGGCGAGTTCGTCGATGAGCTTTTGAGCGGATGTGGACTCGTGCAACTGGATGAGCTTGGCGCGGCGGCGGTTTGCTGGATCTGCTTTCTTGGATTTTGTCGATAAGTCAGGAGCGGCTGGCTCTCCCTCGGCTGGCTCCGGCGCGACATCATCGTAAAGGTTGAGATCGCGGTTGCCCTCGTGAAACTCACGCACCTCCGCTTCGCCGGGAAAATAGCTGGCCCACTCGGTGTTGCCCTCGCGGACTTTGACCATGTAGTTCGGGAGTTTACCTGTTTTGGGATCACGCTCGGCGAGATATTCTTCGAAGTCGCCCCCGTGCCGACGAATCGCATCGCTGAACTTGGCAAAGCGCTCAAGGAGCTCGAGGATTTCCTTGAGCTGACTGGAACTGAAGACTTTGCCATCGGCCAGATTTTTGATCTTCACTTCATCCGCGCCGATGCCGATGAGGATTTTGTTAAGTTGAGCGTCGTCATCGACATACTCCTCGCGCTTCTTCCGCTTGATGAGGTAGAGCGGAGGCTGTGCGATGTAGACCTTGCCTTGCTTGACGAGTTCCACCATGTGACGGCAGAAAAAAGTGAGCAGCAGTGTGCGAATGTGGGAGCCGTCCACATCGGCATCGGTCATGATGATGATGCGTCCGTAGCGGAGCTTTTCAATGTTGAAACTGCCTTCGCGATCCTTCTCCGTGGCGGCGATGCCAATGCCAGTGCCGATGGCTGTGATGAGGGTCTGGACTTCGGTATTTTGAAGGACCTTGTCGAGGCGGGCTTTCTCGACATTGATGATTTTGCCCTTGATCGGCAGGATCGCTTGGAATCTCCGGTCGCGGCCCTGTTTCGCGGAGCCGCCGGCCGAGTCGCCCTCGACCACATAGAGTTCGGTGAGGTCCGGGTCGCGCTCGGAGCAATCTGCCAGCTTTCCGGGGAGTCCGCCGCCTGTGAGCGCACCCTTGCGAACCGTCTCACGAGCCTTGCGGGCCGCTTCGCGGGCACGGGCGGCCATGAGGCACTTCTCGATGATGCGCTTGCCAACATTTGGATTTTGGTCGAAGTGCAGCATGAGGCCCTCGTAGCTGATCGAGCCCACAATGCCCTCCACCTCGGGAGAAATGAGCTTCACCTTGGTCTGGGACTCAAACCGCGGATCGGGATGTTTCACGCTTACGACAGCTGCGAGGCCTTCGAGCACATCGTTGCCGGTGATGGCGACATCCTTTTCCTTCAGCAGGGAATTGTTCTTGGCATACTGGTTGATCGCACGGGTCAAGGAACCTCGGAATCCACTGCTGTGCGTGCCCCCATCAGGATTTGGGACGGCGTTTGTGTAGCAGAGAAGCTGCTCGTTGTAGGTGTCCGTGTAGTGTAGTCCAATTTCCACGATCACTTTGTCCCTCGTGCCTTTGATCATGATCGGCTTGGGATGGACGAGAGTTTTGTTCTGAACAAGGCGGTCCACAAACTCCTCCACTCCGCGTGGGTGGACGATCTGCAAGGGAGCAGCAGCCTCTTGGCGTTCGTCGATGAAAGTGAAGGACAGCGGCGCGTTGATATACGCGAGATCATTCAGGCGTGTAATGATACGCTCGGATTTGAATTCGATTGTTTCCTCGAAAATCTCCGTATCCGGCATGAAAGTAATCAGCGTGCCCGTCTGCTTCGCGGACTTGACTTCAGCGATCACATGGAGCTTCTGCTTGGTCGCTCCCCGTTCAAAAGACATCGCGTGGATTTTTCCTTCGCGCGTGACTTCCACTTTGAACCATTCGGAAACAGCATTGACGCACTTCGCTCCCACGCCGTGAGTGCCGCCGGAGTATTCGTAGTTGCCTTGGCCGTATTTGCCGCCGGAGTGCAAGCGTGTGAGCACGAGCTCCACACCTGGGATGCCCTCCTCTTTGTTGATATCCACCGGAATCCCGCGCCCGTTGTCACGGATGGAAATCGAACCGTCTGCGTGGATGGCCACATCGATGTGAGTGCAGTGGCCGGCCAGAAATTCGTCGACCGAGTTGTCAAGCACCTCGCTCACACAATGGTGGAGCGCTCGCTCGTCGGTACCGCCAATATACATGCCAGGCTTCTTGCGAACGGCTTCGAGACCCTTGAGGGAACTCAAATCATCGGCTGTGTAGCCGCTTGCTTTGAAGTCTGGACGGACTTTGGTGGCTTTATTGGCTTCGGGTGTGTTGGAGCTTTTTTCGGAAATGTTTTCTTCTGGCATCTGATTCAAATTTTCGTCGGTCGAGTAGGCGATCTCTACCGTGAAGTTCCTACTTCAAGCCAACACCGCGAGGCAATGTTTTTTCTGATATCTTCTGGCTTTTACCACTTGATAATGTGATCAGTGTTCCTCCTATCCACAAGATGTTGGGAAAAATCCTGCTCCCTCAAAAAATCCTATTTCTCCTCAAGGAGGGCTTTTTTCTGCTCGTTTTGGTGTCTTTGGGATTTGCCGCTTTTACCTGGAACCACGAGGCGGTCTTCGTAGGAGGCGAGGTATATTACACGGATGGCGACTGCTACTCACGGATGACACGGGTTCGCATGATCGAGGACGGCGGTTTCCGCTCGATCAGGCATCACGACTGGGAAAACTTCCCCGAGGGAACCACCCCTCATACCACGATGCCTGTGGATGGCTTGATCGCTGGCCTTTCTCAAATTTTGCGGCCATTTTCGGAGAGACACCTCGCTCTGGCTGGAGCGTGGATTTCTCCGCTGCTCGGCGCGAGCCTTCTCCTTTTTCTGGCAGCTTGGTCGGCGGTGACACGCCTTCCGTATCGGCGCGCGATGCTGCTTATGGCCGCCGTGTCGCCGATCCTTTCCCATGGCTTCCAACTCGGCCGACCCGATCATCAATCCCTTCTCGTTCTTCTGCTCGCCGTTGCCCTGGCTGCCGAGGCGGAACTCTGGCGAGGGGCGAAAAATTATTGGCGCTATGTCTCGGCGACCGCATGGGCATTTGCTCTGTGGGTTTCGTTGTTCGAGCCATCGATCCTGCTCGGAATCGTTATCTTGGCGCGATGGCTCTTTCGAGGCCGCTCGCAGGCTCATGAGGCTAAAGATCGGCGCGGCCCCCTTATCCTTTTTTTCACGATCCTTGCTCTGGCTGTCGCTATCGACGGATGGCGCGCGACAGGCTTCCACCCCGCCTTTGCGCGGTGGGCCTTGAATATCGGTGAGCTCCGCAGCGCAGGTTGGAGCGGGATTTTTTCCTGGTGCGGTTGGCTCCTCGCCGCTGCTCCCGCGCTGTTAGCCTGGCGCTGGATTCAAGGCCGGGAAAAGCCCTGCGGACTTTGGCTCTTGCTCTTGATCTCAGCGGCGGGCCTGACTTTGTATCACGCGCGCTGGGGCTATTTCTTGGCTTTGGTTTTTGCCATGAGCCTGCCTTGGATGTTGCCTGCCCTCCGAAAGCCTGGATGGGTGTGGGTTGTTTTTTTCATCTCGCTTTGGCCTGTGGCTGCAGAGTGGGACCAGAGGTTGTATTCAGAAGGGGAAGCCCTCCGTGCGCGTGTCGAGAACATCGCAGACGCTGTTGCGCTGCGCGAGGCCGCTCTGCGCCTGCGCGATCGGCACGCAGGCGGCGTCGTGGCTCCTTGGTGGTTCTGCCCAGCCATCGTTTGGTGGAGCGGTCAACCATGCGTCGGCGGAACATCCCACCAAAGCCTGCCGGGCATCGTGGAGTCATGCGAATTTTACCTCGGAGAAGTCCCTGACCTGGAATTCCTCCAAAAACGCAAAGTGGTCTATATTTTGGTCTACGAGCCCGACCGCCTCATCTCAAACTCAGAGCAAATCCTCGGCCGTCAAACGACCTCTGGTTCAACCATTGGCGAACGCCTCTACGCCTCTCGGGAAGAAACTCCCACCGGCCTAAAAAAGATTTTCGCAAACCGCTTCTTTAAAGTTTACGAAGCCGTCCCTTAGTAAAAAGTCGTGTGACAATCACTGCTTGGAATGTTATCAAAATAATTCAAGCAGCCTTTGAAATAGGCCGATCAGCGTCCTCATAGCTCAAGTGGATAGAGCGGGGCTCTCCTAAAGCTCAGATGGTGGTTCGACTCCACCTGGGGACATTTTTCACAACGCACCCACAGAGCAATTTTCTTTGAAACTCGACATACCGGACCGCGCATTTGGCGGATACATTTTTGATTGTGACGGAACCATCGCGGACAACATGCCGTTGCACTACCGTGCGTGGTCCATGGCCATGGCTGACTTCGGAGGGGAGTATCCCGAGGAGCTTTTTTACGCTTGGGGAGGGCGCCCCACGGCCGTCATCGTAGGCCTGCTAAACGAAAAATACGGTCTCGCGCTGGATGTGGACGAAACCGTGCGCCGGAAGGAGAAATACTACCTCAGTCTGATCCCTGAAGTGGTGCCCGTGCCCGAAGTATTGGGGATCGTGAAGTCCATACACGGCACAGTGCCGCTCTCCGTAGCCTCGGGCGGTCACCGCGAACTCGTCGAGGCCACGCTTGATGTGCTCGGCATCCGCGACTTGTTCCAAGCCATCGTATGCGCCGAGGATTACAAGCGCGGCAAACCCCACCCGGAACCCTTCCTCCTCGCCGCAAAACTCATGTCCGTCCCGCCCGAAGACTGCGTGGTCTTCGAAGACAGCCCCATCGGCATCGAAGCCGCCAAAGCTGCCAACATGGCCTGGGTGCACGTGCCAGGGCCGTTGGAGAGGTGAGTTAGCCGATCTCGACAAATCGAAACGTCGGACGCTTCAGCGCATTTTTAAAAAGTCATTCTTGCGCTAATCTTGGGCTCGCATCTCAGTTTCTGGCGCGCTAACAAGGAACTCTGTCTTTTTTCAAGCCGCGCAATTAACAAAATGGTCCTAATTTTTTCCGTTTTCCTCGGTGGCGTAATACTCGCTTTTACCCATGCGATTTACCAACCAGACTGCTTGATTCTCGCGGTCGGGCTCTTTTTCATTTGTTTCCTTGCCGGACGAGTCAAACCTGACGCATTACTCCTTTCTCCAGACGATTCCGTTGAAAAAAACGCCTTATTTGTAGTTGCTGTTTTGTTTGCTGTTCTTCTCTCTCAAGATCAAGAACTCCTCTATGCTACGGTCCCGTGGGGCGTGAACTCAATAAGAGGACTCACGTCTGCAGCCGGTCTGCTTGCTTTGATTGCATCGCTTGCAGCAATCTCATGTCCCGGAGGTATATGCGGTAGATGGGTGAAAGTGTCTTTAGGAAGTGCTGCTGCTTGCCTTATAGCTGCACGGTTCATGGTTCCGGTTACAAGCCCCCTACCATTTATTGATGTGTTTTGGATTAACACATGGGCGGTGAATGACTTTCTCCACGGAAAAAATCCTTATTCGCAGGTTTATCCAGATATTTACAAGGGCCATTACGGCTACCAGCCGGGCTTCACATATTGGCCGAGCTATTTACTGTCGGCTTCGGTTCTGGGGGCGTTCAAATTGGATTTACGCTTTTTGAATGTGCTGGCCGACGTGTCATTTGCCAGTCTTCTTGGTTGGTATTCCACGAGAAGCAAATCCACAATCGAGATGGTTTGGCCCTTGGCTTTGCTTTGGCTTGCCATGCCTGTTTCACTTTTCATTATTGAGCAGGCTTGGATTGACCCGCTTATGCTTGTTTTAGCGACGGGAAGCATCATGGCATTTCGGTTCGATCGACTGGATTTGGCTGCACTTCTTGGGGGGCTTACAATGGCTTCGAAACAATATGGTTTTATTGTTCCCGCCTTGATTGCCGTAGGAATTTTTGGAAGTATTGGTTGGAAATCGACCTTTCGATTTTGCCTGATCGTTGGAGGGATAATCAGTCTGCTCATGGCACCTTTTCTCTTGTGGGATTTCGTCGGTTTCTACAAAAACACCGTGCAGATTTTGATGACGATTCCCATGCGGCATGACTCCCTAACGATGCCTGCATACTTGTTCAACTCATTCGGATACGAAGTTCCGGGGATTCTTCTTTTGGCATGCTATGTAGCCGTTTTCCTCGGTTGTTTGTGGAAGGTCTGGTGGTCACCAAAAGCCTCCAGCATCTGCTTTGCGGCAACTTTCTGCTATGGCTTCTTATTTCTCATGGGTAAACAAGCATCAGCAAACTACTATGCGATTGTTCTTGGACTGGCACTTGTAGCGTTATTAGAAGGAATTCAAGAAAAAAACCAACATCGTGAGTTTTGACTACAATTCCATCCCCCCAGGCTACTACTTCGGAGCTATGCTCAAAGGAAAGTCTCCTCAGCGTTTCTGGCACCAGAAGAAATTTAGCGAAGTCATTAACAGTATCCCTGAAAATGTTGATGTCGTGCTGGATATTGGATGTGCAGCAGGTAGCCTCACATACTTGGCAGCATCTTTGCGTCCGAATCTTCATATTACCGGTGTGGATGTTTCGTCTGCGCAAATCGATTTTGCCAATTCCATGGTTGTGCCTGCTGCAAAAAATGCCACTTTTCTTTCAATTTCGCCCGAGAGTCTTCCGTTTTCAGACAATTCATTCGAAGCGGTAACCTGTGTCGAACTAATCGAACATCTCAACGAGTTCGAGAACGCGCGCTTGATGGCAGAGGTATTCCGCGTGCTTCGTCCAGGCGGAAGTTGGATCGTTACGACTCCTAATTATCATAGTCTCTGGCCCGTCCTCGAGTTGGCACTCAATATATGGTCCCCAGTAAAGTATAACGAGCAGCATCTCACGCGATTCCATAAAAAATCTCTGCGGATTCATCTTGAAAATGCTGGTTGGGAACTTCAGTCAATTGGAACTTTTTTTGTCTTTTCACCGTTTCTTGCTTGGATTTCAAAACGCTTTGCGGAAAAAATCCACTCTCTCGAAAAAATACTTATGCTTCCAGGAAGTCTGCTTCTTGCCAAAGCGAGAAAACCTTTCAGCGAAGCTTTTTAATCAAATTCAGTTCGAATTTTTT
>NEUK01000052.1 GCA_002290555.1 Spartobacteria bacterium AMD-G4
AATTGTGCCTTTGGCTTTCGCCCTGGCGGCGATCGCAATGATTTCCGCAGCCAGTTCGTTCTTGACACTTCGCATGGTCAATCGAGACGCGTCGTCCCCGGCAGAGGACTATCACGACTGGGTGCACAAGAATCTCAACATGACTGCGGATCAAGAACGGCGCAGCCAGGCATCCGAGCGGCGCTATAAGGAGACGAAGCGGCATCTGGAGGAAGTGATTCGATTGGCCAACAGCGACCTTGCCGAGAGGATTCTTCAAGACAAATCCTACTCGCCGTCGGTCGAGAAGTCTGTAGCGGAGATTCAAAGTGCCGTGGGACACCTTCAGAAGGCCACCTTGGAGCACATCTTCGAGTTGAAGGAGGTTTTGGACGCGGAGCAATACGAGCGCCTCATCGAACTTACTGCTGAGGGTCTCTCTGAAAACAGCCGCCGGAACTGATTTGGCATGCCAGAAGCCAATACTCACGATCCGGATTGGCCGGATGTCGCTGCCTTGCAAGCGGGCGACACTGCAGGTCTCGATCGCCTTATGAAGCGCCACCATGCCGCGATAACGGGCTTCATTTGGAGGATGACGGGAAACCACCGCGATGCAGAAGAGCTGGCTCAGGAAACCTTTGTGCGAGCTTTTTTCCAGATTCAGCAATACCGACCGAGGGCCCCCTTTGCGGCATGGATCTACCGTATCGCGCGCAACCTCTGCATGGATTATTTCCGAAGTCGCGCTCAGCGTCAGAAGAGCCAAAACATCCCGCTGGATGACGCCTGGAACCTGCCGGAATCGGCTGTGAGTGCCTCACAGGATGAGGCCACAGAGCTCTTGCAGGATGCCATAGCCGGTCTTCCCATCCACCTGCGTGAGCCGCTGGTGTTGACGGCTCTGGAGGGGTTCTCGCACGAAGAGGCTGGGCGGCGTCTGGGGATTTCCCCAAAGGCCGTGGAGGTAAAATGCTACCGCGCCCGCGAGAGGGTCCGAACATTTCTCAAGAAACACCCAACCGCGTGAGGGATTCGTTGTTTCAATCTCGTTAAAGTGCGTGTGAGGGTTTTCCCATCGATTTCCAACTTAGCGTGCGTAGCTGTTATTCTTTACCTGACTTTGGGCCCCGCTTTTCCATTGCTGGAGGCGTCGTCCTCAGAAAATCCGCTCACCGCCGAGTCGGCAGCTGCATTGGCAATCAAGGGGAACAAGGAACTTACTGCGGCACGCTTCGTCTTGCAGGAGGCACAGGGCCGGGCGCGTGGAGCCGGGCGCCTGCCGAATCCGGAGTTGGAAACCGAGGTTGCCGCAGGGCAGAATTTCGAGGGCCGTGTGAGCGTGGGAATTCTGCAAAGGTTTCCCTTGACCGGCCGACTGCGCCTCGAGCGAGAGCTCTCTGATTTGGATTTGCGCATGGCCGAGTTGGAAGTGCGGGAACAAGAATGGCAAATCACCGTGGCCGTTCGCAAAGCCTTCGTTGATCTTGCCTGTGCGCGCGAGGCGCTCAGCATTTCGAGTCGCCAAGCGGAATCGAGCGCAGCTCTGACAAAAACCGTGGCGGCGGCTGTGGAGGCCGGATTCCACTCGAAACTTGATCTGCAAGAGGCAGAGCTCTCCGCGGCGAACCTCAAAGCAAAGGCAGAATCTCTGCGCGGTCTCGAAATAGAGGCCGCGGCGCGCCTGAACGAATGGCTTGGCCTCTCGGCGGACACCACTTTGATCCTCCACCAAATGCCCAGCCTGCCGAAGTCGGTTCCCCCCCACAGGCCTGCGGGGACCCGAGCCGATTTGGAACTTGCCGAAATGGCGGTGCGCTCGGGCAAAGCCCATGTCTTGCTGTCGAAAGCCACAAGCTGGGACAATGTAGGCGTAGGTCTTTTTGTGGAGGGAGAAAGATTTCGAGACGATCCGACGGGCATCGAGCCTGAAGCACTCGTCGGGCTGAAGCTCAGCATTCCCCTACCCCTCTGGCAGAACGGCTCTGGCAAAGTTACCGAAAGGGAGGCCGCCCACAGACGCATGGCCGCGAGATTGGAAGCCCTCCGCTTCGCCGTGCAAAACCAGATTCTTCTCACCTATCGCGTCATGGGCGTCTGTTTCCGCTCTGCCCACGAATTCGAAGCCAAGGTTCTTCCGGCGGCAAACGAGCATGTTCGAGAGTGTGAGGCCGCCTATGCCCGTGGCGAGGTGGACCTCCAGGCCGTATTCCGAGCGCGCGACCGCCTCGCCGAAATCGGACTCTCCGATCTCGAAGCCCGCCAAGCGTATTTCCTCGCCTATGGCGAATGGCTCGCCGCTCTTGGCGAAAACAAGACCAATCCATGAAAACGATTCTTTGCCTCCTTGCCTCTTCCCTCCTCTCCACAAGCGCAGGAGCGGGTCCCAGCAAGACAATCATCCTCGATGAAAATGGGGTTAAAAACCTGCGCATCGAAACCGAGTTGGTTGAGGAAACGACTTTTGAGGAAAAACTTTTTGCGCTGGGAGAAATCGCAATTTATCCCGGCCGTCGGGCGGTCATCAGCAGCCGAATTCCTGGTCGCGCGCTCGAAGTCTCTATCAGAAACGACCACCATGTCGAAAAAGGGCAGACGGCCATTCTGATGGAGAGCCGACAACCGGGCAGCCCTCCGCCCACTGTAGCCCTCCATTCCCCGATCTCGGGTCTGGTGAGCCAGACACACATCGTGGTGGGAGAGCCGATTGATGCCGATAAGGTTCTGGCCGAGGTGTTGGATCTTTCGCAGGTCTATGCCATTGCCCGAGTGCCGCAACAGTTGGCGGGCCAACTGCAACAAGGACAATCGGCGCGAATTTCTGTGCCAGCAGTGGAGGGAAAGACATTCCAAGCGGATTTGGAGCATTTAGGCGCCGTGGCAGATGCCGAGAGCGACACGGTCGAAGCCGCCTTCCGCGTCGAGAATCCCGACCTCACACTTCGCCCGGGAATGCGGGCTGAGTTTTCGATTGTCATTGGAAAAAAAGAGGGAGTGTTTTCCGTTCCGCGCGCCGCATTGCAGGGAGATGCCACGAACCGCTTCGTTTATGTGAAGGATTTTGAACTGCCAAATGCTTTTGTCAAAACGCCGGTGGTTGTTGGAAGCATGAATGCCGACCGTGTAGAGGTCGTTTCCGGTCTCCTTCCTGCCGATGAGGTTGTGACGAGTGGAGGTTACTCACTCGCGTTTGCTGGAGGCGGCACAATGTCCCTGAAAGAGGCTCTCGACGCGGCTCACGGGCACGAGCATGCAGAGGACGGCTCGGAGTTGACGGGGAAGCCAAGCAAGACGCCCTCTGAAACAGTTCAGAAAAGCGAACAGAGTCCATTTTGGATGATCGTGAGCGGATGCTTATTTGTGCTTTTGGTCATCGTCGCCGTCCGCAAGAAAGGCCACCGTGCTGAATAGGCTCATCGAGTGGTCGCTGACACATCGCGGCCTCGTGCTCGGAGTTTCCGCCCTCGTCCTTGGGCTCGGGATTCTTGCGGCACTCCGCCTGCCAGTAGAAGTGCTCCCCGACCTCACCAAGCCGACTGTTGTGATTCTCACCGAAGCACCAGGTTTGGCGCCCGAGGAGGTGGAAACCCGCGTGACGCAGCCTATCGAGACGGCACTTATGGGCGTCGCCGGCTTGACCCGCCTGCGATCGAACTCCGATGTCTCGCTTTCCCTCGTTTATGCCGAGTTTGACTGGGGTTCCGATCTCCAAAAAAGCCGCCTCCTCGTGCAGGAACGCCTCCAGACCGCGCGGGAACAATTGCCCGAGGGGATTCAGCCTTTTCTGACTCCCGCCGCCTCACTCATGGGCGAAATCCTGCTCGTCGGCGTGCGATCGACGATTCCCAAGGGTGAGCCAAGCTACCTAAACCCGAGCGAAGTCCGCTCGATTGCGGATTCAACAATCAAACGCCGCCTTCAGAGTATCTCCGGCCTCGCAGAGGTGCTCAACATGGGCGGTGGCATTCGCCAGGTCGAGATTCAGCCGGACCCCTACCGCATGCAGGCCTATGGGGTCACGCTGCAGGAACTCGAGAGCGCAGCCGCGAATGCAGCGACTACAAGCACCGGAGGGTTTCTGAACACTGGCGCCACAGAAATTATGATTCGCAATCTGGCCATGACGACCGATCTCGATGCCATTGGACAGACAGCGATCAAACGCATCGGCGACCGCCCTCTTTGCATTGCCGATGTGGCACGGGTTGTCTGGGGTATCGAGCCGATGCGCGGCGATGCCACGATCAGCCAATCTCCAGAAAAAACGCCTACCTACGGCGTGATCATGTCCCTGACAAAAGCGCAGGGTTTTGACACGCGCGTGCTGACAGCAAAAGTGAAATCAGCCCTCGCCGAACTCCAGCCCAGCCTCCCGAAAGGCGTCGAGACCATTGTGCTTTTTCAGCAAAAAGATTTTATCGATAATGCGATTGGAAACCTCAAAAAAGCCATCATCGAGGCGGCTATCATGGTCAGTCTGGTGTTGGTTCTCTTCCTGCTCAATTTCCGCACGACGATCATCACTCTTACAGCAATCCCGATGAGCTTCGGGATAACAATGCTCACCTTCCAGTGGTTTGGAATATCCGTAAATTCGATGACTCTCGGCGGCTTGGCGGTGGCCATCGGGATGGTTGTGGATGACGCGATTGTGGATGTGGAAAATGTCTTCCGGCGCTTGCGGGAGAATGCAGCTCGGTCTGAGCCAGAGCCTCGCATGACCGTCATAGCGCGTGCTTCTCGTGAGGTGCGGAGTTCCATTTTCTACGCGACACTTCTCGTCGTTTTGGTCTTTGTCCCCCTGCTGGGACTCACGGGTGTGGAGGGAAAATTATTCACCCCTATTGCCGTGGCGACCATCGTCAGCATGCTGGCATCGTTTCTGGTCTCCCTGACGCTAATTCCGGTCCTTTGCTCCTTGCTTTTAAATCCCAAGCCGGCGGTCGCAGATCGTGACTCGTGGGTCGTTCGATTGATGAAACGAATCTTGCAAGGCACCGCGCTGCGGGTGGGGCTCGAACATCCCTGGCCTGTTTTGGCCGCGCTGGGAGTGGCCGTGTTTGCGGCCTTCTCCCTGTATCCCAAAATGGGAAAGGATTTCCTACCCCCCTTCAAAGAGGAGACCGCACTCATCGCAGCGACATCTGGGCCCGGCACCTCGCTGCAGGAGATGAACCGCATCTCGGATGTCATTGAGGAGCAGATACTCTCTGTGCCAGAGGTGCAGAAAGTCGGCCGCCGACTTGGGCGCGCGGAACGCGGTGACCATGTCGTGCCCGTTTCGACCGCCGAATTCGATGTGGACTTCCGCCGAACGGAGCGCGGCGGTAATGAACGCTCCCGCCAAGAAATCCTCGACGACATCCGAACCCGGGTGAAGTCGGTCCCAGGCATTTTTGCAGTGGTCGGAGGCCCATTGGCCGACCGCATTGGGCACATGATGAGTGGCGTCTCCGCACCGGTGGCCATCAAGGTCTTCGGCCCCGATCTCGACACCCTTCGAGACATTGGCACTCAGATTCAAACGCTTGCGAAAGCGATCCCTGGCTTTGAGGACGCCAAGCTCGACCAACAATCCTTGATTCCGCAGCTCCGTATCGAGCCGAACCGCGAACGCTGCGCCGGCTACGGAATCGCCCCGGGGGATCTCAACACGCGCTTAAGCACACTCCTTGGAGGCAAGAAAATCGCCGAACTGCGCGAGGATCAGCGTGGCATCAACCTCGTCCTCCGCCTGCCTCCAGACTGGCGAGAATCGCCGGAGCGCATCGCCCGCCTTCCCATCCAGGCCGATGGCGGCCGTTCTTTCCCCCTCGGGGCCGTGGCCGATGTGCGAGAGGCCAAGGGTCCGAATGTGATCTTCCGCGAAAATGGCCAGCGCCGTTTCACCATCGCCATCAAGCCCAGCGTGCGCGATGTCGGCGCGCTTGTGAACAAGCTCCAGAGCGAGGTTTCCGCCAAAGTGGAACTCCCCGAGGGCTACTTCGTCACCTACGAGGGAGAATTCCAAGCCCAGCGCGATGCCACTTGGCGCATAGCCATCCTCAGCCTCGGAGTTTTTCTGGTGGTTGTCTTTCTCCTCCACGGATATTTCCAAAGCCTTTCACTGGCGCTGCAAGTTTTACTCAACATCCCGCTTGCCCTCCTTGGCGGCCTGGTGCTCACGTGGCTCGTGGTGGACAACATCAGCATCGCCACGCTGGTCGGATTTATCGCGGTGGGAGGCATCGCCGCCCGCAACGGCATTATGATGCTCTCGCACTACTTGCACCTCATGCGCCACGAGGGCGAGGGATTCACGCGCCAGATGGTCGAACGCGGCACGCTGGAGCGGATGGTTCCCGTCTTGATGACAGCGCTTTCGGCTGGCATAGCGCTCATTCCTTTTGTTCTCGCAGCAAACGAGCCGGGCAAAGAAATTCTGCATCCGGTCGCCGTTGTCATTGTCGGCGGCCTCATTTCATCGACCCTCCTTGATTTTGTGGTCACGCCCTCGATTTTTTTTAAATTCGCCAAGTCGGCCGCCCTGCGCGCCATCACTCGACAAGCCGCTGCCTCAGACTAACAACTCACCCAAAACCAAACATGAAAACCAAACACCTATTACCACTCGCCATCGCCATACTCACCTCGCTCGCAGTCCATGCGGGTAAAGACCATAGCCACGAAAAGAAAGTCGCTGGCCCGAACGGCGGACGCCTTCTGACATCCATCGAACCACACGCGGAGTTCCTGCTCACAGCGGATCGCAAAGTCCAGATCACCTTCGTCGATGATGCCTTGAAAACCATGACGCCCGGCGCTCAAGTCGTCACGGTCACAACCGGCATGCGCTCTGCCCCAGTCAAAATGTTGTTTGCAAGAACCGGTGACACGCTCGTCTCCGAGCAGACCGTCCCCGAGGGCAATAACTTTCCGGTAGTCGTCCAAGTCAAAACCACTCCGGAGGCCAAAGCGATTGTCGAAAAATTCACTCTGAACTTGTCGAATTGCCCGGATTGCAAGCTCGCCGAATATGCCTGCATCTGTGCACACGCGCATTGAGGGTCACTCTCCGAGTTCATTCAGAATCTCCGGCGCCTTACGTCGTGGTCTGACCTGGAACCGTGTGGGCAAGCCATGAGGTTGTCTTTGATTTTGAGCTTAAGTTGGCCCCCAGACTGCCGAGTTTGTGCCAACGGCACGGCTTGGCACCATGAGGTATTTCATCCAGATGGTTGACTGTGGTGCTTGAAGTCGGGAAGTTGAGCGCAATGAGAGTTTGGAGATATCTTTTGTTTTCGTTTGGGTTGTTGTGTTCAACCCTTTCAACCTACGCGCAGCAGCAGATGCGTGTGCCATTCAATTTCCAATGGGGTGAGTCCGCCGGACGCGTGGAGCAAAGCCTCACGGGGATCAAGGCGAAGATCGCGGAGCGCAAGGTAGTGGATGGACGCACGGTTTTTGTGGTCGAGGGCATCCCTCAAAAACAACTGCAGCGTGCTCTATTTTACTTCCGAAACGACATGTTGAACGAGATCGAGCTCCACTTCGGCGATGGCACATGGGACACGCCAAAATATGAACTTTTCTTTGATGAGGTGAGGCGAAATGTGGATTCGAAATACGGAATCGGTCGCCTCCTTACGCGCACACGCGGTCGCGAAGGGGAAATCTTGCAAACATTGGTCGGCTACCAGTGGATGCAGGGAGGTATAGCCCTCCGGCTCTATCTGTTCACCGCTGAAAGAGACTCAAATGCGAAGCGGATCCTGAGCCTGCACTACAAGGAGGCTTGAGAACAGCGGAGCAGGCTTCAGACGAATTCGAAATCCGCAACGACAGCATGGTGATCGGAGACGCTCGTTTTTTCGATGTGCTGCGCAACAAAACGCAGTGGATTGTTGTAAAAAATATGATCCATCACATAGGGCATTCGCCGCCAAGTGGGCTCCGCGTTTTGCACCGCTGAGAATCCCGCTTTCTTGAACTGGCTGACCAAGGACTCGCCGGGTGCCGAATTCATGTCGCCGGCCAAAATAGCAGGTTCAGCCCCGATAGTTCGAAGCCGTGCCTCCACGATGTCCCTCTGCTGGGGGTGGTCATCACTCGAAGCTCCAATCATAAAAAACGCCTGCAAGTGTGTGTTGAGAATCTTCAGTCTACGACCTGCACAAATCGTCGAGACCTCGATCAAGAGCCGGGAGGATGGACGGCGCTTCTTTCCGGCAAATTCGAATTCCAGTCCACTGGCAGGAAGGTCTACTTTCCGAAATTCGGTCAAAGGCGTTCGTGAAAAAATGGCCAACCCAAGGCCGAATGGCAACTCAGTGTCGTTCTTGCACGGGTAGGAAAAAACGGAATCGTAGTTGGGCATTAGCTCCTTCAACCGCGTATGATGGGGCGGCGGATGGATCTGCATACCTCCGTCATATCCCTGCTCGACCTCCTGCAAGCAGATGATATCCGCATTTAGGCCGCTCAAAAAAGCCACTGACCCGTCGACATCCAGTGCAGGGGAAAGAAGCGGGTCGTCAGACCAAGGCTGACCATTTTGCATGTTGAATGTAACAATTCTCAGTGGCATCGAGAAACCCGTAGAAGGTGAACAAACTTGTTGGGAAAAGCCAAATGTCTAAAGACTTTTCTTCATGAATTGCAAGGGACGAGCTGGCCGAAATGCCCACATGGCAAGAATTGTGAAGAAGATGCATGCCAGGAGTGGCTTAAACCAAATGCGCGTGATCCTGTAGATATCCCCATAACAATCGGACCCAAATCCGATGCAGATGAAAACCAAAAGCCATACGAGTGGAGTGATCGCTTTTTCACGAATCAAAAACGCTGCAAAAAGCGCGACATAGGGCGCCAGGATAATATAAGAAACCGCTTCCGTGCGGGGATTGAAAATCATGAGATAGGCGGCGGAGAGGGCTGTAACAAGAAAGGGAGAGACGAACGCGGGGTAGACTTTTTTCAGCTGCCAAGACAAACCGAGCGTCACAAAAGCAAACAAAGCGCGCACTGGGAACCATTGTTTATCCGGGAGAATCAGACCAAATGTGCGAAACATGGCGGCAATGTCGTCGAAGCTATTCTCTAAAGGGATGCTGGCCATGGTGATCTGTTTGAAGCACATTTGCCATTGATTGATAACATAGATGGGGTCGAAGTGGATGAAGGAAAGCCCGATAAAAACAATCATTCCAAGCGGCAGACGCCACCAGAGCGGCATATAGAGAGCGCCAAGAAGCATGAGCGGCACAATGCCCAGTGGTTTCGCTATGACTCCAAGAAGCAACCAGGCCGTGGCTGGCCACCAGCGTTTTTCCGACACGCAGACGGCCGCCAGAATCATTGAAGCCGAAAGCAGCATATTGAATTGTCCGTTTTTTCCCGCAGTGACGGATGCGGGCAAGGCCAGCACGGTTACCAGACAGAAGAGACTCGC
The DNA here is from genome assembly GCA_002290555.1 of Spartobacteria bacterium AMD-G4. Taxonomy (GTDB): domain Bacteria; phylum Verrucomicrobiota; class Verrucomicrobiia; order Chthoniobacterales; family Terrimicrobiaceae; genus UBA967. The sequence continues at coordinate 9,410 of NEUK01000052.1, forward strand.
CACCGTGGAATTAGCTCGAAAGAATCTACACATCCGCCAGATCGCCCAACCAAAAAGGCCCAAAGCAAATGCGCGGTAAAAAACTTCGCCAAGGCGCAGCAGGAGGGTTGACGAAAGGGTTTCGCTGAGTGGCTGCTTGTTGAACTTCTTAATCTCCTTGGGAAATTCCTGCCATGCAAAAGGGGTGTAGAGAAGAACAGACTGAGGAAAATATAAAAAACCTTTCCCTTGAAGGGAATACATGTTTTCCGAGTTCCACCAACTATAGGCTGCGCGGCTATAATTGTGCGTTACCGTTCTGTGTGCTGGTTGAAAAAATACCAAGACCGCAACAATGGCAAAGAAGAGCAGCCAGATCCGCTTGGCGTAGTCATCGGACTTCGAGCTCCAGAACAGGGCAGTGAGTTTTTCCATCGAGGACCGAGAGGCTCTTACGCAGATTGGCAAATGCAAAGCCTCAAAATTTTAAAACCTCTCATCTCCAGAAAAGAGAACGCCGCCTGCTTTCACAGGCGGCGGCTTTTATTTGATTGGCTGTATCCTCAGAGCGATTAAACGGTCGGAACCGTGGCAATCGTCTGAAGAATGCGGCTGGCGATTTTGTAAGGATCTCCTTGGGAATTTGGACGACGGTCTTCGAGGTAGCCCTTGTAGCCGTGGTTCACGAAGCTGTGGGGCATGCGGACGGATGCGCCGCGATCGGCCAAGCCAAAGCTGAATTTGTCGATGGACTGCGTCTCGTGGAGACCTGTGAGGCGGAGGTGGTTCTCCGGCCCGTAAACGGCAATGTGCTCGTTTTTGTATTTGTCGAAGGCTGCCATGAGCTTCTCGAAATATTCCTTGCCGCCGACCTCGCGCAGGTGCTTGGTGGAGAAATTGGAGTGCATGCCCGAGCCATTCCAGTCGAGATCCTTGCCGAGCGGTTTGCAGTGGTAGTTCACATCCACACCGTATTGCTCGCAGAGGCGTTGCAGGATATAGCGGGCGATCCATACTTCATCAGCGGCGCGCTTGGAGCCTTTGCCGAAGATTTGGAATTCCCACTGGCCTTTGGCCACCTCGGCATTGATGCCTTCGTGGTTGATGCCGGCATCCAAGCAAATATCGAGGTGCTGCTCCACGATATCGCGGGCGATGTCGCCGACCGAGTTGAAGCCTACGCCGGTGTAGTATAGGCCCTGTGGCGCTGGGAAGCCGTCAGCGGGGAAGCCGAGTGGGCGGCCATCTTGATAAAGGAAATACTCTTGCTCGAACCCAAACCATGCATCGGGGTCATCAAGAATGGTGGCGCGGGAATTTGTGATGTGCGGTGTGCCGTCGGGCATCATGACTTCGCACATGACAAGAGCGCCATTTTTGCGGGTGGAGTCCGGGAAAACCGCAACAGGTTTCAGCACACAATCAGAACTGCCACCGGGAGCTTGCCGGGTGGAACTGCCGTCGAAGCCCCAGAGTGGAAGATCTTCGAGCTTCGGAAAGCTGGCGAATTCTTTGATTTGCGTTTTACTACGAAGGTTTGCCACGGGCTCATATCCGTCGAGCCAGATGTATTCGAGTTTGTATTTAGCCATTTTTTATTCAGGTGTATTTTTTTGAGCAGGCCAGGCCGTCTGGTGTAGCTTTTTTATTGTTTTTTTCCCATTATCCCGTGCGGCGAGGAGTCAGAAGCAATAGGAGTGCCAAGATTGCCGTGATTTTTTAGCCACTGCGATCAGAAAATCAGCTTCCCTTTAAGGAATATTGACGCTGAGAGAGTTAAGGCCCATTTCCTTCACTAATCTTGCGTAAGTCTGCGAGGGGCGGTCCCCCATTTGATCCGATTCCAGACGCGCCAAGTTGTGTTGATAATCGATCCGATATAGACCAAAACGGGGCGTAAACGATCCCCATTCGTAGTTATCTGTGAGCGACCAGTGGAGATATCCCAAGAGTGGCACCCCAGCATCGAGCATACGCCGGACCTCCATGAGGTGTGCCTCCAGATAACGACTGCGAGTTATCTTGTCGCGGCGGGGTTCGCCTCCCGACTCATTGCTCCGACTGCGCAGGGCCATGCCATTTTCCGCGATCAGCACCGCCATGCCTGGAAAAGCCTGGGAATAGTATTGGCAGAAGGCGCTCATGCCCTCGGGCAGGAAGTGCCAGTCCCACCACTTACAGGCGAGCACATCGAGCATGTGGGCGGAAATGCTGCGGCTTTTGAACTCAAGGTCGGAGAAATCCGGCGTCCGCAAGGCATGGCTCACAAAAGGGTCGTAGTAATCCAGCCCGAGGTAATCGAGCGCCCGGCTCCTCGGCGCGCACTCGGCTTCCGTGAAGAAAAATTCGAACGCCTCGGTCGTGGCCGCACGCGATGCGAAGAAGTTTGCCAAGCGGTG
>NEUK01000053.1 GCA_002290555.1 Spartobacteria bacterium AMD-G4
AATTCGAAAAAACCCCAAGATCAAGATTGCGTGCCGCAACGCGTGAGTTGGGAAAATTTGGCGTGGCCCAAATTCCAAGTGTCACACCCACGCAGGCCGCTACACAAGCCGCTGCCAGAGCCAATCGGCCGCTACCAAAATCCAATAGCCCCCCCCGCCAAAACGCTACGGGAGTTGGAAGAGGCTCTACCGTCCGCCGATGCCGGATCTCCCGCCACACGCCGGAGCGAAAGCTATCGAAATCCGGCCTCTCCCCATTGGCAGCGGCCAACTTGGAGAGATCGCGTTCCAAAGAATCAGTGGGCTTCATAGTTGTCTTTAACGTATCAGTGGCTCTTAAACCCTCAATTTTTCTTCACCCCGCAAGGATCATCTTTTTTCGATATCGAAAAAATTCCGCATGCCAAACCAGCAAAGTTCCTATCTTCGCGCGTTGGGATCGAGCATCCGGCTACGCAGTGTGTCATAAATTGGCGGGCCTTTCAGCATCGTCGCGACCATTGCGGCACTGGCGCTGGCTACCGCCAGAGGAATGAGGAGGCCAGGGGAGTTGGTCATTTCAGCAATCAGGACGACACTGGTGAGGGGTGCCCGAACTACGCCTGTGAAGAAGGCCGCCATGCCAATCACTGCCAATGAAGCCGGTTCCACCCCGACACCATTTGCGAAAATGACGGAGGCACCGAGCGCAAATAAGTAGCCTGCGGCCGATCCCACCAAGAGCAGCGGGGCAAAGAGACCGCCGGGTGTTCCTGCCGCATAACTCAGCGGCCCGATGAACCACCGAACTGACAACACCGCCAGCAGGGTCAGGGCTGGGAGCTGGCCGTCCAGGACAGATTGATTGAGTGGGTCGCCCCCTCCGACCCAACCAGGCACGAACCCACCAATCAGACCCACGATACCACCAATCAGAGCCGCTCGTGTCTCGGGAATCTTGGGGGCAATCCGTGCCATTGAGTCGATGGCCAGGATGGTCACTCGGTTGTAAAGAACCCCAAAAATTCCAAGGATTCCGCCGAGGACAACGCAGGCCAAAAGCGCTGACCAAGGGACCAGCGTGACTCTGGCCACGGCAAAATCCGCTGAATCACCAGTCAACACTCTGGCCACAGCGGTGGCCACGGCTGTCGCGACCAAAGTCAGCACGGTAAGTTGGAGACGGAACGATCGGGCAACTTCTTCAAAAACAAACAGGGCCCCGCCAATGGGTGCATTGAAGGCGACGGCCAATCCAGCACCGGCCAGCGCGGCCTGCAAATCCCGCAGGTCGCCCACTGAGCGTCGGCAGCGCGCGGCCAATTCGGAACCAAGCGTGGCGCCCATTTGCACAGTAGGACCTTCCCGGCCCAGCGCCAACCCCCCGCCGATCGCCAACAACCCACCGACAAACTTAATCGGCACGACTAACCACGGAGCCCTCTCTGCCTCCCCACGCATGACCGCCTCGACATGTTGAACTCCGCTGCCAGCCGCCAGCGGTGCCAGACGCACCAAGGATCTCGCCAACGCTGCCAAGGCCGCCAAGACAATAACCGGCAAAATCCAGCCTGCTGGTCCAAGGGCCTTAGCCGACACAATCCAATTGGCCCTATGAATATCTGCCCAATCAAGCCCCAAGCGAAATCCCCCCCCGACCAAGCCAATCGCCACCCCAGCCACGACGGCCAGTAGAATCAAAAGAATCGTCCCGCGCGAGTTGGTTGGCTCTTCGTCCATAGAATGCGGGCTGAGCTGATATGAAACCGCTCTCGGCCCTACGAATCGTTGGCTTGGAGGTTAAAGTTGAGATCGGTCCAGACCGGACCTCGCTTTTTGTCAGATGGGGGTCTGAGAGTCAAGGCCCGCAGGGTTCGACTGGCGGGCATTCAGCCTTGAGGCCTTTCGGATCTCGCATAGAGAGAAACCCGAAAGCATCCGGCTCCTTTTCTCCGCGCGCGTCCCCACCTACATCCGTGAGCGCCTCTGGCATCCCAGGCAAATCCTTCGCAAGCCCAACTCAGCAAACGACCCCAAACCACTTCGCCTCATCTCATCAAATTCTACAGACAAATCACTTGCTTCACCCTCAACCCTTGTAGATTGCCGCCCATGGATTCCATCACCCATGCAGCACTTGGCGCTGCCGTTTCTCAAGCCATGCTCGGGAGACAACTTGGCCGCCGCGCTGCTATCTGGGGCGCTGCTATCGGTATCCTCCCCGACCTCGACATGATCGCCTTTCCATGGATGGATGCCCTCACGCGACTCGAATGGCATCGCGGTCTCTCCCACTCGTTGCTATTTATCCTCGCGGCTTCGCCACTGCTGGGTTGGCTGATTTCCAGTATCCATAGTGGCAAAACCAAAATCATCCGTGCCTCGATCGCCGTTTTTCTCGTCCTGGCCACCCATGTTCTCATCGATGCCTTCAATGTTTACGGCACATCTGTTTTTGCCCCGCTAAGCAAATTCCGCGCGGGCTTGAATAATCTCTTCATCATCGATCCCCTATTCACCGCATGCATTCTTGCCGGTCTTGCCGTCTCACTTATCGCCAAGAGTGGCGCCCGCCTGCGCCGCTATGCCAACCTTGCCGGACTCGCACTCGCCGTGCTCTATGCCACATGGAGTTTCGTCGCAAAGAGTGCGGTAGACTCCGTATTCGAAAAATCCCTCGGCGCGCGGACCCCCCCCGTCATCCGCTTCATGTCCTCTCCAACCCCGTTCAACACCCTTCTCTGGCGCTGTCTTGCCGAAACGCCCGATTCCTTCCTGATAGGCTACCACTCGCTGCTCGCGCCCAAGCGCCCCGTCGATTTTCTTGTCATCCCGAAAAATTCGGATGCTGCACGCCTTCTGCCCCATCGCCGCACGCTGGAGCGGCTTCTTTGGTTCTCAAATGGCTACCTGACCATCGAACACATCAACGGCGGTTTCCTCGCCAGCGACTGGCGCTTCGCCGAGCTCCAAACTTCTGCGGGTTCCAAGCCCACAGCCCTCTTTGCCTGGAGGATCGACGATGACGGCACAGTCACTCCACTTTCCGCCAAGCTCGATATTCTCGCCCGCCTTCGAGACATCATGGGTGCCATGTTGTAAAAAATCCGCCCCGAAGCCTTAGAAAACGACCAGCCAAAAAAAAACCTACCGTGCCAATGTGGAAAAATCGTTTTAGATTGAGTGATGACCTTGGCAAACCAACTGACAATTTCACGGATTCTCATGATCCCGGTTTTTGTCTTTTTTTGTATTTCCTACGGGCGGAGTGTGGATGGTGGATCGCCTCTCGAGTGGCAGCGCGTAGCGGCGATTCTTGTTTTTATCTTGGCGGCGGCAACGGATGGGTTGGATGGCTACATCGCCCGGCACTGGAACCAGCGTAGTCGACTCGGCTCAGTGCTCGATCCCATCGCGGACAAGGGACTTTTGCTTACGGCCATTGTGACTCTGAGTTTCAGCAACTGGCATCAAGCCTTCCCACTCTGGTTTCCCGTGTTGGTGATCGCACGGGATGTTGTGATTTTGGCAGGATGTGGCGTCCTCTACTTTTTGAATGAGGGACTTGATGTGAAACCGACTTGGACGGGCAAGGCGGCCACCGCAGCGCAGATGGTGGCCATTGCTTGGATGATGCTTCAGTTGCCGCATTATCTCGCTTCCGTCTATCTGGCCGGTATTCTGACTTTTCTCAGCGGGGTGGATTATTTGATCCAAGGCAGCATTCAAGCTCGCCACCACGCCAAACCACATTCCTAAAAAATGCGAAACGTTGCCATCATAGGTCGTCCGAACGTCGGAAAATCGGCCCTCTTCAACCGTCTTGCGGGACGCCAAATCTCCATTGTCCACGACCAGCCCGGCGTCACCCGCGACCGGATCGGCTCGATCTGCAAACTCGGACAGGCTCCGTTTGAAATCACAGACACAGGCGGCATCGGCTCCGAGCCGGATCCGGACTTTGCAGAAAGCACCCGCGAAGGCGCTTTCATCGCCATGGGGATTGCTGATGTGATTCTTTTTGTCACCGACTCGATCGATGGAGTCACTCCCCTCGACGGCGAGCTCTCCTCTATGATCCGCAGCGTCGCGCGGCAGGTCATTCTTGTTGTCAACAAAGTGGACACCGAGTCGCATGAGTCGCGCGGATTTGAATTTTCGCGCTTGGGTTTTAAAAATTTCGTCACTGTCAGCGCCGCCCACGGTCGAGGCATCGGTGAGCTTGTGGATATCATTGAGTCGCTCCTCCCGGAATTCGAGCCCGAGCTTGAACCTGACCAAATGCCGCCGCTCAAGCTCGCTCTGATCGGCCGTCCGAATGTCGGAAAATCCTCGCTCGTCAATCAAATCCTCAAGGACAACCGCACGACGGTCAGCGAGATCGCAGGCACCACTCGCGACACGATTGATGTCGCGGCCGAGTATGAGGGCCAGCATTACATCCTCTGCGATACGGCCGGCATCCGCCACCGATCCAGACACAACACCTCGGTGGAAGTTTTCAGCGTCATGCGCTCGGAGAAAACTATACGCCGCGTGGATATCAATGTTCTCGTCATCGATGCCACCTGTGGGGTCACCACACAGGATAAGAAAATCGCTGGACTTATTCAGAAGGCGAAAAAACCTGCCATCATTGTTTTGAACAAATGGGACTTGATTGAGAAGCAGACCAACAACGACCCCGACCTGCTTCGCGAGCATGTGGAGCGAGCCCAGTCGGAATTGTTTTTTCTCGATTACGCACCTGTGGTGATCCTCTCCGCACTCACAGGCGAAAATATTCGCCGTCTTATCACCATGGTCGAAAAGGTCCGCCAGCATGCAACCCGCCGCGCGGGAACCGGCGAGCTCAACCGTGTGCTGCGCGCCGCCATCGAGCGCCAGGGACCGCCATCACGCGGGTCGCGCCGCTTCAAACTTCTCTATGCCGCACAGGCCAAGGAGAGCTCCAACTCGAGCATCGCGCCGCCACTCTTCGTCCTATTCGTCAACGACCCGCGACTCCTTCCCGAGAGTTATCAACATTATCTTTGTGCTCGAATTCGCGAGCAGTGGGAATACCCAGGTCTCCCGATTCTCATGCGACTGCGCGGTCGTGAAGGTGTCAATTTAGACATGAATGAATAAGCAAGCCTCGAGCGATTTGTTCTGTGTTGCTTAAATAGTATTTGCCAACCTTCGAAAAAAGGCGAATAAGCACATTGCAGATTTGATCAGGATTTGGTGGACATCCCGGGGAGAAGACTCCCTGGGCAGTTTGAAACCCGGCAGTCGGGAACAGGCCTCGATCTTTAATGCGTTAAATATAGTAAATACCATGGGTAATAAACTCTACGTCGGCAACCTGTCATTCAACACGACAGAGATTGCTATTCAGGACCTGTTCTCGCAGTGCGGTGCGGTTTCCGAAGTCATGCTAATGCAAGATAAATTCACTGGCCGTTCACGCGGATTCGCCTTCGTTACGATGGCATCCGATTCTGACGCCGCAACAGCCGTTGAGCAATTCCACGGCAAAGAACTCGATGGCCGTGCTCTCACAGTCAACGAAGCCCGTCCGCGCGAAGACCGCCCTTCAGGTGGTGGTGGCGGTGGCTTTGACGGTCCTCGCCGCGAATTCCGTGGCGGTGGCGGCGGCGGTGGTCGTGATGACCGTCGTGGCGGCGGTGGCGGTGGTGGCGGCGGTGGACGTCGCGACTTCGGTCGTCGTTAATAGCACCCTCTAATTATGAACGGGCACCGTGCTGAAAGGCTGGTGCCCGTTTTTTTTATTTCTTCAGAAATCGAATTTGCACACATCAAACCTTGGCAAGTCGAGAGGGGCAGAAGCACACCTGCACAAATCCCTGTGCCACTCTGCAGGCTGGCCAGTTGGGTTCTATGAGCCGAAGAAATCCCTACCGCGTGGTGCGCGTATTTTTCTCAAAAAGGTAATGGCTCACAAGCCACTCATTTCCGTTGCTGTAGCCCCAGAGTTCGGCGCAGGACATGAAGAAGACCCGCCAGTAGGCACGCCATTTGCCGGTATTTTCCTTGCCGTAGGTGCTCTCCAATATGGGAGTGATGACTGCCTCGTTCGCATCCATTTTTTCAAGCCAGGCCTCTGAGGTTCTCTGGTAATGGGTGCCGCTCACACGCCAATGGTTGCGTATCGCAAGATCATCCTGAAAGTAGAGTAGGAGGTCATCTGAGGGCATCGTGCCTCCCTCGAAAAAGTAGCGGGTAATCCAGTCCGAGGGGTCTTTGCCTTCGAAGTGGTAGGCAAATTCCCTGTGGGTGAAGATGTGAACGAAGAGCTTGCCTCCCACGCGCAGCCATCGGGCGACCTTGGCCATGAGGAGTTGGTAGTTCTTCATGTGCTCGAACATTTCCACGGAGACGACACGGTCAAAAGAGGCGTCGCCAGCTTCGAATTCATTCATGTCCGCTGTGAGAATGCGAATGTTTTTAAATCCCTTGCGAACAGCTTCCGCATCGATGTGGGCCTTCTGTGTCGCCGAGTTGGACACGCCTGTGATGCGGGACTGCGGATATTTTTCAGCCATCCAGAGAGTGAGGCTTCCCCATCCACAGCCGAGTTCCAACACATCCTGTCCGTCGGTGAGTTGGGCGCGTTCGCAGCTGAGGGCGAGCATGGCCTCCTCGGATTCGGCAAAGGTCGTATCCTCGCGCGGCCAGTAGCCAGAGCTGTATTTCATGCGGGGACCGAGAACGAGTTTGAAAAAGTCTGTGGGCACCTCGTAGTGCTGCTCGTTAGCCGAGGCGGTTTTGATGGCGATAGGGCTGCGCTTCAGTTCATCGATGAAGACGGCCAGAGCCTCGCCTTGCGCGATGGCGTCGGGCTTGGCCTCCTCGCGGAGCTTTTTGCCAAGCAGGTTGCGAATGCCGATTCTTATGGCGGCGTCGGGCAGGAGATTTCGGGAGAGCAGGTCGTCGATGGAGATCATGTTTTTTTAGGAATCCAGGGAATGAACGGGCTGGTGCGTCGTTGATAGGCGCGGTAGGCATCGCCCCGCGTGGCGAGTGAGCGCGCCTCCGAAGGCGGTATGCCGGTCACACAGGTCAGAAAGTAAAGCATCAGCAGCGGGCTGGCGAGCCCGACCCAACTCCAAGGCGAGCCGAGCGCGAATACGAAGTAGGCAATCCAGACCATCCACTCAAAAAAATAGTTTGGATGGCGCGAGTATTTCCACAGTCCGATATCGCAAACGCGTCCCTTCGCCAATGGCTGTGCCTTGAAGAGGGCGAGTTGCATGTCGGCGATAGATTCTCCTCCGATCGCCAAGAGCCAGAGCACCACACCGGCCACCTCAAAGACTCCGATCCCCGGAGCCGGATTCGCGCATGCCAGCGCAATGGGAATGCTCAACACTCCGATCAGAACGGCCTGTAGTTGAAAAAAACCAAAAAACATCAGCCAGGTGTGCTTGGGGAACTGCGTTCTCAGCGCGGCGTATCGAGGATCCTCTTCGGGATGGTGCGACATGACGCGTTTGTAGAGATGCATGCCGAGTCGAAAGCTCCAGGCGAAAACCATTGCCGAGACCAGCGCGTTCCGAACGATGTGGCCACTGCCGAAGATGCCGTAAAAAAGCGCCACCGGCGTGAATCCAAAAGACCACCAGATATCCACGATCCCCGCATTGTTCATTCGGCGCGCAAAGAACCACACGACAACCATCATCGCCATGGCGATGGCTGTTCCCGAAACCAGTAGTGCAAAAATATTCACGAAATGGAAAGCTTCTCAGGTCAACATCATTGCTCGCTCTGGACCTCCTTGAAAACTAAAACGCCTCGCCATTGGCAAAAATAGTCAAGAGCTCCGCGCCGGAAGTTCCGCAAAACCACACTCGAGGAAATATCCGGCAGCAGAGGAGCGCACTCTCCTGACAGTCTCTTGGCTCAAGCCAGACTCCCATTGACTCGTCCAGCACACCGCCGCTTTTGATCCCATAAGTGCAGGAAAGGCCGAATCCTGCATGACATTGCCGGGAGAGAGCGCCAGGGCCAATCACCTGCGGCCAACTTCAGGCTCTGAATGAAGTTGGGGATCGGCTTCTTCAAGGCGGAGCATCTCAATTTGTGAAAGGTAGAAGGCAAGGCTCGATTCCGCGCCTTGGTTTTCATTGAGGTGGTCTTGCAAGAGAGCGTCGCGACAACCTCCGGTGGAGGCATCGTAGATGGGAAGCCCCAGATCGTTGCGCCCAAGGAACCACTCGAAGCAACATCGCGCAAACTCGCCCCACTGCGGGTCACGCGTGATCAGAAATGCTTCCACACACGCCGAGATCATGGCGTGTGCCTCCAGGGGTTGTTGGTCGAAGTGCGCCCGCTCGCCTTCTCTGCGCCAGAATCCATTGCAACCGATAGGCGCAAAATGACCGTCTGGTGCCGTTTGGATTTCCACCAACCACCGGAGCGAAGTGAGTCCCATGTCGAGGATTTCTCCTTGCGAGGTCCAGTGTCCGCTCAGGATGAGGGCGTGGGAGAGTTTGGCATTGTCATAGGTGGCGATGCGTTCAAACCAGGGCCAATCCTTTGTCGCGTTGGCGCGATAGAGTTCGACCAGAAGAGTCGTGAGCTTGTCTCGCATTCCGGCCACCACACAGTCGCCGGAGAGCGTGCGAAAATATTCATGGATAGCTATTAAAGAAAAAGCCCATGCCCTTGGCGAAGTGAAATCAGCGACACAGGGGAGGCCGCGTTGAAAAAGCAACGCACAGAGCGAGCGGTGGCCGGAATTTTTGGATCGTCCAAGCGCTGTTGCCACCGCCCAGAGGGCTCGTGCATGGCTATCCTCCGACCCACGCAACTCCAGCCACTCCCGGGAAAAGCTCATGAAATTCCGGAATCGGCGGGTCTTGGCATCGAAGGCGTGCCAGAGGAAAGCAAGATTGCCCGCGCAGCTCTTGCAGGACTATCGTGAAAATAAATGCCCGCGCGTTGTCATCGGTGCAGTAGGCCTCTTCGTAATTGGGGAGGTTGTAGATGGCGTGCTGGAAAATCCCGGTGTGATCACTCATTGTGAAAAGATGATCGAGCTTGATTTCCGGAGCAGGGAACTTCCGTGCCGGGCGGTTTTCCCAGGAAAGAGAGGGGGCGCTGGCGGCCACGCGCGCACGGTCGAAGCTTTGCATGTAACGCCGCGCCACTTCGGGCCATATCATCGCCCGACCTTGCTTCCACGCCCTCTTCCGCATCTTTGTCATGCGAGTGGGCTGGGAGAGGATTTCGTTCACGCTTGAGCTGATCGCTTTGTGGTCGGCAAAAGGCACGAGCAATCCGCAATCGCCGGCGAGCATTTCCTTGGCGTGCCAATATGCCGTTGAGATGATGACTTTTCCTGCTCCGAAGGTGTAGGCGAGCGTGCCTGAGGTAATCTGAGCCTCGTTCAAATACGGCGTGAGATACAGGTCGGCCCCGCCGATGAATGCCTTGAGCTCTTCGATGGCGACAAAGCGGTTGTGAAAAATCACTTGCTCTGACACGCCGAGCTTGGCCGCCAGTCGTTCGAGCTTGTTGCGGTAGCGCTCGCCCTCGGCCGCCAGCAAGTTCGGGTGGGTGGCTCCCAAAACGACATAGACCACGTCTGGATGCTGCTCCAAAATGGCCGGCATCGCGGCGATTCCGTGCTCGATTCCCTTGTTGGGCGAAAGCAACCCGAAGGTGAGCATCACCGTCTTGCCCTCCACACCCAGCTCCTCCTTGAAGAAATTTGAATCCATGAACGGCATGTCAATGACTCCGTGCGGAATGAGGTCGATTTTCTCAGGAGCGACTTGGTAGACGCTCTCCAGCATGGTGCGTCCACGCTCTGCCATGACGATAAAGCGGCTCGACAGGCGATCCAACTCCAGCATGACCGCGCGCTGTTGCGAGTCCGGGTCTTGCAAGACCGTGTGCAAGGTCGTGACGATCGGCATGCGGACGCTTCGCAAAAGCTCAAGCAAGTGCGATCCGGCCGGTCCACCGTAGATGCCGAATTCATGCTGCACGGAAAGCACCTCAACATTATTGATATTTAAAAACTCCCCCGCCCGCAAGTAGGAAGCCACCTCCTGCTCTTCGATCACGAACCGCACCCGTTCCGGGTAATGATACACTTCCCTGCGGTCGTTCACTGCCCCGACGATGCACTTTGTTTCCGGGTATTCCGTCGCCACCGCCATGCAGATATCCGAGGTGAAGGTCGCAATGCCGCAACGGCGGGGAACATGGCTGCCTATGAATGAGAGATTTTTTGTGCGGATACGGTGTGTGGTCATGGCGGCGTCAGGATCGCGCGCCTCACGGTGGCAGCAGCTCTCAATAACCCAGTGGCATCGAACTCTGCACGAAACAGCAGCAATCCTCTCACACTCGGGATGCATGTCAACCCGCACGGTTCCCACCAGAGCCATCGCCGTGCTTTTCCCAAGCCTCCGCCGCGCCGTCTCCTGGGCGTTGATGGGTTCGGGAACCGGTTTGCAAATTCGAACACGCTTCTAAACAAAGGCGGCTTCGCCGTAAAAATGGGTCTCCGACGGCGCGGTGCCCCTACCATTCCTTTTCGATGGGCGCTACCGCCCCATTCTTTGCGCGGCAGCACGCCAATGAAAACGCTTAGTGAACTCGCGTGCGGCCTCAGTGGGCTAACTGACTTTCACAAACGCAAAAAGTTGGAGGGCTGATGGCCGCGTTGCGCAAATATGAAATTTATTGCATCCAAAATTTCACACATCTCGTTTTGTTAGAATGAGATTAATATTCCCACTAACGATTGCACTGGCATTTTGCACAACGATTCCAACACTCCATGC
>NEUK01000054.1 GCA_002290555.1 Spartobacteria bacterium AMD-G4
ATCCGCTGGAGCTGAGGATGACGACATGCGTCGGGCGTCCTGTTGCATTGACGGTGATTCTCAGCACCACGAGGCCTTGATCTCGCGCGGAGCGGGATTCCGCTGGGTAGGAAGGCGACGGCTTTACGATGTAGGTGGGTTTGCCGATGAGTCGGCGACCGGTTCCCCCTGGCGCTCCTTTGGTCCGGGCCCCCGACGCTGGGGAATTCGCGACGCCTTTTTTTGTTGAAGTGGAGGCTTGTGCCACTTTGCGAGGGGCAGGTTTTGCGGAGGGCTGCGGTGTGGCAATTGGCTCGGGGGTTGGCTCCGACCCAGGCAGGATCGGCATCTCAGAAGGAGCTTCTTGCGGAGGGGGCTCCGGCACGGGCTGGGAAATGTCCTCTATCGGCTCGGCTTGTTCATGTGGCGGAGCCGACTCGACGGCGGGCGGGCCTTCAAAAAGCTCCACCTCCACAGCGCCCTCGGCCACATCCAGGATTTCCACGGCGCGAGGATCTGAATCCCAGCAAAAAAGAACCAGCGCGTGGAGGGCGATTGCAATAATGGCACATGCCAAAAGGATCCTTCGATGCCCGCTGAAGCCGGATTTGGCGTAGTGCATCAATCAATGAGCAGGCTTGGGAGTCGTTTCAAAAGCGACTTTTGTGATGCCGATTTTGCGGATTTCATCGAGCACCTGAATAGCCAGACCGAGGCGGGCATTCTCATCGCCGTTGATGAGAACCCGGAGCCCGGAGTCCTTCTCCTGGAGAGAGCGCATTCTTTTATACAACTCCTCAGGCTGGAGCTCATTCTTATCGAGATAAAGCTGCCCCGCGTCGGAAATGCTGATCACCACATGGTCGTTCTGCTCTTGCTGAACGCCCGTGGCGGCGCTTGGAAGAACGACGGGGATGCCCTTGTGCTTGACCATGGAAAGGGAGACCAAGACGAAAGTCGCCAGCAAAAAGAAAATGATGTCGATGAGAGGCACGATCTCAATTCGGGCCCGGCGTTTCTGGCGAAATCTTGGGATATCCATCGAGGTGCTTATCTTTTGAGATGCAGCTCCACATGGCTGGCGGCGTCTTGGATTTCCAGCCGAGCCTCTTCTTCGCGGGCGTTGAGATAGTTGAATGGCAGCAGGGCGGTTATCGCGATGCCCAAGCCAAATGCCGTCGCAATGAGCGCCTCGGCGATGCCGCCGGTGATCGCAGCGGGGGCGCCCAATTCAGACCCTCCGAGCATATTGAAACTCCCGATCATACCTACCACGGTTCCAAGCAGTCCCAGCAACGGGGCAAGCGTGATGGCTGTATCGAGGAGGGTAAGTCCCCGGTTGAATCGCTTGAGCTCCCAATTTGCCGAGCGCAGCATGGCCTCGCTGAAGGATTTCTCGCGATGGGTGAGCGCATAGGTCAGAGCCCGAGCGACAAAGTCCTTCGACCCCTCCCCCAACCGAGCGGCCTCATCCACATGCCCGTTTTCCACCTTGGTTAAAATATCGCCGACCAATGCGGGATTGCGGTTCTTTTTTTCCAGGGCGATGAAGACCAGGCGCTCGATGACAACGCTCAAAGCAACCACTGAGACAAGCAACAGCGGCCACATAATCGGCCCGCCTTTGTGAAAAATTTCGATCATTGGGCTTATTTCCGGCGGGTGTAAAAGAATAGAAAAACACCAGCCAACGCGGCTAAAGCCGTGCCACCGGTGAGCGTGACGAGCACGATATCGCGAGTCTTGCGGTCTGGAATGAAGGCCAACTTGTGAAAGTTGGTGAAAACATTTGCCTCAAACTGCATCTGATCATTCGTGTGTCGGGTCACGCTTCCCGTGGTTGTGCTCACATAGACGCGGGTCCCTCGGCTGTCCTCGCTATTAAAGCGATAAACCGGGAGAACCCGAAAAATGTTGATGTATTCCTTGTTGAAGGATGTCAGGTAATCGGTCTTTGCCACCTTCGCACCGCCGAGAAACCGCTCTGCAATTTCGGCCCCGTATTTTTCATCCTGCGAGGGATCGAGTCGGCCGTCCAACGCACTGACATAGGATGGAACGGGGGAGGCTCCGTAGATTTGATACCATGGCTCGCCACCAATCATCCTGAGATTGATGGCGGCCACATTTCCAAAATCCACCGGAAGGTTTTTCATAGCCTCGGCGGGTCCGAATCGGATCGCTGAAGGATCGAGAAAAGACCCACTCGGCTTGACCGCAGGTGGTGGCGGTTGCTTGTGGGCCATGATGGTGTGGAGCACGCCGCTGAGCGCGGAGGCCAGGATGCTCAGGCTGAAAATCAGCCCGAGCCAGCGGTGGAAACGCCGGAGAATGGAAGCTTTCATTACCAGCGGTATTCTACGCCAAAGTAAAATCCACGACCATCCCCCGGCAGGAACTGGGCCACATCAAGTCCGTTGGCATTTGCAACAACGCCGGAGGTCGCGGTGTAGGTGGTATCAACAATGTTTCGAACCTCGAAGTAGGCTGACAGGCCCGAGGGCGAGCGCCAGCCGATCTTTGCTCCAAGGAGGGCATAGCTGTCGGTGAACACTGTGCCTGCAGAGTCGATGCTGTAGCCCACCGGCACATACTCGAAATTCGGACCGATGTAGAAACCGCACGGGTGCTCGTAGAGCAATTCAGCGCGGATGTAGTGCTCGGGGATGCCTGGAAGCAAATTGTTGCCGTAAACCGAGTCGTTGACATAGGCGAAGTTGTTCCAAAGGTAGTTTACCCTCAGCAGAACCCGGTCGAAATCGGGTTTCTCACTCGAGTAGTCGCCTTCAAAGCCCTTCGAGTCGGCTTTTTCGTGGGTGAAGAGATTGTAGAAGATATCCCAATTTGCCGCGAACTCGACGCCTTGATGGCGCGTATCGTCGGCGTTCACCGTTTGCGTGAGGCCCGGCGCGATCTCATATGCCATGAGCTCATTTTGCATCCAGGAATAGTAGTAACAGAGATCCCAAGTCAGATGCTTGAAGCGCCCGCGCGTGCCGATTTCGATCGTCGATCCGGTTTGGGCGTCGAGTTGGACAAGTCCGACCTGGCCATTTGAAGCCTCGACCAGTTCGCCAAATGTGGGCGGCTCGAAGCTGCGGCTGAAGTCTGTGTAGAATTGAACCTCCTCGACCGGTTGGTAAAGGAAACCTGCCTTGGGACTGACTCCCCACCAGCTCTGGGAATCGCTGTTGTCCGGACCTGTGGGCCAGTTGTCGGTGCTGTTACGCTGCACATAGTTCAATTGCGAACCAACGCAGACCGCCCACTGCGAATTGATCCAAAATTGCTCCTGCAGGTAGAAATCAAGATTCAGTGCGGACTGCTCGGTGCTTGCAAACTGGCTTCCGCGCTCGCCGAAATTGTTCGTGAAGCGCGAGTCGTTGACATACCCCCATGTTGGCGAGAATCCGAAAATGAGGCTGTTTTTATGGCCAAGAAAATCGCCGGTGTAATCATTGCGCAGGGAGACACCGAAATCGTTCGTCAACTGGTCGATGACGAAAAGGATCGGATGGTCCAAATCCTTGCGCGACCAGAAGCCGCTCACGCTGAGACGGTTGTCGTCGATCTGCCAGGTTGTCTTATTTGCAATACGAATGAGGTCGTAGTCACGCTTCCAGTTGCTGGTGACATAGTCGAAACGCGCCACGGGTTGAAGCGAACGCAGGAACGGCGGAACGCGTTGCGCCTGGGTGGGATCCTCCTCCAGTTGCGCAGCCGTCAAGCTGCCGGGGAGTTCGGAGTCCGTCTGCGCGACGGCAACATAGAAGCGGGTCTCAAGCTCGTTGGTGAATTTCCAGCCAAGATTGGCAAAGAGGCGTTGGTTGTTTTGGTTACTGTGATCACGATACCCATCCGTGGAAAAATGCGTGAGGCTCACATAATAGTCGAACGGGCCGACCACATCGCCGCTCGCGAGCTGTGCCCGGTAGGTATTGAAACTTCCAAATTCAAAGCGGGCATCGAGCAACGGCGCGTCGTATCCCGTGTAGGAAATAAAATTCAGAGCGCCTCCGAGAGTTGTGGCTCCGTATTCCAAGCCATTTGAGCCGCGAAAGACCTCCACAGCCTTCGAAGCCAAAGGCTCGATCACTTGAAAGTCGAAACTTCCATCGGCGAGGTTGATCGGGATGCCATCCTGCAAGAGTTTGAGTCCACGGCCGTGGAAAGTGCGCTGAATGCCCGAACCACGGATCGAAATACGCGCCTCCTCAGCACCAAAACGAGGTTGGACGAATACACCCGGCGCGAAATCCAAGGCGTCTTTCAATGTCGTGGAGCGTCCACGCTTGTAGGTCTCGGCATCGATGATCTCTCCAGCTCCGACTGTTTCCGCAACTTGCTCTCTAAGGCTTGAAATGGAGGGATTCGTTAGAGAATCCGGTTTTGCCGTCACAACCGTTTCCGGAAGAACTTGAGGAGCTTCCGGATCGGGTGTGGGAGACGGCGCAGGCTCCGCAAAGGCAGCAGCCATGGAGAGCAAAAGAGCACCAGCCAAAGTAATGCCGGGCTTTAAAATCTTGTTTAAAATATTATTTTTCATTTATTTAGCAATGTTTAGATATTCATCCCCCCGCGTGGCGTTCGACATCGAACGCACAAAAGTGATGCCGCAGAGGAGGCCGAGGTTTTTGTGGCCGCGAAGCAATGTGCGGCACCCAAGGCTTGGGTTGATCCGGACAAATCGTCCGGTTTTTTAGAAAAGAATCACGCGCCTCAGGCTATGGGCACGGGAGTGGCTGGGGAATGCGGGCGGGATTCCGCCGAGAGATTCCGGGGGAGAGGAAATTGGAAAGGGGCGCTGACGGGCAGGGGGAGGAGGTTGGCATCGTTGAGGGCGAAGAGCTCGATTTTCTTGGAGGCCGACAAAATCTCGGGCGCTTTCTTTTCCTGCTGCTTGGCCTCCTTGATCGAATCGCACATGTTGCAGGGGTGCTCGCCGTCGAAGGTTTTTTTCGCACCGGCAAGGACTGAGCCGTCCTGCGTGGAGTAGGTCCAGATCATGTTCGCCCAAGCCACGGTTTGGAGAACTCCCCAGTGGCCGCCGATGATAAAAAACAACGCCACGGCGGCTATGACTTGGCCGCAGGATGCGAAGATTTTTCGACGGAGTGTGGACACGGACGCGGAGACTGACTTCCGCGAGGGGACGGTGTCAATGCGAAAAAATCAGGCTGCTTCCTCGTTGTCGCCCCGGTATTCGGCGAGCTTGTTGCGGAGGGTGCGAATGCTGATCTGGAGGAGTTCGGCGGCTTGGGTGCGGTTGCCGTTTGTGCGCTCGAGGGCTTCGAAGATGGCGCGCTTTTCGAGTTCGTGGAGGGGCATGACTTGGGAATCCGAAGTGGGAGCCGGGGCAGCGGATTCTTGAACAACGGGAGCCGCCTGGGGGGCAGCAATGGGCGCTGGCGGGGCGGGCGCTGGCGGAGTGAGGCCCATGAGTTCGGCGCTAATGGGAACGCCCTCCTCGGCGAGAATGGCGGCGCGTTCGACGACATTTTGGAGTTCGCGCACATTGCCGGGCCAATTGTGGGCAATCAGACCAGCCATACCGCTCTCGGAGAACCCACAGCTTTTGATCCCATGTTCTTTGGCAAATCGATCGAGGAAGTGGTTGGCGAGGATCTCCACATCGCCGGTGCGTTCGCGGAGCGGAGGGACTTGGATGGGGAAAACATTGAGGCGGTAGTAGAGATCCTCACGAAAGTCGCCTTTCTGAACCGCCTTGAGCAAGTCGCGGTTCGTTGTCGCAAGGACGCGCACATCGACTTTGATGGTTTTATTTCCCCCCACCCGCTCGAATTCGCGCTCTTGGAGGACTCGCAGAAGTTTGGCTTGGAGGCCGAGTGAGATTTCACTGACCTCGTCGAGGAGGATCGTGCCGCCATCGGCGAGTTCGAATCTTCCGTCCCGCTGGTCGGTCGCTCCGGTGAAGGATCCTTTTTCATGCCCAAAAAATTCACTTTCGATGAGAGCCTCGGAGATGGCGGCGCAGTTGACCTTGATGAACGGCTTGTTGGTGCGTTGGCTGTTCAGAAAAATATCATTGGCCACAAGCTCTTTACCCGTTCCATTTTCCCCACTGATCATGACTGTGGCATTTGTTCTGCCAACGCGGTGAATGAGGTCTTTCAGGCGAGAGATGGCTGGACTTTTTCCGATGATTTCGCGGCGTGCGACACTCTCGCGGTTGAGAAAGTCCGTGACACGCACCGCGCGCTGGAACTCGGCGGCCTTCTTAAGGATGAGGTCAATCTGAGTTATCGCGAACGGCTTTGTAAGGTAATCAAAAGCCCCGGATCTCATGCACTCGACGACGGACTCGATCGCGCCATTTGCAGTGATCATCACCACGAGCGGCTTGTTATCGGTGTGTGAGAGGCGTTCGATGAAAACGCTTCCGTCACCATCGGGCAGTTCCATGTCAAGAAAAATGAGGTCGAACGAGTTGGCAGCGAGCCGTTTTTCCGCCTCGGCGATCGATCCAGCCGTAGAAACGGCATAGCGCTTCCCCCTCAGGCGTTCCTCGAGGGACTTGCGAATAATCGCGGTGTCATCAACAATTAGTATACGGTCTAACGCCATAAGTTCTTAGCAGGGGCTGCATAGATACACTTCCGAGAAAAACCCTACCAGAAGAATTCCTGCGTTCAAGCCTGCCCATCCCTCCCCATCACAAACTTGACACTCTTGCGGGATTGGGATGTTCATGCACGAAGACATGAAGATAACCTCTTTCGGATTTATCGAGTTGGTCGAAGCATTCCTCAAGGATGCGCTTTCAGCCCCCCCGCTGGGCGGTGGCGCCTGGGAGTTCCAGCGCTCGGTCAATTTCAATGATCGCACCGGATCCCTTCAGATTCTCATCACTCATTCGGCTGCAGCCACGAAGACCAAAGTGTCGATCCAAGCACGGCAGACCGGATCCCAGAAGGATTACAGCATTCAAGGTTGGACGGAGATTCCCGATGCGAACAAGAAGACGGTTTTTGTTTTGAAGGAAAGCAATTCCGCCAGGGTGGAAGAGGAGGTTTTTGATATTGTGGATCGCCTTCTGGCGAGCATTCCGGAACGCGATGAATCCGTAGTGATCGATCGCCCGGCACCGCCGCCAAAGCCCTCGTTTGAGCCATTAATCCCCGAGATCCAGAAAGCCCAGGCAGAGCCTTCCGCAGATTCTTTTGATTCCAATCAGGCATTCATAGACTCCCTCCTTTCGTCCAACACGGAAAGTCCTGCAGAAGCCAAACCCTCTACGACATCTGCTGAGTCTGCTCAGTCTGCTCAGGCGCTCGTGGACTCCTTCATGTCTCCGGACAACTTCGGTAAACCGCCGGTCGAGGAAAAAACTGCGGAAGCACCGGTTGAGGAGGTCGCCGCACCAGAGGAAGTGGCTCCCAAAGCCAAAGCGGCGAAGGCTAAAAAAGCGGCGAAATAAGATTCGCCTCTATGCGCTTTGCGACATGGTGTCGCGATAGAGGGCCGCATACACGCCTCCCTTGGCGACAAGTTCCACGCCGGACCCGTCCTCGACCAAGCGGCCGTTCTGAAGAACAATAATGCGCCCGAGGCCGTGGATGGTGGTGAGGCGGTGGGTGATGATGAGGGTTGTCCTGCCGCGCATGAGCTCGAGGATCGTTCCCATGATGGCGTGTTCGGTGCTGGGATCGAGGGCACTGGTTGGCTCGTCGAGCAAAAGAATCGGCGCATTTTTCAGAAACGCCCGGGCGATGCCGATGCGCTGGCGCTGGCCGACGCTCAAGTGGCCTCCGCGTTCCCCGACGGGGCTGTCGAACCCCTGCGGCATGCGTTGAATGAAGTCGAGCGCCTGGGCTTTTCTCGCGGCCTCCTCGATCTCCGCATCGCTCGCGCCGGGTTTCCCATAGGCGATGTTTTCGCGGATTGTGGTTGAAAAAAGCAGGGTGTCCTGAAGCACCATGCCGATGTGCGAGCGGAGGCTCTTTTTTGTGAGGGTGCGCAGGTCGCGCCCGTCCAGCGAGACGCTGCCAGTGGTTGGATCGTAGAACCTCGGCACCAAGCTCAGCAGGGTGCTTTTTCCCGTTCCTGTGCCACCGACGAATGCCACAGTCTGACCGGGCTCAATCTGGAAGCTGATGTCCTGCAAAACCCCGCGCTCTTCTGTGTAGCCGAAACCTACTCCTGCGAACTCGATGCGTCCCCTCACCTCTTTCAGGTCCACGGCGTCGGGCGCGTCGGGCACATCATCCTGCCGGTCGAGAACCTCGAAGCAGCGCTGGGCACCGGCTGCGGCCCCCTCCAACGCCCATGCCGTGTAGGTGAGTTGTTCCAAGGGTTGGTAGAGCATGAGGAGGTAGGCAGAAAAAACCAGCAGGTCTCCCAGAGTGAAGGCCGCCGCCGGATTCATGACCTGCAGGGAGCCGATGTAATACATGAGCGCCGTGCCGGCGGCCATGAGTGTTCCCACCACGAGAGCACTCGCGACGGAGGTCATGTTGAGCTTCATATTTGCCTCCAGACTGCGCGAGGCACGGCGGCGGAATTGATCGACCTCGAAGGCCTCGCGTCCGAAGGCATGAACCATCCGGATTTGGCTCAAGCCCTCTTGGGCGATGGTCAGCAGATCGCTCTCACGCTCGTGGATGTCGGTGGATTGGTTTCGAACTCGAACCGCGTAAAATCGAATCGCCCAGACCACTGGCGGCAAGATCGCCAGAGAGGCCAGCGTGAGTGGCCAGTTCATGCGAACCATCACAAAAAAAGTCGCAACAAGCATGACGACCGAGGAGAGCACTGTCGCAAAACCCTTGTTATAAATTGTCTGGATACTCTGCGAGTCATAGGCGACCCGAAAGCTCGAGTCGGCGCTGCGCCGGGAATCATGGAACTTCAGCGGCAGGTTTTGCAGAGCCGTGTAAAGATCGGTGCGCAGCTTGAGCAGGGATTGGAGCCCCACGCGCACGAAAAGATAGTTCGAACCGAGATTCACCAAGCCAGCGAGAAGGCTGATCAAAACCATCGCGAGGCAGAGCCAGAAAACAACGAGTGATGGCGAAGTGGCGCCGAACCATTCCTTCAAAAGCACACGCGTCTCGGCCGTTCCTGCCGAGGAATCAAGGACGCCGTCGACGATGAATTTGAAGGGCCAGGGCTTGAGGAGATTGAATCCGATGGATACCAGAGTGAGCCCAACGCCTCCCGCAGTGGCCAAAGCGAAGGGGCGGAAGTAGCGGATCGTTCTCGCGTAGATATTCACTCACCTTCTGCTAAGGCAGCAGCAAGCTTCAAGCAAGACAACAGAGGCGCGGAAAGGCTTAGATTTGATTTGCCACAACGCCAACCCTCTGCTGAAAACTCCTTCCACTTTGGACAACATATCTATTCAACGCCCCCGCAATCTCGACTGGCAGCGGGCCTCGGCGCTCCTCTATGGCGACTGGGGAACCAGCAAAGCGTATGTCTTGGGCCTCACCTTTGCGGCAATTGGCTTTTCCTCGCTTCCGATCATCGTAGCCGTCTGCGTGCTCTCGCTCCTCGTGGGCCTGAACTATATTGTTATTTGCCGCTGCTTCCCCGAAGGAGGCGGCGTTTACTCGGCCGCCGGCGCGCATGGAAAAGTCCTCTCGGTTGTGGCGGCCCTCCTGCTTGTGGCAGATCTCACCGTCACTGCGGCACTCAGCGGATGGGCGGCCATGAGCTACCTTGGCATCCCGAAAGACTTCATCATGGTGGCGACGATCGCGGTGATTCTGGTAATCGGGGCCATCAATTTGCTAGGCCCCCGCCACAGCGGAAATCTCGCAGTGGCTTTGGCGCTGCCGACAGTGATTGTCATTGTTGGGATCATAGCCCTCAGCATCCCGCACCTCACCTTTCAAAACCTGAGACCACTTGAAGGAAGCTGGGGACATATTTGGGTTTCCTTCGTTGGCGTTATCCTCGCCCTGAGCGGGGTCGAGGCGATTGCAAATCTGACAGGCACAATGAAACCCGACAAGGGATCACCTCCGGGGAATCCTCGCATTGGCAAAACATCGGCCAAGGCAATCATCCCTGTCGCCATTGAAGTGAGCTTGGGCACACTTCTACTTGGCTGGGCGATGCTCTCCCTGCCGGAGTCGCTCGCACCGGAGATCGTCGAGCGCAAGGAGGACACGCTGCGCTTCATGGCAGAGCAATACGGAGCCATGGCTTTCGGAAACACTTTCGGAAACGCTTTCGGGCTCATCGTCGGTGTTATTTTCGCCCTCCTCCTGCTCAGCGCGGTGAATACGGCTGTGGCTGCCCTCTTGGGCTTGCTTTTCATGATGTCGCGCGAGGGCGACATGCCGAAGCAGTTTTCAAAACTGAACCGCCTCGGTGTGCCAAAGGTGCCTTTGGCGATCTCGGTGGCCCTTCCGATTGTTGTTCTGCTCGTCACAGACAATTTCGAAAGCCTCGCCGCGCTCTACGCCATCGGAGTCGTGGGCGCGATTGCCATCAATCTTACCTCATCAGCGACCAACAAAAAACTACTGATGTCAGTCCCCGAGCGGCTACTCATGGGCTTTACCGCGCTGATTTTGATTGCTGTGGAATTCACGCTCGCCCAGACGAAGCATGACGCGTTGTTTTTTGTCGTCTGCGTGCTCATCGTTGGTCTAGGCCTCTGGGCCTACGCGCGCCGCCTGAGCGGCATCACTACGCTGACGGTGAGCCGCGAAGTTGCGCAGATCGTCCAGCCCGAGATTATTGAGAATCTGCGGAAGCCTGTGCAGGAAACCCAAAAAATCCTTGTTTCCGTGCGCGGGCTCACACCCGCGCTGGCTTTTGCATTCGACGAAGCCGAACTGCGCAAGGCCGCGCTCTACGTGCTCTGCGTGCGCGAAATCGCGGTGCTCTACCCGGGCAAATCCTCGGGAGGGCCGACGAACTGGAGAGACGATCCAGAGGTCAGCGCGATCCTCAACACCGCCTTACAGATTGGAAAAGCGCGCGGCATCACGACGATTCCACTTTTTGCAACCGCTTCGGAAAGCGCCCCTCTCATTGTGGACACAGCGGCCACCATCGGAGCGGATTTTCTGGTCCTCGGAGCCACCCACCGCAACTCGCTTGCCAAGGTTCTTCGCGGCAACGTGGCGAGTCAGGTGGCAGCCAACCTACCCGACAACATCCAGCTCATCATCTACGGTTGAAGAGCCATCTCCCGCCCATGATCAAGGTGGCGGGAGCAGATGGTAAAAAATTCGTCGCGCGTGGAGCAGCGGCGGATGTCGTGAAGAAATTCCTCCCGGGTCTCAAGCCCTTCGCCAAGAAAGTTCATGTATTTTTTCATTTTCTGCACTTGGGCTTTTTCAGGGACGCCGGGAGTGCACACCGCCTCATAGAGATCTGAAATGTAATCCAGCACCTGCCGCCCCGTTGGCAAGGACACGGGCCGACCGGCGAGACGGTCACGAATCTGCGAGAAAATCCAAGGATTCCGAATGGCTCCCCGGCCGATCATCAGACCGGCAGCTCGTGTTTGCTCCAGCGTATCGACCGCACGCGCAGCGGAGATCACATTCCCGTTCGCCTGCACAGGAAATGGCAACGAGCGCACGGCCTGCGCAATGCGATCCAAGTGCACATGGGGGCCGTATTTTTCAGCGACCGTGCGGCCGTGCACCGTGAGCAAATCCAGGCGGTGTTTGGCAAAAACCTCAAGCAGCGCATCGAACTCCCGCGCATCCTCAAACCCCAGTCGCGTCTTGACCGTGAAGGCCCCCTGCACCGCCCCCCTCAACACCCCCAGCAAGGCATCCACCCTCGGCAGATCGCGCAGCAACCCACCACCGGCACACTTGCGGTAAACGACCGGAGCGGGACACCCGAGGTTGAGGTCTACCGCAGCCACGGGATGCCTTTCCAGCACCTGGGCGGTTCTCGCCATGGCCTCAAGATCGTTTCCAATAATCTGCGCAATCGCTGGACGACCCGTGGGATTTTCAAGAATCGAACGCAGGATGTTTTTCTCCGGGACATAATGCGGCGTCACGCGGAAGAACTCGGTGAAATACAAATCCGCCCCGCCGTATTTCGACATGAGCCGCCAGAAAGGCAGGTCCGTGATGTCCTGCATGGGAGCCAGCGAGAGGACAGGCGCACCAGTCTCGAAAAGGCGGCGTAGAGCCTCTCTGCGATCGATAGGCAAAGGGCTCAGATTTTTGATTTGATCCATCGCATCAGGCCACCAAGCACCGGCAGATGCTCATAAAAACCCGCAGAGGAATCCCAGAAATCCTGGTGAAGCACGACGCGGCCAGACTCGTCGAAGCGCAGGAGCGTGACACCCATCGTGCGGACGGTCTCCTTGGCGTCCTTGTAGCAAACATCAAGGATCCAGCGCACATAATAGTTCGCGCCCGAGCGGGCGTGGTCGAGTGTTTTTCCCCGCACAAATTCGGTGTGCTGCGGCATGCGCAGGAAATACTCCTTCACCGCCTCGCGGCCACGCAGGGATTTCAGAGTGTCGTTGAAGAAAACATCCGGCGCGTAGAAGCGATCAATGTGTGAGCGGATGCTGTCCTCCGAGACATCGGCAAAAAAGGAGTCGAACCGTCCGAGGGCCTCACGCTCTGCCGCAGCGTCAAGAACCACCCCGGGATTTGAGGCCTCAGCTTCGATGACAGGCTGCGCATGGTCGAAGACCGCGTGACCTGCACAACCACACGAAAGAATGACCGTGAGTAAGATGAAGAATAATTTCACGGCCTCATTCCCTACACGATGGAAGAGCCTTCAAAAAACTGTTTTTTTATCTTGCAACCTTGGAAGTGATCCCTATTTTACTCGATTCCCGCGAGGTGTCGAAGGCGCATCATTGCCATTACTTGGCAGACAGCAAACCGATCGGATCACGCAATTCAGAAACGAGATTTAGAATGCCCACAATCAATCAACTCGTCCGCAAGGGACGCCAAAAAATCAAAGTCAAATCCAAGTCGCCCGCTCTGGCAAATTGCCCACAGCGCCGAGGGGTTTGCGTGCAGGTCATGACACGCACGCCCAAGAAGCCGAACTCGGCTCTTCGTAAAGTGGCGAAGGTGCGCCTCACGAATGGACACGAAGTCATTGCCTACATCCCCGGTGAGGGACACAACCTGCAGGAACACTCGATTGTTCTCGTTCGCGGCGGCAAGGTCAAAGACCTTCCTGGCGTTCGTTACCACATCGT
>NEUK01000055.1 GCA_002290555.1 Spartobacteria bacterium AMD-G4
AAAGCAATAAGAATACCGGCAGAGGCCGCCAGCGAAGTCAGGGCGTCGGATCTGTGATGCCAGGCGTCCGATTCCAAGGCCCGGCTTTCGATTTCGCGGTTGCGGGCATTCGTAATACGAAAAAGGGCCTCCTTCACGATGACCACAAAAATAAGGACTCCTAAGGTGAAAGCGGCGGGAACTGGGCGGTCGGGTGCTCCATAGGCGATTTCCCGCAAGCTGTTTATGGCGACCATCGCGCCGGCTGCAAGTAGGATCAGGGCCCCAGCCACACCGGCGAGGGATTCCATTTTCCCATGGCCATAAGGGTGCTCAGAATCCGGCGGGCGCTCGGCATATTTCAATGCCAGCCAGATGAGCGCCGAGCTCAGGACATCAAGGGTGGACTCGAGGCCGTCTGCGATCAGGGCGTCCGAGTGCCCGATCCAACCTGCGCTCATTTTTACCAAGGCAAGCAGCAGATTGATAAACACACCCGCGAGCAAAATGGCTCGTCCTTGGGCAGCTCGCTTGGCGAGGGAGGACATTAGAAAACTTCCGAGGTTTTTTGAAGTTTCATGTCTTGGAGCGTCCAGCGATCAGCGCTTGCGAAAGAGCATGATCTGGTTGCCCTCTGGGTCAGCGCACATGGCCAAGTGGGGCGCTTCACCGGGGGTGTCGGACATCGGTTCGTGGCGAAGCAGACCCCCTGCAGCAACGATCTCAGCAGCGCCAGCGATGACATCTTCCACTTGAAAACTGAGACCTGTCCATGTGGTCTCATCCTCTCCACCGGTGTGGATGGCAAGCGTCGAGCCGCAAATATCAAACTCCGCGATGTGTTCGTTTTGGCGGGTTACTTTTCCTCCGAAGACATCTCGGTAAAAGGCGACGGCGCGTGGAGTGTTCTTGGCCCAGATGATGTATTTGACTCGTTCGATTTTCATTAGACGGCAGACTCCCAGTTATAATCAATTGTGCGAAGCCGTTTTTGTTTGGAACCCAGACGCGGAACGCAAGCGATGAGCGCTTTGGTATAGGGATGCATGGGGTTTTGAAGGATCGACTCCGTTTCCCCTGATTCCACAATCTCACCACGGAACATGACTGCCACATGGTCGCAAAGGCCTCGAATGATCCCAAAATTGTGAGTGATTAAGATGAGCGCCATTCCAAACTCGGCGCGCAGTCGGCGCAGCTCGGCAAGGATTTGCGCCTGAATTGTTACATCCAGCGCCGTGGTGGGCTCATCGGCTATCAGAAGTTTAGGGCGGCAACTCAGGGCCATGGCTATCATCGAGCGTTGTTGCATACCGCCGCTCAGCTGGTGCGGATAATCCCACATACGCTTTTCGGGGTCCACAATTCCAACGGTCGCGAGCCATTTCACCACCTCGGCATCGACATCAGCGACCTCAGGGCGGTGAAGGCGGATTCCTTCCGCAATCTGGCTGTGGATGGTGTAAACGGGGTTGAGCGAAGTGGCAGGCTCTTGGAAGACATAGGCGATTCCCCCACCCCGGACCTTGCGGAGAGCTGGCTGCGACATGGATAAAACATCTTGGCCATCGAAACGGATCACGCCGCCTGCGAAGTGGGCGGGCGGTGTTGGCAGGAGGCGGGCGAGCGAGAGTGCGGTGACGCTCTTCCCACTCCCGCTCTCACCCACAATGGCCAATGAACCGCCATGGGGAAGCGATAAACTCAAATTCTTGACGGCCTCAACCACGCCATTTTCGGTGCGGAAATTGATCGAAAGGTTTTCGACTTCAAGAAGGGGTGTGTTCATTGCGGACGGGTTTCGGAGGCTCGGCGGAGGGCGTCGCCAGCGATGTAGAATGCCAGCGAGGCTGTGAAAATGGCGAGGCCGGGAAAAACGATCAGCCACCAAGCATCGAGAATGTAGGTTTTCCCATCGGCAATGATGTTTCCCCATGTGGCCTGTGGAGGTGGCACTCCAAAGCTCAGAAAGCTGAGACCAGACTCGACCAGAATGGCGTCCGGAATACTGACGATAGCCGTTACAAAAATCGGTGCCGCTGCGTTGGGCATGATGTGTCGGAAAATGATATTCCACCCACTCTGCCCCATCGAGCGCGCGGCGCGGACATATTCGCTCTCGCGGAGCGTCAGGAACTCGGCCCGCACAAGTCGGGCTGTTCCCGTCCAGCTCACTAGGCCGATCACTGCAATGATGATCCAGATATTCGGGCCAAGAATGGCAATGGCTGTGAGGATGAGGAAAAACGAGGGAAAACACAGTAAGGCATCGACGATGCGCATGAGTAAATTATCGATCCAACCGCCAAAATATCCACTCACCGCGCCGACAAAAATGCCGATTCCCAGTGAGACCGCCATGGCGACAAATCCCACTGTGAGGGAAATAGTGGACCCTGCCACCATGCGGGAAAGGACATCCCGGCCGAGATTGTCCGTGCCGAGCCAATGCGCCGCGCTCGGAGGAAGCAATTTGGCCTCCAAATTCGTGGCATTGGGGTCCATCGGCATCGGCAAACCCACCGCCTTGAGCGCGCCTGCGGCGATGGCGACTGCGAAAAAGAAGCTAATGAAAACAAGGGCAACAAGTGCCAATTTATCGGAGAAAAACTTGCGCCCCACGCGACGATAGGGGCTATCCACAGAATCCTCGGAGGCTTTTCTGGAATGGTGTTCGGACAACGGAATTGAGGCGGGACTCACGGGAGTTAGGGAGTCAACGACTCGGCCGGACTTGATCTTGATTCCACGCCGTTCGATTCACTTTGCTTGATCGTAAAGTTTCGCCGCATAGGGCCAGTTGACGACATTCCACCAACCAGTGATGTAGTCCGCCCGGCGATTCTGATATTTGAGATAGTAGGCGTGTTCCCAGACATCGAGTCCGAGCACGACGGTTTTTCCTTCAAGAAGGGGCGGGTCCTGATTGGGAGTCGAAAGGATCGAAAGCTTCCCATCTTTCTTCACGAGCCAGGCCCATCCACTGCCGAAGCGCTTCATCGCGGCATCGGTGAATTGCTTTTTGAAGGCATCAAAGGAGCCGAAGTCCTTCTTGATCGCCTCAGCCAAGTCCCCAGAGGGCTCGCCGCCGCCATCTGGAGACATCATAAGCCAAAACTGACTATGGTTGAGGTGTCCGCCGACATTGTTGCGGAGACCCACGCGGATGGGCTCAGGAGCTTTGTCGAGATTGGCGAGAAGTTCTTCCGGCGTCAGTTTTGCGAGCTGCGGCTGGTCTTCGAGCAACTTGTTGGCATTCGTGATGTAGGCTTGGTGGTGTTTATTATGGTGAATCCGCATCGTCTCAGCGTCGATGTGCGGTTGAAGCGCCTCGTAGACGTATGGGAGTGGAGGTAGCGTGTAAGGGCCTGTGGGAGGAGCGTCGGTCTGGGCATAAGCGGATGCGCTGACACAGGCCAAAAAACCGGTGAAAACAAGATTGCGCCAAATAGAAAGATTCACGCTCATAGACCTAAAAATTAAACGATGGAAAATCCGACGCAATCCACAAAATGCACCACGCCATTTCAGAAAAAGGTTTATGCGGGTCTTGCAGGCATACCTCTTGGATTTGTGACGACCTACGGCACGCTGGCAAAATGGGTTGGCTGCGGCTCCTCGCAGGCCATTGGGCAGGCGTTGAAAAATAATCCATTTTCTCCGCAAGTGCCCTGCCACAGAGTTGTCAAGAAGGACGGAACACTCGGTGGATTTTTTGGAAAAACCTCAAACGAGGCTATCAGGAAAAAGCGCTACCTTCTCGAGTGCGAGGGAATTGTTTTTGAGCGCAGCGGCAAAATCCCCGAGTGTTTTATTCTCCGAACAGAGACGGTAGTGTCTCCGTCTCTTGCCCGTGAAAACTACCCAGCGAACCCCGCTGGCGGGATACAATAAGAGCGCGAAGTTTTTCCAGAGGCACGCTGAGAAATCGCGCGTCCGAATCCTGCATGCCCTCCACAAGATCAAGAAGTATATCTCCGTCGCGCTCCGCATCGCGCATGATATGAGTTTTGGTGAGAGTCATCGTATCGCAGCGAGTGCGCGGAATGATGTAGTCCAAGTCCTCGATCAATAGGTAAACCTGCTGCTGTGTCAGTAGCACGAAGACCTCCCAGCATTTTTGGAATCACTAAACATTGAACATAACATTAGTCGCCTCGCAATTCGGGATCAAGAAAGTGAAATGTCTTGCCGACATTGGCCTCTGGAACCGAATTTGACTCGTAATGACAATAGATACCTTCTTGCAGACGGCATTGGACGCGGCCCAAGCCGCTGGCGGATTTTTGCGGGCGAATTTTGGACGCCCCCTCACGGTCGATGAAAACCTGGCCCATGATATCAAGCTGGAACTCGACAAGCGCACCCAGGCCCTCATCGAATTTATCATTCTGGACCGCCATCCCGGACACGCCATCTATGGTGAGGAGGGCCTCACAGGAGACCAATCCAGCGAGCACCAATGGATCATCGACCCAATCGATGGGACGGTGAATTTTTTCTACTCGATCCCGCACTTTGCCGTGAGTATCGCCCTCCGGCGTGCGGGAAAAATCATTGTCGGAGTTATCTATGATCCCATGCGCGACGAGATGTGGTCGGTGAAAGAAGGTCACCCCGCCTTGCTGAACGGGCAACCCATCGCTGTCAGTTCCCGCACCGATATCGCCGAGTGCATGGTCTCCGTAGGCGTTTCTAAATCCATCAACACCATCAACCAAGGGATTCCGCTCTTTGAAAGAATGCTTCGCAGTGTGAAAAAGTGCCGGATGATGGGCAGCGCCTCGCTGGATATCGCCTATGTCTCCTGCGGTCGTCTGGATGCCTATATCGAAGGCATGATCAGCCTCTGGGATGTGGCCGCTGGACTGCTTCTCGTCGAACAGGCCGGTGGAAAAGTCGAACTCAAACCTCACGAGTCGCAGGCCGAGAAATACTCGATCGTGGCCTCCAGTGGCAAAGTGACCTTCCCTCTCGAATGATCGCCACAGGCATCGGCTACGACGTGCATCGGCTTGTCGCTGACAGGCCATTGTTTCTTGGCGGGGTCGAAATCCCCCACCCTCTTGGGCTCGACGGCCACTCGGATGCGGATGTGCTCTGCCACGCCATCGCGGACGCCGTGCTTGGGGCTGCCGGGGAGCCGGATATCGGCCATCTTTTTCCGAACACCGACCCGTCGATCCGAGGTATCAGCAGCCTCGAAATCCTTCGCCGAGTGCGATCCGTCTTGGATGAAAAGGCCATACAGCTCCACAATATCGACGCTACTCTCGTCGCCGAGGAACCGCGCATCGCCCCGTATCTCGCCGAGATGAAAGCCAGGGTCGGCACTGCGCTGGGCCTCAGTCCGGCCAGGGTGGGCATCAAAGCCACCACAAACGAATCCATGGGATTCCTCGGCCGTGGCGAGGGCATGGCCGCACTGGCAACGGCCTGTGTGAACCTGCCGGATTAGTTTTTAGACGCAGGGCATTTCGAGAAGCATTTCATCCAAGTTTACCCCAGGCCCCATG
Organism: Spartobacteria bacterium AMD-G4; assembly: GCA_002290555.1. Classification (GTDB taxonomy): domain Bacteria; phylum Verrucomicrobiota; class Verrucomicrobiia; order Chthoniobacterales; family Terrimicrobiaceae; genus UBA967. The sequence continues at coordinate 5,496 of NEUK01000055.1, forward strand.
GCCAATCGGGGCAGAAAAAGGGGCGCGGGCTTTTGACCGAGTTCAAAAGTTGAGCCTCCATAGAGAAATGCCACCGCGTATCCGGCACCGCGTATAGCTGACTCAACTTCCACACGATCAGCTCCAAAGTCACCGTAGGGAAAAGCAAACATGCGCGAATCCTTGCCGAGATTCTTTCGGATGGCCTCCTTTGAAAATTCGAGCTCTTGCTGGATCTCCAATGGGCTCAGGGATGAAAAACCACGGTGTGAGCAGCCATGGGATTCTACGGTCACTCCTCCCTCCTCAAGGGCGGCCAGTGTGTTCCAACCCGCAATGCGCTCCAGCGGTTCGATGCCATGGTCGAAAAGATTGGTGTTGCCGACGAACTGGGTGGGAACAAACACAACTCCCGGAGCTGAAAATCGGTTGAGAACGGGCAGGGCGTTTTCAAGAAGCGATTCATAGGCATCGTCGAAAGTGATAAGAACTCCCTTCCCCGGAAGTGAACCCTGCCCATTCAAAGCACTCAAAAACTCTGGGGCGGACAAGAACTCCCAACCCCTCTGTTGAAACCACTCAAGCTGCGCGGAGAACTCATCTGTGCCGGTGTAATTCCAAGTCGACCAGCCATCCGGACGATGCTTTCCGATTTTGTGATATGAGAGGGTCGCGAGGACAGAAGGCACGATACCGAATTAAAATCAGGTTTGATTCGAATTGAAAACACCTCTCGCAAGCATGCCGGAATTTTTTTTCGACTCCATTTGCCCGACGGGATTTTTCGACTTCAGCAATCCCACGATTGAAAGCCTGCGGGCGGGTAGGCATAGTGATTTCACTCCGATGCAGAATTTCTTGCTGATCGCTTCGACTCTGATCCTGTTGTGTAGCTTCGGCTACACGCTCTTTCGTTTGGGTTCCGGGCGCATGCGCCCGGGGCGGACGAACCTTGCCGCACTCATTGCCACTTTTATTCTGCTATCCGCAGATCTCTGGCTGCGCGGTCAGATCGAACGCTCCTGTCCAATCAATTCTCTTTTCGACGTGGTGATTTTCACCGCCTGGTCCACGACACTGATCTACCTGCTTGTCGGCTCGGCCTACCGACTCTCCCTCCTCGGAGCCTTCACCACACCGTTGGTTTTATTCCTGCTTTTGACGGCCGAGTTTGCCCCATTGGACCGATCTCCTACCATTCGGGCAATTCGCGATCCCTGGATTGAATTCCACGCATCGCTTTCCCTCATTGCCTATGGGGCCTTCGCCTTAGCCGGTCTGGCAGGGGTTATGTATCTGATCCAAGATCGACAGCTGAAAAAACAGAAAGGCGGCGCCTTGCTCTACAATCTCCCTCCAATCACGGACCTCGGAGTTGCGAACACTCGGCTTATTTGGCTTGGCTTGGCTCTCCTCACCATTGCCTTCGCGGCAGGATTCGTGAGCGGGATGCAGGTGAACACCATCAAATTTTGGACCTCTGCCACGATCTGGTTTGCTTACGCCCTCATGGTCGTGCTGCGCCAGGTCCATACACTCGCACCGCGCCGAACCGCCACACTCTCTGTTGTGGCGCTCGCTTTTATTCTCATCACACTTCCGGCAATCCAGCACCTCTCGGCACCGAAATGACGATCCTCTGCGCCGGCATAAACCATCGGGACGCGGCTCTGGAAATCCGTGAGAAATTCGCCATCGGCGATCATGAGTTGGTGGAAACATTAAATCATCTGCGAGCCATTGAAGGCCTCTCGGGCGCGGTGGTTATCTCGACCTGCAACCGCGTGGAACTCTACGCCTCGAGCATCACTCCGGCACCGGTCATGAATGCCATCCAGCAGTTTCTCAGGTCCCGCACAAGTGGCCTGGAAGCACCGTTTTTCACCAAGGATTCCCTCCCGAGCGTGAGGCACCTCTTTCGAGTGGCCAGCGGCTTGGATTCCATGGTGGTGGGCGAAACGGAAATCCTCGGCCAACTCAAGCAGGCCTACAGTGCGGCCGCCGGACATGGATCGACGGACGCACACCTGAACAAACTTTTTCAGCACGCCTTCCGTGTCGCAAAACAGGTCCGCACCGAAACAAACATCACACGCGGAGCGACCTCCGTGGGATCCGTAGCCGTCGACCTCGCGGGGAAAATTTTTGGCAATTTGGGTGGCCGCAAAGTCATGCTCCTTGGGGCTGGGGACACAAGCGAACGCGTCGCCCGCAGCCTTGTTTCGCGTGGAGTGCGCACCGTCATTGTGGCGAATAGAACCTTCGACCGCGCCGCCGCATTGGCGGATCAAATCGGCGGCCTCGCCGTGCATTTCGACCATTGGCACACCGCCTTCGACGAGGTGGACATCCTCATTTGCTCCACGGCCGCCCCCCACCCCATCGTGACGCGTGAGAAGCTCGAACCCATCCTGCGTCGCCATAGCGAGCGTCCGCTCTTTATTATCGATCTGGCTGTGCCGCGTGATGTGGCCGCCTCGGTGAACGAACTCGATAATGTCTATCTCTACGACATCGATTCCATCGAAAAAATCGCCAACCAATCGCTCAACATCCGCCAAGCCGAGATGGTGCGCTGCGAGGCGCTCATCGATACGCATGTGACCGATTTCATGCATTGGATGCGCAACCACCCTACTCCGACACTTTGAAAAAAATCATTCTCGGCACCCGGGGCAGCGACCTTGCTCTCGTTCAAACACGCGAAACGGCATCGCGACTCCGTCTGGCATATCCGGGTCTGGAAATTGAGGAACGCATTATCAAGACCACAGGCGACAAGCGCCTCGATGTCAGCCTCAGCGCCCCCGGTTCGCTCGACAAGGGACTCTTCACCAAGGAACTCGAAGAAGCCCTGCTGCGTGGCGAAATCCATGCAGCCGTCCACAGCTTGAAAGACCTCCCCACCGAACTCCCGCCGAAGCTCGTCGTGGGAGCCATCCTTGAGCGCGAGGAAGACTCCGACTGCCTGGCCTCGAAATACGACGGCGGTTGGCAGGGATTGCCGCTGGGGACCATTGTCGCCACCTCCAGCCTGCGCCGCAAAAATCAACTCCTCCTTCTGCGCCCCGATCTCCAGACAGTGGAAATCCGAGGCAACATGGGCACACGCCTCCGCAAGCTCCTCGAGAGCGACACGCTCAGCGCTCTCATTCTGGCAAAAGCGGCGATCAATCGCCTCGGCCAAGACCTCATTCCCGAAGGAATCCGGGTGACCGTGATCGAAGAAATGCTCCCCGCACCCGGCCAGGGCGCCATCGGCATCGAGTGCCTGGAGGACGATACCGAGACGCTCCGTATTCTGGCCGCCATCCACCACGAGGAGACTGCCCGCTGCGTGAATGCCGAGAGGGATTTTTTAAAGAACCTCGGCGGCGGATGCAGCCTCCCCCTCGGCACCCGTGCCATCATTAAAGACGGGAAAATCCACCTACGCGCCGCACTTTTTCAGAATGGCCGCGTCGAATGGCTCACGCCTTGACCCATCAAAAGCCCCACAACAAACACAACCATGCCCTGCCTCGACTATCCACTGGCCCAGCTCCAAACCTACACAGGCACAAACCCACGACCTGCCGATTTTGATGACTACTGGACCCAGGCTCTGGCCGAGTTGGATTCCATCGACCCCAAGCCCGAGTTGAAACGCTCCGACGCGCTGAAATCCCGCAACAGCGAGATATTTGACCTCACCTTCACCAGCATCGGCGGGGCGCGAATCTATGCGAAGTATGCCCGCCCCAAGAAAGCCGCCACGCCGCACCCGGCGATTCTCGAATTCCACGGCTACACTGGCCACAGCGGCGAGTGGGCCGATAAACTCCGATTCTCTGGCGAGGGAGTCGCCATCGCCGCCATGGACTGCCGTGGCCAAGGCGGCCGCAGCCAAGATTTGGGCGGCACGACAGGCAACACCCACCACGGCCACATCATTCGAGGCCTCTGCGATGGACCTGAGAAACTCCTCTTCCGCAGCATCTTTCTCGACACCGTCCAACTCGCTCGCGTCGTGGCCTCTTTCGACGAGGTCGATGCGACCCGCCTTGCAACGCACGGTGGCTCCCAAGGCGGTGCCCTCTCCATCGCCTGCGCCGCGCTCGAGCCCCGCATCACGCGCTGCGTCTCGCTCTACCCCTTCCTCTCCGACTACCTGCGCGTGTGGAATATGGACCTCTGCAAGGACGCCTACGCCGAATTGAAAACCTACATGAGGCATTTCGATCCCCTCTCCGAAGCGCGGGAGAAGATTTTTGAAACCCTCGGCTACATCGATGTCCACCACCTCGCCCCACGCATCACCGGCGAAGTCATCATGGCCCTCACGCTCCAAGACGCCATCTGCCCGCCCTCCACCCAATTCGCCGTCTTCAACAACATCCACTCCAAGAAAACCTCCTTCATCTACGAGGACTTCGGCCACGAAGGCCTGCCCCGCTTCGCCGACTCGGTGTTTGATTTTCTCACCTTTGGAAAATAGGGATAAATTCTGAGTTGACGCGCCGTTTTCGGGAAGGGCGTCTCCTCTCGTCCCACATGGAGGGCTGACCTCCGTGTCGGCCCAAACTTCAGGCGCGACTGCGCCGTCTGCGAGGAGGGTGTGAATTGGGAAGCGGGTTTTATCGAGTGCGGAACAAGGATGAAGGCGGCTCTGCCGCGAAAGTGGGACGACACGGAGGTCGTCCCTCCAGCTTGGTCGATGGGCGCTAGCGCGCCGTTTTCGGGGGTGAGCGGCTAATTTGGAATGACGGTTTGATGGAAAGGGATTTGGCCTTCGTCAACTCTCTGCGAGCCGAGATCCTTTGGATTTTCGGGTCGCGGTCTTGCGAATTTATTCAAAAATGACAGGCGCAAGCGTTTCGTCATCGGTGCTGTTGCGGATCAGACCTCAATGGTCGCGCCGATGGCGGGCAGGAGGAGTTCCAGGCCGTCGTTGGCGAAGGCGGCTTGGGCGGCGGCGGTGTCGATTTGAATGGGTGGGAAGGTGTTGTAGTGCACGCCGACGACCTTTTTTGCGCCGCAGAGTTCGGCCGCTTTCACGGCATCTTTAGCGCCCATGGTGAAGGTGTCGCCTATGGGCAGGACGGCGAAGCGGAGGGCGAATTCCTCGGCGATGAGTTTCATATCGAGGGTGAGGGCTGTATCGCCGGCGTAGTAGAAGGATTCCTCGCCCATTTTCACCACGAAGCCTGCGGGATTGCCTCCGTAGGTGCCGTCGGGCAGCGAGCTGGAGTGGATGGCGTTGACCATTTTTGCTGTAGCGCCTGGCAGGCCCACTGTGCCGCCGTGGTTCATGGGTTGCGTGTTTGAGACGCCTTGGAGGCCGAGCCAGTCTGCGATTTCCCAGTTGGCCACCACCTTCGCGCCGGTTTGCTTGGCGAGAGCGACGGCATCCGCGATGTGGTCGGCGTGACCGTGGGAGATCAAAATCACATCGGCTTGGATTTTTGTGATGTCCACCCCGGCTGCAAGCGGGTTTGGCGTGATGAAGGGATCGAAAAGAAGGCGCGTTCCGCCCGACTCGACCAAGAAGCAGGAGTGTCCGAAATAAGTGAGTTTCATAGCAGGGACAACAAACCACAGCGCGCCGAAGCGTGCAAAATTTTAGAACAAGGCGAGGTTGGCAGTCCGCCATTCTTCGCTGACGAGTGCGGCGCGAAATCCATTGCGGGCGACGGCGGCGAGTTCCTCGTGAGAGAAGCCAAGATGGGTGGCGAGGAAGAGATACTCGTCCTCGAGGGTGTTGCCGAAGCTGATGGGATCGTCGGTGCTGAGCGTGCAGGGAATCCCGGCGTCGAGCAGTTGGCGAATGGGATGGCGGTCGGGAGATGGCACGATGCCGAGCTTGAGATTGCTGATCGGGCAGACATCCAGCGAGATTCCCCGCTCGCGCAGGAGGTCGATCACCGAGGCGTCCTCGATGGCGCGGACGCCGTGCTGGATGCGCTGTGTGCCGAGACTTTCTACAACATGGCGAACGAAATCCGGCCCGCAGAATTCGCCAGCATGGGCCTTGGTGAACTTCCCAGCATCCCTCGCCCGGCGCCAATAATCCTGGGCCCAGTGGCCCAGGGGAGTCGTTTCCGTGCCGTGGAGATCGATACCGTCGAGGTTTTCCCAACCGAGGGCGGCCTCAAGCATGGGGGCCATTTTTTCGGTGTAGCCATCATGGTGGATGCCAAAAAAGATCCTCACCTCGAGTCCCGCAGGCACCGCGCTGCGAATGGCGTCGCAGACCTCGCGTCCATCCAGGTTCATGAAATCCATGCAACCGGAAGCGAAGCTGAGTTCCATGTAGCGGATGTTGCGTGCCAGTCGGTCCGAGAAAATCGCCTGGGCGCAGTCATGGTAGCGCTGGGCGGAGATGAAAAAATCTGCCGCGTAGCCAAGGAGTTCGGTCTCAAAGTGAGTGAAGTCGCGGAAGCGGAAATCCGGCGCCCATGAGGCGGGCGTGCTTGCGTATTTGCCCGGATGCATGGCCTGAAGGAGAGGCCAAGGCAGAGCGCCTTCGAGGTGAAGATGGGTTTCCGTTTTTGGCAGGGCTTGGATGTATTTGTGTGTGTCCATTTTTTTCAGCGAAGGAGCGAGTGGAGCATTTCCTCAAAGTCCACGGCGGCATTTTGACGGGTGGTCGAGGCTCCCGCGATGCGGGCGCGACGGCAGGCCGCGGCGTGGGCGACGGGATCGGCGGCCCAGTCCAAAAGAATGCCAGCAAGGTCGGCGGGTCTCGCGGGATCGATGACGACTCCGGCATCCTGCTCGGTGATCAGGCGCGCCGCCTCGGAGTCCGCCGGCCCGATGAAAAGGCAGGGGCGGCCAGCCGCGAGAACGCCGTAAACTTTGCTGGGAACCACAAGACCGCAGAGGTTCGGTCGCATGGTGACGAGGTGAGCATCCCCCGCCGAAAGGCTTTCCGAGAGCTTCGCAGCGGATTGGGAGGGGAGAAATCTCATGTTTGAGAGACCCAGGGTGGCCACAGAGCGTTCGATCTCCGCGCGGCGGGGGCCATCGCCGATCATCAGAAAAACGATGTGCCGTCCTCTCAGGCTTTCAGCGGCCTTGAGGATCGCGTCAAAATCATGCGCGAGGCCCATGTTTCCCGAATACACGACCACGAAGTCGCCTTCGAGCCCATGCTCGCGGCGGAAGGGATTGTTTTTGCGGTCGATGGGAGTGACCGCTGGAGCCCAGTTTGGGATGTTGAAAATACGAGCATAGGAGACTCCGCGCTGGACGAGTCGAGATGTCATGCAGCGACCGATGGACACAACGGCATCGCAGCGCTTGAGCGCGAGGGTGGAAACAGAGCGCAGCAGACCGATAAGCGGACTGCCTTTTGGAAGAACCCCGATCTCCTCGGCGACTTCGGGGTAGAGGTCCTGAGCCCAATGGACGACCTTGTTGCGCTTGAAAAAGCCGATCATCGGCCCCAGCACGGCCAACATAGGCGGATCGGTCATCGTCACGACCAAGTCTGTCCTCCGCAGGAGCAGGGCCCTCGCAAGCAGCCAGGGAATCATGAGAGAATAGCTTGCCGCCCGCAGGATGACGCTGCGCCGTGAAAGAGCCGCCCCGGCGCGGTGGATGAACACACCTCCCCGTTTGACTGATTTGGGCTCACCCGCTTCTCCCGTGCAGAGAATAGAGACATCCCATCCCCGCCCGGCGAGGCTCTCCGCGATGTCGCGCAGCATTTCTCCCGTGGCGCCATGGGATGGCGGATAGACTCGATTGATGAAAAGGATGGATGGCATATCAGGTGCCCTCTGGCGCTTGGGGTTTTTTAACCCAGGGGGTGATGCCATGGAAAACCCAATAGGCGGGAATTTTCCACATTTCGATCCGGGCCCATTCCTCCTCCTGCAGGCGACCGGGCGGCGTGTCCCACCAGCCGATGCGGGATGTGGTGACACCGAATTCGATACCGGGGATGCATTGTTGGAAGGTCGCCAAGGCGCGGCGCGCATGGAACGAGGAGGTGACCAGCAAGGCCCGGCGCACGCCGGCGGTCTCGAGGAGGGGTTTGGCGAATTGGGCGTTTTCCCATGTGGTCTTGGATTCTTTTTCGATCGTGATGCGATCCTCGGGAACCCCCGCCTGCAAAAGAGCGCGGCGGTTTGTGGGGTGGTCCCCCGTGCCAATGATGAAAATGCGCGGAGCAACGCCCTTTTGATAGAGGCGCGCGGCGAGAACCGGGCGCGCCTGGGATTCACCACCAAGAACAACGATGGCGTCGGGATTTTCAATCGGAGACTCAATCACCAGAGCCTTCCTCCACACCTTGGAAAACCACACGGGGTATCCTGAAACCAGAGCGACGATCAGCAAAAGAAAGAGCGTGGCCGCGCAGAAAAACAGGCTTCGCTGGAGGCGCTTCATCACAGACGGGAGGCGGCTTCGCGGAGCGTGTCCTCGTAGTCCTTGACGCGATCCGGCAGATTGAAGGCGCTGGCCTTCTGAATCGATGCGCGCCGCATGCCTTCCAGGCGCTCGCGATCCCCCAAGATCGTTCGCAGGGACTTGGCAAAGTCCTCTGGCGTGAGATCGGAGAAAAGTCCGTTGACATCATGCTCGATCACATCGCTCAAGCCTCCGATGCGGCTTCCAACAATCGCAAGACCATACTTGAGGGCTTCGATTCCCGCCATGGGGAGTCCTTCGGAGGTGGATGTCATGAGAAGAACATCCGCCAGCTCGAGGCGTTTGGAAACCCCCTCTGCCGCAAGCCAGCCGGAAAAAGTAACTCGATCTGCAAGACCGCACGAATGAACGAGCTCTTTCATCGAAGCTCCCAGCGGGCCCTCGCCAATGACTTCGAAATGCCAGGGCAGGTCTTGGATTTGCGCCAGCGCGCGGACGGCAAGCAGGGGATTTTTTTGAACGCTCAAGCGCCCGAGCATGAGAATGCGGGGGGGATTTCCCGCCTTCACGACCACTGGTGCTGCAATCATGGGCACCCCGTTCAAGATGACCTTGGCACGGACGCCGCAGTTTTTCGCCGCGAGGTCTCCCACAAATCCACTCACAGCCGTCACTGACGCCGCCTTTTTCCAGATGGGCTGGATAAAGGGCCCAAGCACGCGGAAGAGGGAATCTGTTTGCTCAGGCACCCCGCCGGGGACATCTCCCAAGTGCGCGGTGAGCACATAGGGAATGCGCGTCAGAAAATGCAGGGCGAAGGCCAGCGCGCCGGTAGGAACGACGAAGTGCGCGTGGATCACATCCGGCTTCCAGGAACGGCATATCTTCCAAGCCGGAAAAAAGGCCGTGAGGAGATAGAGCGCCATTTCGGGAACCGAACAGGTATCTTCCCGCTTGCGGAACGACTCGGGGCGGATAACTCGAACGCCGTTCACCATGATCTTGCGAGGCAGGTGGCGCAAACCGGCCGAAATGACGCAAACCTCGTGCTCGCTTTGCACAAGCCCTTCGGCGACGGACGCTGCCACACGCCCCCCACCCCCGCCGACGGGTGGATATTCGTAGCAGAGGACGAGGATTTTCATGGGAGAAACCGGTCGTAGATGTCCTCCACAGCCGAGGTCATTCGCTCGACGGAGAAGCGGCCTTCGATTTTGGCGCGGGCGTTTTTAGCAATGCACGAGGAGAGTTCGGCATCGGTGAGCAACGACGCCGTGCGTTCGACGAAAAGCGCAGCATCAGCTGGGGGAACAAGAAAACCTTCCTCCCCATCGCCGATGACCTCTGCGATGCCATCCAGTTTCGAAGCCACCACAGGCAGGCCCATGGCCATGGCCTCGAGGAGCGTCATGGGCAGGCCTTCGTAGCGTGATGGCATGAGGAGGACATCGGCCGCGAGGTAGACCAGGCGAGTGTCGGAGACATAGCCTGAAAAAAGGACCCGGCTTGCAATCCCGAGCGCAGCGGCTTTTTCGCGGAGCATCTTTTCCTCGGGTCCCTCCCCCGCCAAAAGAAAATGCACATCGGGAAATCGCGCGGCGAGTTGTGCGGCGATGTCGAGAAAGAGGCTGAAGTTCTTCTGGGGATTCAAACGGCCGACTCCAGCGACAATGCGCGAACCAGCGGGAAGTCCAAGCCTCACCCTCGCCTCATCCCGCGACGCTTCACCGGGACTGAAACGGCGAAGATCGATAGCATTGGGAACCAGAGATATTTTATCTGGGGAGATCGATTCATTGCTGGTCAAAAAGTCCCTGCAAGCGCTGGCGACAGCGATGATGTGACGGGCGAAGCGATTGGTGGATTTGTCGAGGGCGAGAAGGATTTTGTTGTCGATCCGGTGCGGGTCGTTGGTGTGGTCGTGGTTGATGATGACGGGCACGCCCAGCAAGGCTCCGAGCGGCTTGGCAATGATGTTCGACGGGATGAGATGGCAGTGGAGGATATCCGGCTTGTCAGCGAGAATCCGCCATGGGATCGAGGCGAGGTAGACGGGGAGGAACTTGTGAGGCGAGAGCGAGTGGACTTGCACGCCAGCCTTCTTCAGCCGGTCCCAATAAATGCCGTGGCCGTGCAGCGTGGCGACCTCATGGCGGAAGCGGGAACTGCCACAAGTGGCCAGGTTCAAAACGACCTCCTGAGCACCGCCGAGGTGCAGGCTGTCGATGATGTGAAGGACGCGTTTCACGAAGGATTTCTCAGCTGCCATTGTTGCCAAACATGTTCGCACCATAGGTAGAGACGCTCGTCGGTTTTCCCCGCGAGGTGAGCGGCGAGTTTTTCCCGCAGCATGGGTGAGTTCGCCTCGGGTGCGATGCGCCCGCTGCGGAGCCAGCTTCCGACCGGTGTGCCAAAGCCTTTTTTGCTTCGGTAAATGATGTCATGCGGAAGCAATTCCTCAACGGCGCGCTTGAGCAGATATTTCGTGGTCTTGCCACGGAGCTTGTAATGATGCGGCAGGCGGCGGGCGAAGTCGGCGACTTCGATGTCGAGAAAGGGACTCCGCACCTCGAGGGAATTCATCATGCTCGCGCGGTCGGCTTTGGCGAGGATGCCATCCTGCAAATAAATCTCGGTGTAGAATTGAAGGGTGCGATCAACAGGGTCGGCACTGGCGCAGGATTCCCACGCCTCGATCGCCTCGCTATAGATTTCCTCAATGCTGAATCGTGAATCGGTCAAGCGGGCGAGCTCCGAGGGCTCGAGAGCACCCAGCCAGACAGGATTCCAAAGGCGCGAGGGATGATCCAAACCGCGCAGGGTGCGTTTGATTTTGAAATCAAGGCTGATATTGGCGTGGGAAACAGGCAAGCGGGCCGCCAAGAGGCGCAGGGCCTTGTGCAAGGGCCGGGGGACCATTTTCGAGTAAAGGCCGGCCATTCGCAGGGCGCGGAAGGGATCGTAACCCGCGAAGAGTTCATCGCCCCCATCGCCGCTGAGGGCCACGGTGACATGGCGACGCGCAAAACGGCAGAGCAACCATGTCGGCAGGAGCGAGCCATCGCCCTGAGGTTCGTCCAACACATCAAAGATGCGCGGTATGACCTCCAAGGCGGCATCGAGGCTCAGCGTGTCCACATGGTGGTTGGTTTGCAAAAACTCCGCCACCTGCTGGGCATACATCGACTCGTCGAATGACGCCTCATGAAACCCAATCGTGAAAGTCTGCAAACCCTGTAAGGCAAGCGTGCCGCCTGCGCGACGGTCTTTGGTCGCCAAAGCTGCAATCGTGGAGGAATCCAACCCTCCACTCAAAAAAACCCCCAACGGCACATCGGCCACCAACCTCCGCTTCGTGGCTCGCGCCAAAATCTCGAGCAACTCTGAGGCAAGTGCGGATTCGCTTTTACCCGACTCTTCCGGCTCAAGCGTGTAGCGCCAGTAGCGGGTGAGGCGCGGCGATCCCCCGCCCAGCGGCAGCGTGAGATGGTGTGCGGCAGGAAGTTTGTAGATACCCTCAATGGCGGAGTGCGGGGCAGGAATGAGAGCATGGGCGAGGAACTTCACCCTTGCGATTTCCGACCGGTTGCGAGGGGCCAGCGGATGCTCAAGCAGAGCGGTCAACTCGGAGGCAAATGCAAAGGTGCCTTTGCGATGAAAGTAGTAAAGCGGCTTCTTGCCAAACCGGTCGCGCGCCAAAAAGATCCGCCGCTCCACCGCATCGAAAATCGCAAACGCCCACATACCATTGAGGCGGTCCAGCATCGCCACTCCCCACTCGCGCCAAGCTTGAAGAAGGACCTCGGTGTCCGAGTGGTCTGTCGCGAACCCCCGCCCTTTCGCCTGCAACTCCTGCCGCAGCTCGGCGTGGTTGTAAATCTCGCCGTTGAAGACAATCACCGTCTGCCCGTCGGCGGTGCACATCGGCTGGGCGCCGCCTGCAAGGTCGATAATCGAGAGGCGGCGGTGGCCGAGGAAAATTCCCTCGCCCGCCTTCTCAAAATAACCCTCGGCATCTGGCCCACGATGGGTGAGTCGACGGGTCATGCGGTGTAAAACCTCGCTGTCCCCCGCGCCGACAAATCCGGCTATGCCGCACATCAGACAAGGCCGGCCTGCCGCTCGCAATTCCGCGTTCTGCTCACGAGGTAGATGGATTTGTTCTGCGACTCGTGGAATGTGCGGGTGATCATTTCAGCCAGTAATCCCATGAGCATGCAGATGACACCGGTCATGAAGGAAAAGACGGCCATCATCGGCAGTGGCGTCGCGGTGAAAAAATATCCTCGCGTCCGCATGTAGAGAGACCATGCGCCAAAGAGGAATGAGGCGATAAAAAACATGAAGCCCCAGAAGCCGAAGAGATACATCGGCTTGAGCATGTATTTATCGAGAAAACGGACGGTCAAAAGATCCATGAGGACTTTGAGAACACGCTCCAGACCATACTTCGAATGGCCCGTCTTGCGGGCATGGTGGCCGACCGGGACCTCGGCGATGCGGGCACCGTGCCACTTTGCGTAGATCGGCAGGAATCGATGCATCTCGCCGTAGAGTCGCACGCCCTTGATCACCTCGGAGCGGTAGGCTTTGAGCGAACACCCAAAGTCGTGGAGTTTGACCCCGGAAACGGCGGAGATGAGTTTGTTGGCAAGAATGCTCGGCAGATTCCTCTGAAGCGCGTTGTCCTGACGATCCTTTCTCCAACCGGAACAGACCTCGAAGCCCTCATCCAGCTTGGCCACGATCCGAGGAATGTC
>NEUK01000056.1 GCA_002290555.1 Spartobacteria bacterium AMD-G4
TTTTGAAAGTCCTGTAACGCCTCGAGCGGAGACCTGGGCTCTTCTTTTTTGGGATTGAACCAAACACCCCACCTGTCCCGAGCGGTTCGCAGCATGGTGGCTGATTCCTGGATCATTTGAAACTCCTCGGGGAAATGTTCGGGCGGATACTTTCGCAGGAGGCGAGTATAGGCCGCGCGCACCTCCTCGTCGGTTGAGTCGGGGGTGACATCTAGTGTGAGAAACGGGTTCATTTAAAAGTCGAATTCGTGTTGTTTGCTCTCATTGAGGTTTTTGGGCAGTTCGGGTTCATTGAGAGTGGGCAAGCTGCGTCGGGGCGACGTTTTTTTCGGTGGGGGAATGGAGGGCTTGATGTCGATCTGGCTTCTTAAATCCGCGACCGCCTGCCGAACATCACCGAGGTTCTTAGCCTGCGCCTCATCGTCGATTTTTTTCAAATCTTCCAGGATTCCGGCAGGTTTTTTGCGATTCGAAACCCAATCGGTGCAGGAGAGGCAAAAATCGATGCGGGGATCGTTTTGGATCAAATTTTCCTTCAGCAGCTTTCGAAGCGATTGGGAAAGTTTCGAGAGGCATTCTTTAACAAAACGCTCATGGGCCTTCTGCTCATCGCCAAACCACTCCAGTAAGAGCCTTGCCAATCCAAGAAGGGATGGAGAATCGGTCTCGAGACTTTTCTTCACTTCCCTGACACTCATCTTATCGAGAAGTGCCTCCATGAGATCACGGATTCTCCAAGGCGGAAAATCCGAGCTCTGGTCGCTGAGGTCAAAGACTTTAAACAGGTCGATCCAATCGGCTCCTGTCACGGAAACATCCAGCCACTGCCTGCGCCAAGTGCTGCGCGTCGGGAGGCCTACATCGTGGCAAATAAATAATTCAAAAAACAGCGAGCTGCAGTTGGCAGTCTCATCCGCTCGACCTTCCAGAGCCCGACGCAGCGTATCCATCGCCCACTTTGCCTGCCTCAAATCCTGGCAGTGCGAGGAGGAGTCCAACAATGGTTCCATCCGCTCCCAGAGCGAAGCTGTGCCTTGTTTCCTATGGTGGCGGTCGATGACATGCCTGGCCAAGCCAGCGATGAGGTGTGCCTTGCACTCGGAGTCCAAGGGATCAAGTTGATGCGCGGCTTCGAGGTAATCGATTCCCTTGCCGAAGGCTTTGCGCTCCACGGCAAGCGCTCCGGCTTTGACGAGGATTTTTTTGTTCTGAGGGAAGCGGACGACGAGTTGGTCGAGAAGTTGGTGAACCCGGGACTTGTTGCCCAAATTTTCGTTGAGAACCAGAAGTTTGACCCATGCGAACACATTGTTCGGAGCGCATTCCGTGGCTTGAGTGAGCGCTTTGATCGCGCGTTCCGCACTGCGTGGTTGGAAGCGATTCCGATCGCAAAATACCGAGTCAGGCTTTTGGCAATCGGATTCTGCCCCAAAAAGTCCGATGCTAACACCAGGATGTCGAAAAATTCGGCTTCTAAATTCGAATCGGGGATCACATCGATATCGCCCAAGAGCATTCCATGCGAAATGGAAAATGAAAGTTCCGTGGCGTATCTGGATGAGTTACGCTGCTGAACGAAAAATTGAGCGGCTTGATCGAATCGTTTTTTTTCCACCAGCGATTCCTCCGGTCCGAAAAAGAAAAGGTCATCGCTGAGTGCTCTCTCGATGCCTCGCTGTTTGATAGAAAAACCCTTTCCCAATGCCCTTGTGAGGGCGTCCTTCGTGCCAGTCCAGTTTCCTTTTTTCCAGCATTCATCGGCCGTGGCGATTTCGCGCGCCCTCGCGGGGGATTCCCCGACTGTTGCAAGAGTCCATGCCGCTTTGCCGACGGCGGGGATTTGCACGGAATGCGGCTTGTTGAGGATCGTGGCTGCCGCAGTGGCGCAGGCCCCGCTTTCCGGCAGGCGTGAGAAACACTCTTCGGCCTCTTTTTTTGCACCGCTGATAAAATGCCGCACTCCTCGGAGAAAAATTTTCCAGTGCCGAAAAACGGAATCCGTCGGCAGCGGGCGCATGGCATTGACAGCCTCCTCCATGCGACCCTCGGAGACGGCCCTGCAGGCGGCGTGCACCATGGCCAACTCGGCGGCCAATCTGCAACCCAGAGCGTCCTCTCCTTCAACCGGTGCGGGTGTGAAAGCCGTCACCACCGAGTCCACGAGGAGCCAATCCAAATTTTCGGGATTTGCTGTGGACGACGATTCTGCCGCAAAATGCTTCAATGGGTGCCACAACAAATTCAGTCCCGACTGGGGTAAAGCGGCGCCCCCGGTGGCTTGCGCGACTTGGGTGGATGCCATTTCACGCTCAAGGCCTTCGACAACCTCCCTCGGGCAGAGGGTTCTCAAATTCTCCAGCACGGTTTTTGCATCCGTCGATAAATTTTTGGAAAGCAAATCCCGAAAGAGCCCGATATTGGCCGCGGCGAGGAGCGTGAGGTATTTGTTTCGATCCTTTTTACAAAGCAACTTGGCCTCGTCTCTCGCTTGGCGCCATTTGCCCTTGCCCAGAAGAACGACGGCAGCTTGCGCGAGCGGGTCAGAGGCAAAGGAGGCGAGTGGATCTGGGCCTTTGGGTGTACTCACATCAAATGACTAACAATTTTCCACTTCCTTTTCGACTGAAAAATAGCCTCTGAGCGTGCTCGCAGTAAGGCGGGGGCAGGCAAGAGGTTTTCTGTCCGAAATCGAATGCCGCGGGCGATCAGCGTCGAAGGCGTTGGATGGTTTCGCTAACCGAGTTCTGGGCCATGTCGATTTCGGCGCGAAGTTGAAGGCCCGAGATGGTGAATGATCCGAAGGCTTCGGCTGTGGTGCGCTCCATGAGGTCGTTTGTGGCCACTGTCACGTCATGGTCTTTCGCATACTTGGCGGCGAGGCGTTCGATGATGGAGTCCGCAGTCTGCCCGGACTTTGAATAAAAAACAGCGATGCCGTGGGGAGTGCCATCGCTCGAGGGCTTGACTCCGACCCCGTCGAAGATGACGGCGACCGTCCAGTCGGAATTGTCCTGAAGCCCGGTCAGCCTGCGGACGAGTTCCTCTCTGGCTGCCGCGGTGTTTCTTCCGTGCATTGTGGCGAGGTCATCCCAGTCGAAGATCATGCTATGTCCATCGACGAGCAGGATTTTCTCTTTCATTTTTTACGGAATTACTTCGCGTCGGGCAGCACCTTGGCACTCATGCGGTCGATGCCATCGCGGGCAAATGTGCTCGCGGGATATTTTTTCCGGGCCTGCAAATACCAAGCGAGTGCGGGGCCGGGTTGATCCTGTTTCTCGAGTGTCTGGGCCTTGTTGAGAGTCTGCACAAAATCGGCCGCCTGTGTGGTGAGGGTGGCGCGGAGTTGATTGAGTTCGGTGTCGCTAGGAAATTCCTTTTGTGCGGCCTCCACGCTTTCCCATGCACCAGCAGGATCACCCCGGCCTGCGATTTCCTTGGCTTTCAAAATCGCACCTTCCACAGTGGCCATTTTCTGTAGCACTTCGGTGAGTTGCTGTTGCTTCTCGGGATATAGCGCGGAGGCTGCGATGAAGCGGAGCTTGTCGTTGTAAATCTGCCGATGGTTGCCTTGACTTAGCAGGCGGTCAAAATCGTTCATCGCCTGTTGTTGCACATCGGACTGATTGAAAATGGTCGTTCCTACCTCGGAGAGCGCGGGATTGCGGGGCCAGATTTCGGCAGCAGAGCGCAGTTCGGCCTCCATCGCCGACTTGTCACCGGAGACGGCCGCATTGCGGGCTTTGGCCAGGTGCATGGAGCTGATGGTTTTTGCCGTTTCAATTTTTGCGAGTGGTTTGCTCGTGTCGAAATCCTTTGCGATGACTTGGATTTCATTTACGAGCTTTTCGGCTCGGGTCAGGTCATTGACCTCCAGTGCGGCCAGGAGCTCATTGGTTTTCTGTGAAAACTCCAAGGCGCGCCGCTTGTCCTCGCGAGGCAGCAGGCGCACACTGGGCATGTATTCCCCCAATGCAAATGTTTCCGCAAGACGCTCGGTCGCACTTTGCAGTTCCCCTTGCTCCAGGAGGAATTTGTAAGCTTCGACCCCCTCGTTGATGTCGCGAATCGCCTCGTTGGCGAGGCTGTCGATTTGGCTTAGGGAACTGACGAGCTTGCTGATGGTCTGGGCTGCTCCGGCTGCACCGCCTGTGAGGCTTTCGATGCCGAAGTTCTCCATGCCCAGCTTGGCGCCCTTTGCCGAGAACGAGCTGCCCGTGCGTGTCCTCGGAGTGCCGTTGTAGATGTTCACATTGGTGCCATTTCCTCCCGCACCCCCACCTACTCCAGCATCTTGATCCATCACCCCCTCGCTGGCTGAGATTTGGGGATTCAGCTCGCCTGTGATTTTTGCCTGCCCGGCATCTTTATTAATGGGGAGGGAGTCGACCATTTTTTTGTAAACCTCGATCGAATTGTCTCCATCAGTATATATTGCTCTGTAAAAACGATTTGCTATGATCACATGCTCGAAGCGGCGCGTTGCGAAATACTGCATGATGAGCGCTTGGAGATGGCCTTTGGTGGTCAGTTCGGTGGCCGCGATGCGAAGTTTATTGTTCTCGATTGTCTGGGCCACATCGGAGAGTTGGCGGCTTGCCGTGGCCAGTCGCGCATCGCGCTCGATCTTCTGATTTTCCTTCGCCACATCAGAATCCTTGGCGCTTGTAGTGATTCCGAGGGAGGAGGTTTTTGCGGCCATTTCCCGGTTCCATTCTTTTGAGGTTCGCTGTTTTTCAAGGATTTGATTCTCGCGTTTCAGACGATCTACCGTTGAAAGACTCGTCTGTGCGGCATAAACGGCGTCCGACATGGTGCGGCAAAGATTCGCATCATCCTTGTAGTTCGAGGCTTTTTTTAACAGGGCAAACGCAGCATCGATGTTCTGCTTTTTCGCATTCCCCGGCGCCAAGAGTTCAAGAATCCTGTCAATCGTTTCGCGATACTCGACATCAGATTTGTCCGTCGCTGCCGAGGCGTTTAAAAATTTTTCGAACCTCGCTCGAAAAAGCCGGTTGTTATTGATATTCCAAAGTTTGCCATCATAGCTCATGAGCTCACTCCCAGGGTCGAATACCGGCACATCTCTGCCCATGAAGCCTTGGTTCATCTGAGGTGGCCGGGCACCACCGGTCGCTGCTTTGGAGTCGCCATGGCTTTTATCCTGGGCTGATACCGAAAAAAGAATCGAAAAAATGGCAGCGCCAGCGCAGAAGAGGGTTCTCATGATTTGTTGACCTTTCGAGTGCGCAGAATTCCATTCTCATCCACCTCCAAAAGAAAAACCAATTGCTGCTCCTTCTGGATATTCATCGAGCTGAATTCGGGGGTCACCAGAACAGGAATGATGCTTTCTTCGACCTCAACGGCAATCAGGCGGCCTGAATCTGGAGACCATGCCAACGACTCGGAAACGGTTCCCTCCAGCTTGTAGAGATTTCCACGAAGGCTGTCGGCATTTGCGAGATAGGAGGGGATGTCCAGCGAGGGGGTCGTCCGCACGGCACTGTCCTCCTTGGAGCCCAGCAGATAGACACCTGCGATTAAGAGAACGCCCAAGACCACTACCCCCAAAAGCCAAGTCACGTTCTGGGGGGATTTTCGTCTTCGGGCCATTTCCTTATCTACCCCCGAGATCGACCAATTTCAAGCTGGTTTTTCGAAATCCTGATTCTTTGTTTGAGAGTTGGGCAGAGGTCCCTCCCCATCGCCGTTGGCTGCATTGCAGAATGCGCTTGACGATTCGGCGCCGGAAAAGCTTGGCGGTAGTGCGAATCACAATGATTTTCCGGCGAAGATTTCTGGAGTCAAATCGTAGACGAAGGTGAGTTGATCGAGTCCAGAGGCCATATCGAAATATTCGACCAATTCTGGTGGTATGGATTTCGCACGCGGCGAGTTCAGGATGGAAGAGCTGAACCCAAGGAGCAGGAGGGCAAATGCAGCCGTTTTGATCAGGCGAAAAAGGAGAGTGGGCCTTTCCCCCCTTGCCCCGCAAGCGCGGACCGAGCGGAGGGTATTTCTGGCGAAGAAAGGAGAGGGCGAGCATGCGGGAGTTCTGCCGAGCAGCTTCCACAATGCGTCGCCTTCCTTGAGATCATCATTCATATCGGGCTGAACCCGGCAAATTGAGAGAAGTTGCGGGGAAATCTCAGGTCTCGTGCGCGTCGAGGAAACCTTCGAGTTGGCGGATGCGGGTCGGGTGCCGCATTTTTCTCAAGGCCTTGGCCTCAATCTGACGAATACGCTCACGGGTGACCTTGAACTGGCGGCCTACTTCTTCAAGGGTCCGGCTATAGCCATCCACCAGTCCAAATCGCTGCTCCAGAACTTGACGCTCGCGTTCTGTGAGTGACTCGAGGACATCCTTGATTTTGTCTTTGAGGAGAACGATCGCTGCCATATCGGCCGGGTTTTCCGCGCCTTTGTCTTCGATAAAATCTCCAAAGCTCGTGTCGTCGCTGTCACCCACCGGGGCCTGAAGCGAGATGGGTTGCTGAGCCATCTTCAAGACGGCACGCACGCGCTCGACGGGGAGTTGAATCTCGTCCGAGATTTCCTCTGGCGATGGTTCGCGCCCGTATTCTTGAACGAGTTGCTTCTGCACCCGTATCAGTTTGTTGATCGTTTCGATCATGTGCACCGGAATACGGATCGTGCGAGCTTGGTCGGCAATCGAGCGAGTGATGGCCTGTCTAATCCACCAGGTCGCGTAAGTGGAGAACTTGTAACCGCGCCGGTATTCAAATTTCTCAACGGCCTTCATGAGGCCCATATTTCCTTCTTGGATCAGATCGAGAAAAGAAAGGCCTCGATTGGTGTATTTTTTGGCAATCGAGATAACCAGTCGCAGGTTGGCTTCGACCATTTCTTTTTTGGCTTGGAGAGCCTTGCGGTGCCAGACTTTGAGATTCTCGTGGTGGGACTTCAGTTCATCTGGCGAAAGCCAGAAGCGAACTTGCATATCCTTCAGTTCAGCAGTGTGTTGGCGGCGGATCTTGGGGTTCTCCGACTTTGCATGCTTGGACAATTCCTTCTGGACATTGACAACCGAGCGGTGGTTTTCTTCAACCAGCACGACAAAGTCCTCCACCACCTTCTGCTTGAAGAAGAACTTGGGATAGAATTGCTGGAGGTTCTTCAAGGCGCGGTCAAATTTTTTGCGCTTTTCAGAATTGTCCCCCGATTGTAAAGTTTCAATGTAAAGTTTTGATACCGAGTCGGTGGAGCGCTTCACTTGTTGGCAGAGGCGTGGCAAAGCCTTCATGTAGCGTTCGCGGCTTTCGATCTTTTTATCAAGAATGACGCGATCAAACCTTTCGCGCTGGTCGATTAATTTCTGGGCGAGATCCACGTGGGCGCGTGCCACAAACCCGAATCCATAAAGGAGTTCTTGCACCTTCAGTTCAGCGTCCTCGATGCGCTTGGAAATTTCTACTTCCTGCTCGCGTGTCAGCAGGGGAACTTGCCCCATTTGTTTGAGATACATCCTGACTGGGTCGTCGAGAATATCCAGTTTCGAATCAGCTTTCTCCTCTTTCTCTTCCTTCTCCTCTTTCTCGTCCTCGTCATCCTCCTTCCGAACTTCCTTGACGCGATCTACATCCGAGGCTTCGATAATATCAATTTCGACCCCCCGGAGTTGGCTGATGATGGCGTCCAGGTGTTCAGGATTGTTAACACCTTCGGGCAGATGCTCTTCAAGATCTTCAAAGGTCAGGTATCCCTGCTCTTTGGCGAGCCTGATGAGTTCACGAACCTTTTCCTGAATCATCTTCGGAATGTTCAAGACGCCAGTTTGAGCCACTGGGGTAAGTTTTGAAAGGGCGGAAGGTTCGGGCTTATTTTTGGCGGCAGACTTGGTTTTCTCGCTAACTTTGTCGTCAACATTCTCGCTGGCTTTCACGCTATCTTTGCCGGTGCTCTTGGAAGCAGTTTCCGTGCTTTTGACAATCGGTTTCTTTGGCGCGGACATCAGCTGTGTTTTGCGAGCGGATGCGATAGGGGGTGTCTTTGCCTTCGTTGGCTGAGACGGAGCTGTTTTGGGCGGGACGACCTTAGAAATTATTGTCTTTTTGGCCGTGGAGGGCTGAGGCTTTTTAGTCTGCGGCTTGAGAAGATTGCCTGAGTTGACTGGTGCCTTGGCTTGCGGCGCGGTTGGCTTTCTTGCGGGAGTTGGCGCAGCCTTGGCCTTGAGGACTGGCTTCCGCGCTGCTGGCTTTTGAGCGGTCACCTTTGCAGGTGGTTTTTTTGCAGGCACTGGTTTCTTGGCGACCGGCACCGGTTTTTTGGCGGGAGGCTTTGACTTCAGTGGCGCTGAAGTTTTTTTTGCCACTGGCTTTGCCATCGCCGGCTTGCTCAATTTCACAGGCGGGCTCTTCGCGGGTTTTGAGTGGGATTTGGCAACTGGCTTCGAAGGCTTCGCGACCTTCTTTGCTGCACTGGACTTAGCCGCCGGACGGGACGGGCTTTTTGAAGAGGTGGTTTTTGTTTTCAATCTGCTTTCCGTTAGGCCTGGAGAAAGGGCCGCCGAACATCCGCCACGCGTATCGATAGGTCAAGAATTTGTTTTTGAAATTTTTGCCTTTCATCTGTGGAGAGCAACCCATCGGCGATTCGACTCTTCAGTTCGTCGATTTCCCGTGTGAGTTGCTGGACCGTGAGGCCCTGAAGGATTTGCTTGGCACGGTCGAGCGGTTCCGGCGTGGAGCGGTGGATGTCCATGCTTGAGACAAGTCGTTCTTCGGAGGCTGTCAACTGGGAGGTGAGAAGGGATGGCGGAGTTGCGCCGTCTTCGTAATCCGCTTGAGCGATTTTGTTCACCAAGCCAGCGCCATCTTCAAATTCCGGCAACGCGTTTTGGCCTCTCAACCACGCTCGAACTTCACGACTGGTCAATGCCAAGCGACAGAGCATTTCCATGCCAGCGGTTGGATTCAGTTTTTCGACAGCCTCGTGTGCGGGAGATTGAGAATTGTCTTGATCCACAGCTGGAGCCTTCATCGCGACGCGTATGGCGGGCTGGGGTAGTCCCAGGCGCGAGGCGATGCGGCCAAGCAGGGTTTCCCGCAGAACGGCATCCTGAACAAGTGTCAACGGAGGAGCGATGCGGGCGATGAGACGAGATTTTCCGGCGCTGTCGTTAAGTTCCCCGGATGCGAGCGCCTCGTTGACGCTATGCTCGAAAAAGTCCGTGGCCTGATTAACGACCTCGAGAAATGCCGTCGGGCCGGAGCGGCGGATGAGTGAATCGGGGTCTTCCCCCTCGGGAAGGGCCACCACTTTCACCAGCAAACCTTGCGAAAGGAGAGCTGGGAGAGAGCGGGCAGCCGCTTTTTTTCCTGCGGCATCGGAGTCGAAGCACAGGAGGACGGTCTCGACATAGCGTTTCAGCATCCGAGCCTGATCCCCGGTGAAGGCAGTGCCTTGTGGGGCTATGACATTGCGAATGCCGGCCTCGAAGGCGGATATCAGATCGAGTTGCCCCTCACAAACGATGGCAGCATTCTTTTCAATAAGGTCGCGTTTGGTCTTGTCGAGGCCATAGAGGACTCGCCCCTTGGTAAAAAGTGGGGTCTCTGGTGAGTTAACATATTTGGCGGCTTTCGCATCCGCCTCGAGGATGCGTCCACTGAAAGCGATGACCTCGCCGTAGTCATTGCATATGGGAAACATGACCCTGTTGCGGAATCTGCTGTAGATGGCGCTTCCGGGCTTTGCGTCTTCTTGGGAGGAGACCAGGCCGCTTTGAATCATTTCCTCTTGTGAAAACCGCCGTGCGCGCAGGTGTGTGAGGAGGGCGTCCCAAGAAGCCGGGGCGAAGCCAAGCTGCCAAGCCTTTGCCACACTGGAATTAATGCCTCTGGACTTTAAGTAATCGCGGGCGGGTGCAGCGTCGATGGATTTGAGGAGTTGGTCATGAAACCAGGCGGAGGACTCTGCATGCAGGGCCAAAAGACGCTGTCGCAGCCCGCTTCTCTGGTGGTCCTCAGGTGTGGAAGTTTCCTCAAGAATCGGTATTCCCGCGCGCTGGGCCAGACGGCGCACGGCCGACGGAAAGTCCAGATGCTCGTATTCCATAACGAAGCGCAGCACTCCGCCTCCGGCGCCGCAGCCGAAGCAGTGGTAGTTTTGACGCGCAGGATTCACATGGAAGGACGGTGATTTCTCTCGATGAAAGGGACAGAGCGCCCGGAAGCTCGTCCCAGCACGCTTGAGAGGGAAATAGGACCCGATGAGGTCCACGATGTCGTTTGCATCGCTGACACGCTGGATTGTTTCTTCGGAAATGAGCCCCACAACCGGAAAATACCTTGCGGCGCCTGTGCGTGCGAGTGAGATTTCCACACACATGAAGTTTCTTGTTTTAAGCTTGGTTTTTGTGGCGTTTCTGTTGCCCCTGCATGCGGAGGAGAACTCCATTTCAAAAGGCTCTGTGGTTGTCTTGCCCGTTCAGGGGATGGTGAGCGAGGCGAGGCTTTTCTTTCTCCGCCGCGCTCTAAAAAATGCCGAGGCTGTGGCCGCTGCAGCGATTGTTTTGGATATGGACACACCCGGTGGCGACCTCAAAGCGACCGAGAAGATCGTTCAAATGTTCTCCGGCAGCCCGATCCCCACCTATACCTATGTCAACGCAAATGCGGGTTCGGCCGGGGCGCTCATAGCGCTCGGAACAAAAAAAATCTACATGGCCCCGGTTAGCGCCATAGGAGCAGCAGCGCCGGTGGCTGGGAGCGGACAGGAAATCCCTGAAACGATGAACGCCAAGATTGTTTCTTACTACTCGGGATACTTCCGCAGCGTTGCCCAGAAAAATGGATATTATCCCGAGTTGGTGGATGGTTTTATGAACGTCGACAAGGAGGTCAGCATCGGCGGCGAAGTGATCAATCCCAAAGGCGCTTTGCTCACTCTCAGTGCCCAAGAGGCGGTGCGTGAAATCGGTGGGAAACCCCTCCTCGCCACTGGTATTGCCGAGGACA
>NEUK01000057.1 GCA_002290555.1 Spartobacteria bacterium AMD-G4
GGAGGTTTGGGATTTCAATGTCCTCCCGATTGGGTCAAACAGGAGGCAAACCGAGCGCGGTGAAAACAAAAAAAGCTGCCCTGTCCCATGTGGGACGGGCAGCCTTCCTTTGGTGGGAAATTTACCCGAGGGCCAACTGGGCTGTGGCGATTTCGAGAATCTCATTCGTGATACTGGCTTGGCGGGCCTTGTTGTATTCGAGGGTGAGGTCCTTAACGAGGCTCTTGGCGTTATCGGTGGCGCTCTTCATGGCGACCATGCGGGCGCTTTGCTCCGAGGCTCGCGTGCTCAGTTGTGTTTGGTAAACGATGTAATACAAATAGGTCGGCAAGATCGCATTGAGCACGGTGGTTGCATCCGGTTCGAATGTGAACCCTCCTTCCGGTGCTGGCGTGGCCTCATAGTGACTGCGAATGCCGGCTTCTTCCAAGCAGGTGATCGGTAGGATTTGCAGGTTTGTAGGGATTTGGGACAATGTATTTGCAAAACGGGGGTAGAGAATGGAAACCTGGTCCACAGTGCCGTCGAGAAACTTTTCGATGCAAAATTTGGACACCTGTTTGCATTGAGCAAAGTCTGGGCGCTCATGCAAGGGAAAGTCGGCTAACACTTTGCGTCTGGTGCGTGCCAAAAATTGAGTCCCTTTGCGGCCGATGCTTACAAATTGCGTTTTTGATTCATCAAGGGCAAGTGCCTCGCGCAGGATATTGGTATTGAGTGCCCCGCAGAGGCCCTTGTCCGTAGACATTAAAATAACCAAGCTATTCTTGACATCTCGACCCTGAAGAAGGGGATGTAAGGACTCTTCCACAGTATCTTTCAGGGAAACAATCACACGATTGAGAAGGTGCGCGTAGTCACGACCGGATAGCGCGGCTTGTTGTGCCTTGCGCATCTTGGAGGCTGCGACCATTTGCATCGCTTTGGTGATCTGCGCGGTATTTTTGACCGACTTGATGCGTCGGCGGATGTCGCGGAGGTTTGCCATGGATCAGAGTGTGTTGAAGGATTTGAAATCCTCCAAGGCTGCCGTGAGTTCCTTTTCAATTTCTTCGTCGAACATGCGTTTTTTTCCGAGCTTCTCGAACAGTGAGGCTTTGCGTGTTTCGATGAACTCAACAAACTTGTTCTGAGTGGCTTTCACCTTATCGACGGCGACTGAGTCAAAGAGACCTTTCTGCATCACCCAAAGGACAATGGCCTGCATCTCTACGGAGATTGGATTGTATTGGGACTGTTTGAATAACTCCACGATGCGTGCTCCGCGTTCCAGTGTGGTCTTGGTCTTCGCGTCGAGATCGGAACCGAATTGCGCAAATGCCGCGAGTTCACGGTATTGAGCGAGATCGCCTTTGATTTTTCCAGCGACTTGTTTCATCGCCTTGATCTGCGCGGCAGAACCCACGCGGGAGACTGAAAGACCAACTGAAATAGCTGGGCGGATACCTTGGTAGAAAAGATCTGTCTCCAAATAAATCTGACCGTCTGTGATCGAGATCACATTTGTTGGGATGTAGGCAGATACGTCACCGGCTTGGGTCTCAATGATTGGAAGAGCGGTAAGTGATCCATTTCCAGCTTCTTCCGAGAGGCGGGCAGAGCGCTCGAGAAGGCGGCTGTGGAGGTAGAACACATCACCGGGATAGGCTTCGCGACCAGAGGGGCGCTTGAGGAGGAGAGAGATCTGGCGGTAGGCGTTCGCGTGCTTCGTGAGATCGTCGAATACAATGAGTGCATCCATGCCGTTGTCCATGAACCATTCGCCCATCGCGGCACCGGAAAACGGGGCGATGTAAAGGTCGGCGGCTGGGTCGGAGGCCGTAGCAGCAACGATGATTGTGTATTTTAGAGCATCATTTGCCTCTAAGATACTGACGACGCGTGCGATGTTGGCGTTCTTCTGGCCAATTCCAACATAAATGGAATACAGTGGACGAAAATTGGGGTCGCCACTATTTTCGGCGGCGCGGTTGATTTTGGCTTGGTTGATGATCGTATCGATAGCAATAGTCGTCTTGCCAGTAGCTCGATCACCGATAATGAGCTCGCGTTGCCCGCGGCCCACGGGAATCATCGCGTCAACGCTCATGATGCCAGTTTGAACAGGTTGGCTGACCGAGCGGCGCTTGATAATGCCGGGGGCAATTTTTTCAACAGGGTAAGAGATTTCGTGCGGGATGGGACCCTTTCCATCAAGGGGACGCCCGAGGGCATCCACCACGCGGCCAAGGAGGCCTTTTCCAACGGGGACGGAGAGCAACTTTCCAGAAGTCTTGACCTCGTCACCCTCGCTGACCTGCGTGTAATCACCCAGAACGATGACACCGACTTCGGTTTCTTCCAGATTCAGTGCGATGCCGGTGATTCCATTTTGGAACTCAACCATTTCGTTAAGTTTTACCGCGCTAAGGCCTTCCACACGGGCGATGCCGTCGCCGATTTCACGGACGGTTCCGACGTTGGTTTGGCGGGCGGCACTGCTTTTGACCGCACTGATTTTTTCTTCAAGTTCAAGGACGATGTTGCTCATGTGAGTGTTGGATCAGGATTGTTTGAGTGTTTCAAGACGGGACTGGATACTTCCATCCCAGACATTGCTGCCGAGTTTGACGCGAAGTCCGCCGATGAGATGAGGGGAGTGGCGAAACTCCGTAGTGATTTGACCGAATTTGGTGGTAAGATTTGAGGAGATTTCACTGCGCTTTTCATTGGAGAGTGGCGCTGCGCTTTCCACAACAGCATGGTGTCGAGAAACCTCCAGGCGGGTGAGGCGTGCTAGGAATTTCAGCATCTGGATGTAGTGCCGTGGTTTTCTCTCGATGACTTCCGTAGCGATCATACGCAAGCGATTTTCATCGAGCCTGCCGTCCACGATAGACATGTCGAAAAGTTCCTTGGATTGGCGGCGGGCTTCCCGGCTGAGTTTCATGGTGTGTGTATTAGGCTGCGAGTTGCTTGGATGTCTCGCTGGCGAGGCGTTCTTGGTCGGCCTCGGTGAGAACCTTGCCGGCAACCTTGGCCGTTGTGTCCACGACAAGATGGACCATCTCTTTCTTGACCTCGGCTACCATGCGGGCGCGCTCGAGGGAGACGCTCTCATTGGCTTTCAGGATAATATTTTCGGCATCCTTAATTGCTTGTTGAGTGTGTTTCTGGGTAGAGGCATCGCTGGATGTGCGGGCTTCTTCGATGATGCGCTGGGCATCGCCATTCGCCTTTCGGAGAATTTCTTGGCAACGGATTTCGGATTCAGCGAGTTGTTTTTTGATTTTCTCTGCGTTGGCTTGTCCCTCTTCGATCGTGCGGCGTCGTTGCTCGAAAACAGCAATGATCTGTCCAAATGCGAATTTCTTGAGGATCGCATAAACAATCAAAAACAAAATGACTTGCGCGGCAAACTTTGGCCAAGCGATACCGAACTGAGTGAGGAGCTGATCCATGAGAAGAAGGATTGGTTTGTAGTTATAAAAATGGTTTTCCGGAACCGTCCGGCTGGCAGACGGTTCCGGTTGAAACGTTAGCGGCCTTGGAAGGCGAGGATCAGAGCGTAAATGGCGATGGCCTCTGCGAGAGCCATTCCGATAATGCTCAGAGTCAGAACTTTGCCCGAAGCATTTGGGTTGCGTCCTACGGCTTCTACGGCTTTTCCGCCGATCATTCCGATGCCGATGGCAGCTGCTGCACCAGCGATGGCAAGGGTGAAGCTGCCTGTGATTCCTCCGGCTGTAGCAGCCGCTTCTGCGATGAGTTGTGGTATCATTTTATTGTGTTTTATTGGTTTTTTCTCCGACGCCCGCAGTCTTTGCCACGGTCCCGACGGAAAAAGTGTTCTAAAAATTTTAGTGTCCTGCTTCTTCGTCGTGTGCAGTCGAGAGTTGGATGTAAACGGAGCAGAGGAGCATAAAGACAGTCGCCTGCAGGAGGCCGACCAAAATTTCCAAAAAGTAGAAAGGAATGGGAATCGTGACGGAGAGGATCGAGTCTATGGGGGCGGGGAGTTTCAAATCCTTGCCCAGAGTGATCATTGTGGAAAGGAGCGTTTCTCCGGCAAACACATTGCCAAAGAGACGGAGGGAAAGTGACATTGGCCGGAAGGCCATGGATACGACTTCAATGATGCCTACGAAAAGGAAAACGGGAATCAAAGCAAGCGCCATGATTCCTGTGAGTCCGCCTTTGACGCCGAAAATGTGGTTCAGGAAATTTTTCACGCCCACCTCGGTGATCGACCAGTAGAGCCAGAAACACATGAACACAGCAGCCATCGCCAAGGTCATATTCATGTCAGCCGTGGTCGGGCGGAGCAGCGGGGCGGTGACATTAAAACCGTATTCGCCCGCTTGTCCCCAGCCGATCGATCCGACTCCTGGCAGAAGGGCGAACCAGTTTGAGACAAGAATGAAGATAAAGAGCGTCGCCAACAGCGAGAAGACACGCGCCACCATATGTGCCCCGACGATGCTCTCAATGAGATCGTAGAGACTCTGCACAACGGCTTCGAAAAAATTTTGTGTTGGGCCGGGGACCACGGTCATATTTTTCGTCGCCTGACGCGCAAACCAAATGATGAACGCTGCGACACAGACGCTCACAAACACGGAGTTCGATAGCCATTCAAGGAATGGTTCACCCTGCGATGACGGAAAAATCGTCGGGGCGTCGAGTGTTAGTGCGGATGCTAAAATGATGGAAAACGGCATGGTTTTTCGAACAAGTCGGTTCTTGGATTTGGAAGTTCTATCAAGTGCGCCGAACTCTCAGCGCCCTGCGTCCAAAATCAAGTGGCAGGGTTTTTATCAAACTCTCCCAACGAGGCAACCCAAAAGAGGCCGACTGCAGCGATTTTATTTGATCAGTGTGTTTCCGCGTGCGGGGATTGTTCGAGAATTTGAAAAGCCTCCGCTGCTGATTGAAAGCGTGGTGGGAGCTCCGGCCCAAGAAAAGCTGCAAGTTTCGATGGAGGGATGCATCCCCAGCTCAGACTCTCACCCCATGCTTGGAGGTCGGAGAAATTCACATCTGCTGTGATGTCGCAGCGGCCCGGCGCTTGATAGATTTCCGCGCCGCTCAGGAGTTGGTGCGCCGCATATCCACGCAAGCTTCCTTGGGGGCGCCTGTGATAAAGTGTCGGCATGGTGTGGCCGTAGTCGATCGTAAGCAGGGAGCCCGATTTCCAGAGCGGTGCCCAGGCTTGAAGCCACCGGTTGTAGGATTCATGCACCTCTACGCGCTGCCCAACACGGAATGGATGTTGAAAAACCGTGGAATCCGGAAGCGTGCAGGGTTGCAGAATTTGGCGGAATTCCCGGTCTTCGATGCGCAGGTGGAGTTCCTGCCAGTCGTCTTCTACGCGTTCCAAGACACGGCATGGGAAGGCATCCACAAGCTCATTGGAAAAAAGGGTGGCACTCCCGCGAGAGGCCTCCAGAGCGGCGGGGAGCGACTCGTGCCATCTCACTCGGAAACCGCGTAGAATTTTTTTCTGGGTCTCGCGAAGGGGGCCCGAGACCTCCACGAGGTGGTAGCGGATGCTGCGGCGTTTCCACCAGCCCAGTGAAGTAAGGATGTCCCTGGCAAGTTGACCGTTCCCTCCGCCGATCTCTATCACATCGCGTGGGCATTGTTTCTGAATCCACGCCGCGATTCCCGCTGCCAGTGAGCGGTCGAGCGTGGCCATGGTGGAGAAGTCTCCGCGACGGCCCACGGTGTTGATGCGGGCAGTGTAGTAGCCGAAGGAGGGGTTGTAGAGCGCCTCCTGCATGAAGCGGTCGAAGCGTATCGTGCCGCCCAGTTCGCTTTGGAGGGCTTGCAGGAAGGCTCCCGCCGCGCTCACGGTGTGGTGAGTAGTTCTTCGTCGGCAGTGAGCTTCTGCCACTTGGTCTTGAAATCTGGATCGTAGCGCTGGTCTTGCAGGTCGAGCATCATCTCACGCTGACGGATGATTTTTTGGATGCGCGGCTGGATTTCTTGCCAGACCTCTCGCAGCAGGCGAAGGGCGCCCGGTTCTCGATCCCAAAGGACGGCGTAGCTCTGGATAAAGTCGACGGCATAGGTCGGCTCTGCACGGTCGTTGGGAAACCACAGATTTTTCGGCGGTTCGGGAGTTTCAAGGAGCATCGAGGCGATGTGGATATTGCGCAGCATGCCCTCGATGTATTTTTCCCGGGCTTCGGTCTCATGGCCCTCGAGTGAGCAACTCAGCGCCCAACCGAAAATAAATGACGGTTCCTTGAAGTCGGCTGGATACTCTCTCTCATAGCGAGCGAAGAACTTGGCCGCCTTGTCCGGCGCTTCGGCAAGGAGGTGTAGCATGGGAATGAAAAAACGGGCGCCTTGGTTGTCCGCTGGGTTGCATACGAGGAGGTCCTCAAGGTCGGCGCTGGCTTCGGCAAAGTGGCCGAGATGCCAGTTTGTCATGGAGCGCCCGTAGATCGCGCGCAAGTAGGGACGCGTTGCACGGTCCTTCCACCAGATCGTTCCTGGCTGCTCGCGGAGATCCGCCTCGCGGCGGATGACCTCATCGTAGGCTTCTCCGCAGGCTTTCCAGTTCCCCGAGCTGAACTCAAGGTCAGCGATCTCAATCCGAGCGAGCGAGCAATCTGGATTCTTCTCGAGAGCCAGGCTGAGCAGGGCTTGTTTTTTTGAGAGCGAGCGCAATCTGAGCGCCGTGCGAACGAGCCCTGCAGCCACTTCCACCGGCGAGGGAGCGGCCTGCTCCGGGCGGCCGTTGCGTAGCACAAGCAGACTGGTGACGGCTTGGAGTTCCTCCGAGATGGCTCCCCGCCGTTGTGAAGCGGATATTTATTTTCGACTCCGCCGAAAAGGCGCGCCAGTCCTCCTCGTCCCAATCCTCATTCTGCGGAATGAGGAGCTGGTCCGGGGGCGGGGTCTTATCAAGGATGCGGTAAAGAAGATTTTCGATGCGGGCTTGATCGAGTTCCTCCATGAGCTCGGGGGGAGCTATCGGTGCGCCCGTGCGGTCGCAGATGACAACCAGAGTGGGTATGTACCAATCTGCCCCGCTCGGGACTGGCTCCTCTAGGTCGAGCCAATGCAGATGCCAAGTGTTGCGCGGTGTTTTGAGGGCTTGGATCATAGAGTCCAATCCACAGCGAAGCTCTGCTTGCGGCCGAAGCGATCATTAAAAAAAATCTTCTTGTTGGTGGCTCCATACTCATGGACCAGGCGGGTCACCTTGACGTCGAAACAGCAGTATTTCGCAATCTCGAGAACCTTGCCTTCGCGCCACCAGCGGATCGCATCGAGTCCATCGGCCGTCTTGCCAACGCCCAGTGTGGCCTGCGCGATATCCTCGAGCTTGAGCCTGTGGCCGACGATGCGCTCGACTTCCTGCAAGAGATCGAGAGAGACCAGATTTTCTCGCAGATCGAGAATCGTGTAGGCCATGAGGACATCGTAATCGAAGCGCACATGGTTGAAGCCCACGACAAGGTCCGCGCGCTGGAGTCTGCGCACGAGTTGCTCGGCGCGGTCCTCACTGAATATCTCGTAGCAGTGGTCCTTTATGCTGTAGGTCACGCCCAGAGACATTCCCATTTCATGCTTTTTTCCCCAGCCGCCGACATCATTTGCCGAGCGCTGGGTTTCGAGATCAAAATAAACAATGTCCATGGGCTGCTGCGGGACGAGGGCTAGAGGAGGTCAGGTTCCACCATGGCCAATTAGCGCTGCAGTTTGCTATCCAAGAGGCTCACAATTTGGCGGGTTTTCTCATCATCGACCATGCGTTGTTTGATGAGTTTGCAGGCATGGATGACGGTGCCGTGATCCCTGCCGCCAAAGGCATCGCCGATGTCCGTGAGAGGCATGCTCGTGTGCTGGCGGCTGAGATACATGGCAAACTGGCGGGCCAACGCGATGTTTGCGGGGCGCCGCTTGCTGCTCATATCTGCAATGCGCACATCAAAATGCTCTGCCACGCAGCGCTGGATTTGGTCGATGGTGACAGCTTTCTTTGCCTGTTCTTGAAAAATATCTCGCAGGAGATTTTCGATCGCATCGCGTGTTATCTCTCGATCGCTCAATGATTTGTATGACGCCACGCGCATCAGGGCTCCCTCGAGGCGGCGGACGTTATTACGAATCTTGTCGGCCAGAAATTCCATGATCCATGGTTCGAGGACAAGCTTCAGGCTCGCAGCCTTGCTTCGGAGAATGGCGATTCGTGTCTCGGTATCGGGCGGCTGGATTTCTGCCGTCATGCCCCACTCGAATCGCGAAACAAGGCGTTGCTCGAGCTTTTCGATCTCGCTGGCCGGGCGGTCGCTTGAAAGAACGATTTGTTTGTGGGCGTCGTGAAGCGCGTTGAAGGTGTGGAAAAACTCTTCCTGGGAGCGTTCCTTGCCCGCAAAAAATTGGATGTCATCGATGAGAAGCACATCGGCTTGACGATATTTCTTGCGGAATTTCACGAGCGTCCCGTGCTGGATGGCATCGATGAACTCGTTGGTGAACTGCTCGCTCGACAGGTAGACGATCTTGGATGTCTTACCTTTTTCAAGCACATGGTGGCCAATGGCGTGCAGGAGGTGGGTTTTTCCCAGCCCGCTCACGCCATAAATAAACAGAGGGTTGTAAGTGATGGCGGGAGAATTGGCCACGGCAAGCGCCGCTGAGTGGGCAAACTCGTTATTCGTTCCAACAACAAATGAATCGAAGCGGTTACGAGGATTCAGACCTTGGAGCTGGGCGACGACGGCTTTTTCCTTGACTGGCTTGGAGGCAGCGGGCGCCGTGCGAGATGGCGTTTCAACCTCCCCGGCGCTCTGGAGTTGGACGGAAGTCATGCCCGGAGCTTCTTCCATCAAGGCCTCTTTGACAATCGGGAGGTAGTTGCTCTCAATAAAGAACTGGTGGATCGGATTGGGCACAGAGAGCGTTACGACATGGTTATCCATGGAGGCAATCTGAATGCCGGAGAACCAGCGCTCAAATCCATCCGCGCTGACTCTTTCCCGTAGGCGTTTCGAAACTCGTGTCCAGAGGGTGGAATCTAAGGTCATCATCGGTATTTATTCGCCTCAGGCGAATTTGGTGAAAGTTGGACTGAAAACTGTGGATAGGCGGGTCAGAAGCTCTTCCTGCTGCTTCCTGCAGGACCTGAAATGCGGTTCCCAAGTGATTTGAGAGCATTTTTTAATGTTTATTAATCCTTGTATCCAGCGATTTACAGAGGAAGTGCTTGTAAAAGTCTTTCTCGCGCCCATGCAGGCCACCAAAGCTTGTGTCTGAGCGCATGAGAAACTGCGATCGAGGCTTTGGATTGGCAAGGTTGAGTTATTCACAAGTTATACACATACTGGCAGTTGTTGTCTCCGCCGAGGAGGTCATAGTAAAAATCCCCTCTGTTTTCCTCAAGAAAAAAGTCACCGATCAGGCAGGAAAAAAGTTTCATTTGTTTCAAATAATTTCTTGACCCACCCGAGTAGGCTGAATCCATGGGACTCGCCAAAGGAAGAGGGCGGGAAGTGCTCGGGGTGGGACTCGAACCCACATTCCTTGCGGAACCAGATCCTAAGTCTGGCGCGTCTGCCAATTTCGCCACCCGAGCTTGCAAGATGGTCCGCTGGACGAAGCGCCAAGCGGAAGACTGCGATCTATAATGCTCGGTGTGCAGATCCTGATCAAGAGGAAAATCCCCTCGACATGGAGTGCTCCTCGTAATACCAGTCTTGCACAATGGACACACAAGGCGAAATCACACTCAGCCGCGACTGCGACGCGGTGCAAATTCCAAGCGGACATCCCATCGTTCTGCCTGCTGGCATGTCGGTGGTCATCACCCAGTCTCTTGGCGGCACATTCACAGTGGCGACCCCCGGCGGTCTGGCCCGCATCGACCTCAAGGATGCCGACGCCCTCGGGCTGGATCCCGCAAAGGGCATTGAAAAAGTCAAAGTGGAAGGCAGCAAACAAGAGGCAGTCTGGAACCAACTCAAATTGGTCTTCGATCCTGAAATTCCGGTGAATGTCGTGGATCTCGGTCTCATCTACGATTGCGAGGTCGCAAATCATGAAAATGGAACCACTTCCGTCCTTGTGAAAATGACTCTCACGGCTCCTGGTTGTGGGATGGGTCCGACGATTGCAGCCGATGCCCGCAGCAAAATCCTTGCCCTCGAGGGGATTGATGAAGCCGATGTCGAACTCGTCTGGGATCCCGCATGGAATCAATCCATGATCAGTGAGGCGGGAAAAATGAAGCTGGGCATCCTCTGAGCAGGTCGCTCGGAAAAGAGGGCGGTTACTGGAGGCTTTCCTTTCAGAAGCAAGACCCTGTTAAAAAACACTTCATTTCAGTCATTAATGGGTGGGTGCCCTACGAGAATTTCCATCAATTCATCGGCAATGGCCGCAATACAGTCCTGCATGCTGTCGGAACGAATGCAGTCAAAAAGCCATCCATTTTCGGCTTCGATTTTTCCCCAAATATCGACCGCCGCCTGGCGGGAGCGTTTTCCATGTTTAGGAAATAAGATGGCACCGCGACCCCGGCGCGCAATTTTTGCTGGGCCTCCAGCAGTGTGGCTGTGAAGAGGAGTAATGCAAGCGCCGCGCAGAGGGCTTTCGATATCACCACTTGCGAATCTTTG
>NEUK01000058.1 GCA_002290555.1 Spartobacteria bacterium AMD-G4
CAGTGGGAAATGTGAGTTTCTTCAAAAAAAACGGAGACGCGTGACGTCTGAGGAGTCTCAAAATTTTCAAAAAAAAAATCGCACGGATTCCAACAGACGACTGTGGGTGGTCGACATCAGGAATCGCTGTGCGCCGTCGCCGCCGTGTTCGTCGCAATCCAGAACAAAGATGTCCAAGTCGGGATGCATGGCCGCCACGAGTGCGAGGCCGTTGAAAGTGCAGAATCCCCCGCCATTTCGCGAAGACGCGTGGTGGAAACCCTGCGCCACATTGGCGGCGATGCCGTGCTCAAGGGCCATGCGCGCGGCTAGAAGGTTGCCTCCGTCGATAGCCAGCACACCATCCCGGCAATCCTCGCTCCAGAAGCCGAACGCACAGTGACTGAGTGGGCCCTTGCCGGTGAGGATGTTTTCCACATAGGCGGCGGGGTGGATTTTTGCGAGTTCCGCAGCGGCCACTGGCGTCGGATCAAAAAGGGTGGCATAACCCGCATCAGCGGCACCACGAGCCACAAGCGGCGGCTTGCGCATCGAGGGTGTGCTGGTGTTTGCAAAGTAGGACGCGCTGTAGGCTGTTCGGATGGGATGTGTCGTGTCGGTGGTGGTTCTCAAATCGCCGTCCTTCATAGAACGCAAAAGATGGGGCTTTTCCCGTGGTGGTGCAACTGCTGGAAGCATCAGAAACCCGGCGATAGAGTTCGCTGGGACTTAA
Organism: Spartobacteria bacterium AMD-G4; assembly: GCA_002290555.1. Lineage (GTDB taxonomy): Bacteria > Verrucomicrobiota > Verrucomicrobiia > Chthoniobacterales > Terrimicrobiaceae > UBA967. The sequence goes on from NEUK01000058.1 coordinate 713, forward strand.
AGCTCTTAATTTTGCGGAAGAGCGCTGTCGCCCGGATTTTTTACTCCCAAAGCTTCTCCAATCCGCGCTCGATGCTGGCGAAGAGTTCGTCGATTTCGGCGTGGGTGATGATGAGCGGCGGAGCTACGGCGATGAGGTTGCGGATGCCTCGGACAATGGAGCCTTCGCGGCGGATGTGCGCTGCGGCGGGGATGCCGAGCGAGGTGGCTGGTGTGATGGCCTCGCGACCGCCTCTGGGCAGGAGTTCGATGGCGCCGATGAGCATGTGGCCACGGATTTCGCCGACAGCGGGGTGGGCTGCGAAGGCGTGGAGTTTTTTTTCAAAATAGGGACCCACATCATCGCGGACGCGTTCGATGAGGCCGAGGTTCTCAATGGTCTCGAGGTTGGCGAGCGCGGCGGCGGCGCTGGTGGGGTGGCCGGAGTAGGTGAAGCCGTGGGCGAAGTAGCCGCCTTTGAAGACGGTCTCGGCGATTTCGTCGCTGACCATGGTGGCTCCGAGCGGGAGGTAGCCGCTGGTGATGCCTTTGGCCAAGGTGATGATGTCGGGGTCCAAGTTCCAGAGTGTGCTGGCAAACCAGTCGCCGAGCCGACCAAAGGCGGTGATGACTTCATCGGCTACGAAAAGAATGTCGTTTTTTCGGAGGAGATCGCGGAGTTCAGCCAAGTAGCCGGGAGGTGGCGGAATGACCCCGCCCGCGCCTTGAACTGGCTCGACAAACATGGCGGCAATCGTCTCCGGGCCTTCCTTGCGGATGATGCGAGCCGTTTCCTCCAGACACCAGCGGCCGAAAGCCTCGGCATCCATCGGCGAATTGTAGCCATACGGGTGCGGCCCGGGGACATGAATGTAGCCGGGCAAAGGCAGGTCGAAGGGCTCATACACAGTCGGCAGGCCGGTGAGACTCGATGTGGCCAGCGTCACTCCGTGGTAAGAGAAGGTGCGGGAGAGGATTTTCTTTTTTGCAGGCTGGCCGCGCAGCTTGTGGTAGGAGCGGATGAGCTTGAGCGCGGTTTCATTTGCCTCGGAGCCCGAGTTCGAAAAGACTGTGTGGTTCACTCGGGCAGGGGCTTTTTTTGCCAGAAACTCGGCCACGCGAATCGGAGGTTCTGTAGTGGTGTTAAAAAAGGACGGGTAGAAGGGCAGCTTGGTCATCTGGGCCTCGACGGCCTTCACGATGGCGGCGCAATTGTAGCCCACATTCACGCACCAGAGGCCGGCAAGCCCGTCGAGCAGACGGCGGTCGTTTTCATCAATGAGGTGGCATCCCTCGCCGGACTTGATCAAATGGGTGCCCGGTTGGTGCATGTCCAAGTGATTGGTGAAGGGATGCAGGTGGTATTGCCGGTCCAAGTCGCGCAGCGATTCAATCGAGGGGCTGGTGCTCATGCTGGCAGCATAGCACCTGATGGAGCGCGCTTCCAGATTCAAAACGCTCTCGCAATCCAATTCGGATTCGACTTGTCCATTCATGTCGGCCACTTTACTCGAATGAAATTTGTTGATGAGATCCGCGTGCATGCCAAAGCGGGCGATGGTGGAAATGGTTGTTGCAGCTTTCGCCGGGAAAAATTTGTTCCCCGTGGCGGCCCGGATGGTGGTGATGGCGGCAAAGGCGGCGATATCATTCTTGTGCCTGACCATGATGTCGACAGCCTGGTGGCCCTGTTTTTTGAGCCACTGATCCGCTCCAAACGCGGAGGTCATGGGAAAGGGAAGGACAAGCATGGCCGCAGTGCTGAGCACAACCACATCAAGGTTCCTATCGGCACGGTGATTTACCGCGCGGGCCAGTCCCAGCGGGATGAGGTGGAAAAAGAACCCATCGCCGATCTCTCCGAGCCCGGGCAGCAATTTATCTTGAGCAAGGGTGGCGACGGCGGCAAGGGCAACACGCATTTCAAGTCCTCCACGAATCGCGTTCCGCGTCAGGTCACCAAAGGCTATCCCGGCGAAGAGGGCTGGTTTGTCTTTGAGTTGCGGACGATTGCGGACATCGGGCTTGTGGGGTATCCGAACGCTGGAAAATCTACCCTCCTTCGCGAACTCTCGGCGGCAAAGCCCAAGACGGCGCCTTATCCCTTCACCACGCTGCACCCGCTCGTGGGAGTCATCGAACTCCCCGAATACGGCCGCGTGACCATGGCGGATATTCCCGGCTTGATCGAGGGAGCTCACGAAAATCGCGGTCTGGGGCACGAATTCCTGCGGCACATTGTTCGTTGTAAAACTCTCTTTTTTGTCCTGGATATGGCGGGCAGTGAAGGACGCAACCCCGTCGAAGACTACCAGTCGCTGCGCAAAGAACTCCGGCTCTACGATCCCACCCTCACCTCGAAGCCGGCTTGCATCATTGCCAATAAAATGGACCTGCCGGAAGCCGCCGAAAACCTGAAGACCTTCAAAACCCGCTTTCCGAAACTGAAGGTCATTCCCGTCTGCGCAGAGATTAAAGAAGGCCTGGAAAAAGTCATCGACTACATCTCCAAAAAAGTCGCCGTGTAGAGCGCGGAGACCGACGCATTCCGTCCCTACTCCTCCTTCACGCGTTGGCTGCGGGCCAGCCAGAGGGTGAGGATGAAAACAAGAAGCAGGATGGTGCCCAGCGCGGCGCCGAAGGGTTGATTTCGCCCCGAGGTGAATTGTTTGAAAATGACCTCCCCGATCATGGGGTTTGTGCCTCCGCCCATGAGTGTGGTGATAGCAAACATGGCGATGGATGGCACAAAAACCAGCATCGCTCCTGCGGCAATGCCGGGCCGGGTGAGGGGAATGATGACCTGTGAGAAGGCGCGCAGCGGGCCTGCTCCGAGATCGTATGCCGCCTCGATCATGGCGTTGTCCAGCTTCTCCACGCTTGTGTAGATCGGAAGAATCATGAAGGGCAGAAAATTGTAAACCAGGCCTAGGACGATGGCGAATGGCGAGTAGAGGAGGGAGATCGGTTCGGTGAAAATTCCAGCAGAAATCATCTGGCTGTTCACGATGCCCTCCTTGCTCAAAATGGTGATCCACGCATAGGTCCGAATGAGAAAACTCGTCCAAAAAGGAACCATCACCAGCATGAGCAAAATTCCCCGCCAGCGCTCGGGCGCCCGCCCGATACAATAGGCTGCGGGATATCCCACAGCCATGCAGATCACCGTGGTCAGAAAGGCGTAATAGAGCGACTGGAACAGGATTTTCAACCACACCCAATCGAAGGCCCTGAAATAGTTTTGAAGGCTGAAATTCCAAACGATGCGGCCCAAGGCATCCCTCTCTGCAAAGCTCACGGCCGTGAGCATGAGCGTCGGAGCGACGACGAAAAGCAAGAGCCAGAGCACAAGCGGGGATAGGATAATCCACGCCAAGAGGCCCGGAGTGCGGTGATGCGCTCCAGGCGGAGGGGCAACGCCTGTGGGCGCGGCGAATCCGGCCATTCTATTGGGCTTTCAGGGTCGTAACGATCTCCTCGATCTCGGACGCCTGGGTGCCGATATCCCTGAAGATTTGCATTTTTTTCATTTCCTCGTCCGTTGGAAAGCTCGCAGGATTTTCCAGTTCCTTTTTCGTCATGAGTGCCCTGGCGGCGAGGTTGGGATTCAAATAGGGGAATTCCTCCGAGATTTCTTTGCTGATCTCCGGGCGGAGGATGAAGTTCATAAACTCCTCGGCGCTCTCGACATTTTTAGCCGCCTTGGGAATGGCCAGGCTGTCGATGAACATGTGGCTTCCTTCGGCGGGGATGATCCAGCGGAACTTCTTGTTTTTATTCAGCAAAATCGCGCCCTCGCCGCCCCAGACGACTCCCACGGCGACATCTCCGTTCAGCAGCGCGGTCTTGGGGCTGTCGGAGTCATACACCTTCACAAGCGGCAACCATTTTTCGAGGGTTGGCTTGATTTTATTGAGGTTCTTGTCCGTGATTTGATTGACGCCCATGCCGTTTGCGAGCAGCGCCCAGGCGACGATCTCGCGGGCGTCGTCCAAGACGACGATGTTGCCCTTGTTTTCAGGCTTGAAGACATCGTTAAAGCCTCGGATTTCGGTTTTGATGAGATCGGTGTTCACCACAATGCCGACTGTGCCTGCCATAAACGGGACGCTGAATTTGTTTCCCGGATCAAACGCCAAATTCAAAAACTGCGGCGCGATATTTTTGAGGTTGGGAATCTTCGCGCGGTCGATGGGATGCAGGAATTTTTCCTTCACCAAGGCTTCCATGACATATTCGCTGGGCTGGATGATGTCGTAGGCACCGCCGCCCGCAGCGAGTTTGGAGAGCATCTCCTCGTTGGACGCGTAGTTTTCCACGGTCACCTTCGTGCCGGTTTCTTTTGCAAAACGATCGATGACCGCCTGCGGAATGTATTCCGACCAGCAGTAGATATTCAGGTTTTTGTTCGGTGCGGCGTGTGTCGTGGCGGGCAACGCAAATGCGGCCAGCGCGGACAGGAGTAGGGTTGTTTTTTTCATAGATTTTTTTTCTTTCCAAAAAAATGGACGGCGAGAGCGAAAGTAAATGTCGCCGCGATGAAGATCGCACTGAGTGCGTTGAGTTGGGGGTTGAGGCCGACTTTGGCCATTCCGTAGACCTTGAGGGGAAGCGTTTGCGATTGGGAGCCCGTGGTGAATACGCTGACGATGTATTCATCCAATGACAAGGTGAAGGACATCAAAGCTCCGGAGATAATCGCGGGCATGAGGTAGGGCAAAACCACCTTCCGGAACGCTTGAAAAGGCGTCGCTCCCAGATCCATAGCCGCCTCTTCCTGGGAGGGATCGAGCCCCTGCAAGCGCGCCTGCACGGCGACGAGCACAAAGGGGAAACAAAATGTCGTATGGGCGATAATCATCGTCGTAAATCCCAAAGGTATATTAAGCAGCTGCACGAAAAGAACAAGCAGGCTCACGCCCATGAGGACTTCTGGCATGACCATGGGAATAAAAATCAGCAATCCGAGGGCTCCTTGGAACGGGAATCGGTAGCGATAAAGCATCCAAGCTCCGAGCGTGCCGAGCAAAGTGGAGAGAACCGTCGTTGCCGAAGCCACAATCAGGCTGTTTTGAAAGGCGCCTAGCAAAACATGGTTCGAGAGCAAGGCCTCATACCATTTTGTGGAAAAGCCCTCCCAGCGAATGTTTAACCGAGCGGAGTTGAACGAGAAAACGACCAGCAAAGCGATGGGTATGTAGAGAAAAGCCATCACCAACGCCGTCCAGGCCCCGAAAAAAACACCTAGCGTGCTGAGTCCCAGAGAGTGCCTCGCAGGCGAGGGGAACGCCTCTGATCCATGGAGTTTTTCCGGAACAGTCACCCTGTTTTCTTTTCACAAACTTCCTTCGAAGTCCAGCACGGGTATTTTTCTTTTTTTGAACGAATCGATAGCAGAGCGGTCTATCGCTGGGGTGCATTGTGTCGCCTAAACAACCTCCAACGCATCACGACAAACTTTCAACTCGTAAACTCAAAAAACAAAAACAATGGCATTTGAAGATAACGACAACGGATTCCAACTCTATCTGCGCGAAATCGGGGCATATCCCCTCATCACTGTTCAGGAGGAGGTGAGGCTCGCCCGTAAAATCAAACGCGGCGACAAAGAAGCGCGTGCCACGATGATTCGCGCCAATCTTCGCCTTGTGGTGAAAATCGCGCGCGACTACAGCAACTTCGGCCTTCCGCTCCTCGATCTCATCTCCGAGGGCAATATCGGCCTCATGAAAGCCGTCGAGCGCTTTGACCCGAAAAAAGGTGGAAAACTCAGCACCTATGCGGCTTGGTGGATCAAGCAATCGATCAAGCGCGCGCTCGCCAACCAGAGCAAGACGATCCGCTTGCCTGTCCACCTGGTGGATAAAATCGCCAAGCTCCGTCGCGTTTCCAATCAGATGACCGAGGAACTCGGCCGCGAACCCACCGATGAAGAATTGGCCGAAGAGGTCGGCATGGGAGCCTCGAAGGTCGCTGCTCTCAAGAGCGCAGCCATCCGTCCGACATCGCTCGATCAACCGATCAATGACGAAGATTCCACCGCACTCGGAGAAATCATTGGCGATGAGGAGGCCATGAATCCCTACGAAGTCCTGCGCGACAAAGATCTGCGTGATGAGGTGGGCGATCTTCTGGCTGTCCTCGACGAGCGCGAGCGCCGCATCATCAATTCGAGGTTCGGACTCGACGGGCAGCGCCTCAAGACTCTCGAGGAAGTCGGTGAAAAATTTGGTGTGACCCGCGAGCGCATTCGTCAGCTTCAAAACATCGCCCTCAACAAACTTCGCAGGGCTTTAAGTAAGAAGGAACGCTCCAAGGCCGAGTGCCCTGCCTAATTCCCTTTCATGGTTAGGTGGAAACCGAGTGGCAGCAAGCGCTGCCGCTCGGTTTTTTTTTGAAAGCTCTTGCAGTCGAGAGCATCGGTGACGATGTTTGCTTCATCCTATGAGCATGGCCGCCCAAAATATCGCTTCAGAGTATCACCGCTCCGTCAGCATGAGCTACGCTCAAGCAGCGAATTTTCAGAAGACCAAGGAGACGATCAAGGAGACCCGTGAGGCCGTGGCGCCCACCAAGCCCACAAAGGTTGTCTTGGCCCAGGCCATCCGCGAGTCTCAAAAAATTCCGTCGGAGCCGTTGAGAGTGGCGTCCGACATCAGGCGTTTTGCCGTGCAAAGCCGCAGTGAGGCGCCCTCGGAGTCCCAATCCGAAAGGCTCAACCGCGCCGACGCCCAAGCCGAAAAAGCCGCAGAAGCCATGGCCAGAAATGCCCGCAAGGCTAAACCTGTCTTCCAGTCCGAAAGGAAAACAGTCTCTCTTCTGGCCTGAACAAAGCCTGTTGAGTTCGACGCCTCCCGCCTCGGATGTTGCGGCCCGAACCCTCCTGGGCTGGATTCGAAAATACAGCCCCAGGCCGGTGATAAGTCCAGAGTCTGAGAGTGGGGCACTCAGGCGACCCCGTTTTTTACATCCCTGCCACTGCATCGCTCCGATGCTGCGCTGCACACATAGCACCGGACTCGCGAAGTGCGAAGGAGAATCGCCGTAGTGCTGCAGCGGCTTAGCAAGCCTTTCGATGCTGATACACTCGAACCCAACCGCCCGGAATGCAATCCCGATTCCCTCTCCACTTCCGCGCTCGTATTGCTGGAGCGCATCCACCACCTCATGGCCTCACCACCCCCGGCCGACTGGGATGGAGTTTTTGTCATACGAAGCAAGTAATTCGCACATTTTTTTGAAGCGGGGCTCATCAAAAAAAATGAGCCGGGAATCGCCATTGCGACATTGCAATAATTGCTTGTTTTGTTAATATTATACTATCAACCTGATAGCTGATTTTCAAAAAATGATTCGTCCCCTGCTTTTTTTGGTCATCCTGTGCGCTCAATTTTATAGTGCACAGGCGCTTCAAAATAAAAAAAATGCGGCAGCCCCCCCGGTTCAAGTTCAAAGCTTTCAACCTATTGCGGATGATGTTGGAGAAAAAATCCGAATCAACCCTGAAAAGATTTCTGAAATCATTCGCCAGGCCATCCTCTCTGTTCACCAGCCCGGCCAAGGAATTTCTCCAGAATCCGAGGCCGCCATTACCGCCATTATTTCCGCTGGCGCGGCGGCCTCAACGAGAGAAAATGTTGCAAATATTGTATCCGCCGGAGTCGGAGTGGATGCAGCATTGGCTCCGATCATTGCGAGGTCCGCACTCCTCATCTTCCCGAAGGGCATTCAATCCAAACTCGAGGGCACAAAGGAGGAGGGAGGTCGGGTTTTGGGCAATGTCCGCGTTATCAACATAAGTGGTCGCACAGCCAAGACGGTTGATCGCGAAGGCAGGACCTCGGCCCTTAAAAATGCCGAATTCCTGAGGCAGGGTTCTCATGTTTTCACCGGAGCCGAGGGCGATGTGACTTTGCTTTTTGACAATGGCTCGACGATCCAACTGGCTCCCGAAACCGAGTTTTCGATTGATCAATTTGTTCAAGATCCGTTCGAGGCAAAGATTGTGGATTACAAAATGCTCGATGGAGAGCCCTCCAAATCCTCCACGCGCTTGACGGTGGAATCCGGCACCATTTTTACCAATGTCAAAAAGCTGAAAACCGGTTCCACATTTCAAGTCACAACCCCGGTCGGCTCAATGGACATCAGGGGCACGGGCTTTTTCATCCGCTCATTGCCCGGCGATGGCGGGGCTGCTGTCTCTTTTGGTGTTTCAAACGGGCAGGTGCAATTCACCACAGCTTCTGGAAGCACTCAATCGGCCCAAGCGGGTCAGAGCTTTGGAGTGGGCGGAGCAGAGGGGGGGCTCAATTTCACGCCCAATCCGCCTGGCGCGACGGAACTCTTGGAAGCAACGGCAAATTCCGCAGCCCTCGCCGCGCAGTCGATGCCCGCAGGGGCATTCAATGCGGCACCTCCAGCCACACCGGCGCCGGCACAGGCGTTGAGTAATCTCTCGCCCGACCAACAGCAAGCGCTCGAGCAGGCTGCAGGAAAAGGGGCTTCAGCCGTCGTCGAGGCTGCCACTCAACTTGCAGTTTCAGATCCCTCGATGGCGGCGACTATCGCAGCCGCGGCGGTAGAGCTCTCTCCCGGGGCGGGCCTCCAAATCGCCACGGGGATTTCGACGGCGGTTCCTCTTCAGGCATCCGCTATCGCTGTGGTCCTCGCCAGCACTCTTCCTGCCCAAGCCGCTGCCATCGCGGCGGCTGTGGTAAATGCTGTCCCCTCCCAAGCCATAGCTGTCGCCACGGCGGCGGCTGCGGTCATTCCTGCGGCTGCAGCAAGCATTTCAGCGGCAGTATCCCTGGCAGTCCCTGCCCAAGCCGCGCTCATGGCGGCATCCGTGTCCACAGCCCTGCCCTCCCAAGCCCCCGCGATCGCAGCCGCCACGGCCTCGGCCGTCCCCGCGGAGGCGGAAGCCATCTTGGCTGCAGTCGTAGCAGCCGTGCCCAGCCAAGCGGCCGCCGTTTCCGCTGCAGTCAATTCCGCAGCACAAGGCGACGCAGCTAATACTCCGGGAATTATCTCCAATACAGCCTTCACTCAAAACGAAGGCGCCCTCACAACACCAAGCCCAACACCAAGCCCAACGCCAAGCCCAACGCCAAGCCCAACGCCGAGCCCAACGCCGAGCCCAACGCCGACCCCCACGCCCGTTTCGCCGTCCGCATGAGTTTCTTAGGGCATGCCACTTTTCAAGTTTCGAAGAACCGGATTGATGGCAATACCGTGTTGGGAGAGGCTTTTCATTCTTTCTGATGGCGCATTTGGATCGTGGCAGGGAAAGTGATCTCCTGTGCAGGCGGGAGGAATTTGCGCGTGCCGTTCCTAATTCCCTTGCAACAATTCCCCCGCCGCTTTCGCGATTTGCGGTGTTTGCAGACCATCTGGCGAGGGATCGTTCTATTGAGCGCCTGAGCGAAGACATTGCCTGCGAGTCTCCCTTTCCGGGTTCCAGCAAGGGGGGCGGGGTGCTCGGCACGCTGCTGCTCTCGATGTTTCATGGGCAGACGGCCTTTAGCCAGATTTCCGCCCTGCGCCTCGATTCGGAAAACCCTGCGATGCTTGGAATGCGTGGGGCGATCAGTGGCACCCGCGTGAGGCGGGGGCTGGATTCGTTGTGTGCGGAATCGGCGGGTGTGAGGATGGCCAGTCACCTGCGAGGGACTTGGGAAAATTCCTTTACGCAGGGCTGGATCTGCGACGCCTTCTTCACGCGCAAGGCGAATCCGTCGCGGGGTGGGGCATTCGGTTACCGCACGCTCTGGGACAACAGCACGGGGCTTTGTCTTGGTGTGGATGTTCAGGATTTGGCGACAGACAGCGCAGGGGCATTTTTCAAGGAATTTCTTGATTCACTGCCGCCCGGTTTGCTTCCCAGTCTTCTCCGTGGCGGAGAGGACTGTGTGGGCGAGGCTGTGCTCGCGTTGGCGGACGGGCGGAAAATCCCCTACATTTTTGAGCTGCCCGCCGATTGGCCCACGGCTGATTTCCGCAGAGTTCTGGAATCCAGCAACGACTGGGAATGCGGCTCGAACGGGGTGGCCGTCGCGGAAGGCTTTCTAAGGCTTCAAGACTGGAGTCGCGCAAGACGCGTGGTTTTTTTGCGGTCTTGCGAGGGCAGGATCAGCGCGCTCGTGACATCCCTCCCGGTTGGAAAGTCCGAAATCGCAAAGCTGCATTTCGAACGACCGGTGGCGTTCAGTCCCTTCGATCCCAACTCCACGCAATGGCCATGGGAGGGCTTCACCACAGGCGATGCGGAGAGTTCCCGGGCTGCTGCGAGACTCCTCGCCATCTTCAGCAACTGGTGGGCAAACTGCAATCGCGGGAGCGATGCTGGAGGACTGGCGGCAAGGTTTGCTCCGTCGGTTGTTGTGTCTATGGAAAAGCCTCGCAGGATGCGGGTCTTCTCGTTGGTTCTTGTGGGACTGGTCTTCGCCGTTCTTGCCTCTGGTATAGCTGTGACCACAAATCCCGCGCTTGATCTGCCGCCGGTAAAGGCTCTGCAAAACTTGACCCATTCGGTGATGGAACTCATGAAGCCCTCTGAAACCTATGTGGGAGAGGATGTGATTGATGCGTTGGCCATCGATCAAATGGCCCCGCTTCCCGATCCCAATGTGGATGACATGCCGGAGCTTGATGGCGAGAGGGTGGGGGCATTCCAGCCGCCTGTGGAGGAGGATGGCAGGCTCTGGCGCATCCGCCCGATCCTCTCGACCGGAGTCACCTTTGATGACAATATTTTTATAACTAATTCCAACCGCAAGGGGGACTTCATCTTCAATATCAATGCCGGGTTTGCTCTGGAGTTTGGTGATTACCGCAATATGGAGGACAACTACCTCTTGCTGGAATATCTCGCCACAGCCTTTTTTTTCAATCGCTACACGAGTCAGAATTCGTTTGACCAAGCGGCGAGTCTCGCTGGGCAATACCGCTTTGAAAATTTAGCCGTCCAAGCGGAGAGCCGCTACCAGAGCCTCAGCGGAGCAGAGCGTCAGGTCGGGGCCTTCACCGACCGGTCGATTTTTTTCAATGCTGTCCGGATGATCTACGACTACAGCGAGAAAACCTCGATGGATTTCGAGGCCAACCAGCGCACAAGCTACTACCCCCAAAACCTGAGCTCCTACTTCTACGAGGCGAAGGGAGGTTTCAACTACGCCTTGTTCCCCAAGACTCTCATTGGCCTTGAGGGCATCTTTGGTCTCGCGCAAGTTCAGGAAAGTCCTGACATGTGGTATCAGACCCTCAACGGGCGGCTGGACTATGCAATCAGTGGGAAGACGATGGTGAAGGCGAGTGGCGGCGTGCAGTTCAACGAATATGTCGGCGGCGGCGAGCCCCCGAGGGTGATTCCTGTTTTTTCGCTTGGCGCGGAATATCTACTGTTCACAAAAACCCGTCTCAGCCTTGTGGCCTACCGGAATTTGCAGGCCTCGGCTTCCCTTGCCGGCCAGGACTACATCGCCACTGGCGGAGAACTCGGACTCAGCCAGGAGTTCGCCTCGAAATTTGAAATTGGCGTTACGACGGGTTATGAGAATGACACCTATGTGGCGAATACAACCCGCACCGATGCCACGCGTGTGGACAACTTTTTTTTCATCAGGCCGAGCATCAGCTACAACTTTTTGAAATACATGAAGGCATCCCTCTCTTATGAATACCGCACCAACCGCTCCGACTTGGTGGAAGATACTTGGTTCGACAACAAATTGAATTTAGAGTTGGAGGCGCGTTTCTGAACCATGTCCAAACGAGTTGATTTTCCCCGCCGAGCATTCTGCGAATTCAGAGGAATTTTTGTGCGTTTCGTTTTTCTTTTTCTCATCGGAATGTCGGTTGCTGCGGAACCCTCAAACGAATACAAACTCGCTCCCAACGACCTCCTCGACTTCCGAGTTTTTCAAGAACCCGAGCTTGATGCCGTGGTGCGGGTTTCAGGAGATGGCCAAGCCATTTTTCCCTTGGTCGGAGGCGTGGCGATCGCCGGGGCCTCGATCAGTGAAGCGATAGAGCTCATCAAGTCCCGCTACCGCGATGGCTATCTCAAGAACCCCCAGGTGACATTGACTGTTCGCTCCTATGCGAAGAAACTTTTTACCATTCTCGGCCAAGTCCAGCAACCGGGGTCCTACGACATCCAATCGCAGATCCGGGGAATGTCACCGTTAAGCGTCTCGAGGATGGTAGTGAGCGCGTCCTCAAGTTTAACGCGAAACGCATGGCGCGCGGTGATGAAAAAACCTCGTTCCTCATCAAGGCGGGAGATGTCATCTCCGTCGGCGAGTCCCTATTTTAAAATGCTCGACCCGTCCCGTCCACCCGCTGAAAAACGCTTTGGAAGCGTCCTGCCAACGATCCATTCCTCGCTTGATGAGGTGGGAACGGCTCTGGACCTCCGCCGTATCTACCACCTCCTGCTCCAGCGTTGGTGGGTCATTACCTTGCTGGTGGGTGTTTCTATGATGGCTGCGACAGGCTATGTCATGCGGCAGCCGAAAATCTACGAGTCGCGCGCTGTCTTGCAGGTTCAGCAAAGCGAGCAGCAGGTTGTCAATATTGACGGAGTCAGCCAGGAGAACCCCTCTTCGCCTGATTTTATCAATACTGTTGTGCAGTCAATCACCAGCCGCAACCTGATGCTCCGCGTGATCGACGCGAACAAGCTGCGGACGAATCCCGCCTTTGTGGCTCCAGGTGCGAAGCCGACGGAAATCCAACTCGCAGACAAGCTGCGAGGCAAGGTGCGCGCGGTTTTGCGCCGAGGCACGCGCTTGATCGATATCATTGTCGAGGACAAGGATCCCGTGATGGCGCGCGATCTGGCGGCATCTTTTGTGAAAGAGTTCCTCCGCGAAAATTTCAGCCAGCGCCTCTCGGTCTCTCGCGTGGCGACGGATTTTTTGCAAGAGGAGAGCCAGAAGCTCAAAAAGAAACTCGAGGAATCCGAAATCAAATTGCAGCGCTACAAGGAACAAAACCAGGCTGTCTCGCTTGAGGAGCGTCAAAACATCACGGTCGAACGCTTGCGCGAACTCAGCAGCAAAGCGACAGAGGCCAAAAGCGAGCGCCTTCGTTTGGAATCCGACATCGAGCAGGTGCGGAAAGTTCCTGCAAACAACACGGACGAGCTTCTGCGCATCGGAAGCGTTGCCACGATCCCTCAGGTTGCGGAAGCCCGCCGGCAGCTTTCGGACTCGAATATGGAAATCGCCGCCATGCAGGATCGATACGGCGAGCGGCATCCAAAATTCATCGCCGCCTTGGCCAAGGCCGAGTCTCTCAAGAAGTCCCTCCGCGAGAGCGCGGGAAAGGCCGGAGATATCCTCAATCGTCAATACGAAGCCGCTTGCCAGACCGAATCAAAACTCACCGTTGCTCTCAAAGAACAAGAGGTCGCCGCCTTGGACCTCAATAAAATGGCGATTCCCTTTAATGTCCTCCAGCGCGAAGTCGAGAGCGACCGCGTGCTCTACGAGTCGGTCATCAAGCGTATGAAGGAAACAGCCGTGACGGGAGCTGTCGACCAAGCCCCCTACACGCTCATCGAGGAACCGCTCGTGGCCAGCCTCCCCTCCAAGCCCAACCGCACGCGCACACTCGCCATGGCCCTCATCATGGCGTTTTTTTTCGCCATCGGCGCGGTCATTTTCTTCGACTCGCTAAACTCGTCCCTCCGCTCGGTGGACGAGGCCGAGTCTTTTCTGCACCTTCCTGCCCTCGTCGGAATACCCAACCGCACTCTCAAGGGTTTCAGCCAGTTGAAACAGACGCTGGAACGCGAGTGTGCGGCCCTGCCCGGGCGGCTTCGGCAGGCTCGTAATATCGGCAAGCCTCACAAAAAAAAGGAATCCAGCGTGCTGGGAGACATCCAGGAACTTATCCGCCCCGCCCCTATCGCGCGCACGGATTCCGAAAAGTATCCTATCGCCACCATCGAAGAGCCCGAATCTGGACTGGCCGAGGCCTACCGAACGCTGCGCGTCTCTATTTCCATGCTCGGCCCGGAGGAGGAAAGACGCGTGCTTCTCTTTGTGAGCGCCATTCCAGAAGAGGGAAAAACTTACACCTCGCTGAATACCGCCGTCGTCTTTGCGCAGCAAGGCCTCAAGACGCTCCTTATCGACGCCGACCTTCGTCGTCCAAGCCTTCACAAAGCGCTTCTCACCGTGGATACACTGCCCAATGGACTCACTGACTATTTCAGCGGAAACAGCAGGCTCGCCAGTGTGATCATTCCCACAGAGATCGAAAATCTGGCCCTCCTGCCAGCCGGGCGCCGCGCTCCAAACCCGGCCGAGCTCCTCAGCTCCGCCGACATTCCCAAGCTCTTCGCCCAACTCCTTAAACGCTACGACCGCATCGTCATCGATAGCGCCCCTGTGAATGCCGTGAGCGACACCCTCATCCTTGCCCCCCATGCGGACAAAACCATTCTGGTCATCCATGCAGGCAAGACGCCCCGCAAGGCCATCCAGCGCAGCGTCCACCTCCTCCGCAAAGCCCAAGCCAAAGTCGCCGGCTTCGTCCTCAACCGCCTCCCGACCGGCCGGGCCGCTGGTTATTACTACTATTACTACGGAGACAAATATGAAAAAGACTCAGTTTATGGAACTAAAACCTGATCACAATAAAAGGTCGCTTTCTCGACCGATTTTGCGGTGGCTGGGACATCAAAAATGGATTCGTTTTGGCTTGCGAGACAGATTAATTCGCCATTGCCATCCGCCTGATTTGGCTGTTTCTGAAAAGTTTGAAGTGCCGTTTT
>NEUK01000059.1 GCA_002290555.1 Spartobacteria bacterium AMD-G4
TAAAAGGCCCCTGCATACTCGATTCGAACTTGTCTTGGCATGCGCGAGGGAAGCGCAATCAAGAGATCATGTCAAGAATTAATTCCTGACCCCTTTAACCTTTAACTGACCTCTGACGCAACATCGATTTTATGCGCTTCGGAAGCTCAAAATGACCGCAGAGCGAGGCTGCAAATGCTTTCATGTCATCTGACCCCTCTGACGACCCCTTTGAATACGAGATTTCGCAGTTCATTAGGGTGTGAGTGCCGGGAAAACACGGACGCGGCTGAATTTCTTGTTTTGCCCGAGCACGGAAAGGCAGTGCTCCATCGTTGAGCCTGTGCCGACGAGCACGGTGGAGGCGTCGGTCCAGGTGGCGAGGTCATCGGATGACTCCACCATGTAGAGGCGGCCTTTTTTGGATGGCCAGCGGAGAATGAGCTCCTCATCAGGAGCGGTACGCGATGCCTGTGCCACGATGCTGAGGCGGTCGCCATGAGCGAGAGGATCAGTGCCGGCGGCGAACTCGGCGGCATCACAGATGCCGTCCTGGTCACTGTCCGTTAAGCCGGAAGAGGCACTGAGGCTGCCAAAACGCTCCATTTCCCACCAGTCCACGAGGCCGTCGTTGTCGGTATCGGCAATGGTGAAGGAGGCGGAATGGATGCGGCTGACATCGGAGCCTTTGACCGAGATGGCACGGATGGAACCTGTCCAGCTCATGGGCACGGTGCTGCCAGAGGTGAGCCAAGGGCTGGTGAAGTCCGGCGCGGAGCCGTCCACGGTGTAGTGAATTTGCGTGCCGGGATCTGCCTCGCCGATGACGACATTCACTGGCAGCGCGAAAGTGCCTCCAGGTGGCGTGAAGGTGATGGCAGGCTGGGCGGCCCAGGCACTGACAGTGCCGCTGGCTGGACTGGAGATGATGAGGGCATCATCAACAACGGCAGGATGGCCGCCGCGGTTGAGTGTGGCGAGCAACACGCGGTCGTAGCGGCCAAAGATGAAGGTGTTGCTGTCCGAGGCGGTGATGACAAGGTCGTCGGTAACGATGGGCTGGCCGTAGAGATAGGTGCCGGCGGGTGTGGTGTAGGTGCCGACGAGGATGCCATCGGAGGCGGAGCGTGCCTGGATGGTATTGGAACTGATGGAGAAGACGGTGCCGCTGGAGATCGCGGGCGTGCCGGTGAACTCGCCATTCACGGACCAAACTGTGGCCTGGGAGTCCAGATTGATGCAGACGAGGTCCTCATCGTTGTAAGCAGGAGTAGGGCTTTCGTTAACGAGATAAGCACAGCGACCTTCCATTGCCGTGGTGCGTGCCATAGCACCAAAACCGCCCCAGCCGAGGGATTTGGTCCATAGGACAGCTCCGGTGACCGGGTTGTGCCGGACGAGGTCACCGCGCACGAAAGCGTAGAGTTCGGACTCAAGGAGGGAAGGAGTCCAGTTGGCCACCTGCGCCTTCGATTCGAAGAATAACTGGGAGCCTGAGTTCAGCGTGAATCCGTACATGCCGCCGTAAGAGCCACCGTTGACGAAAACGCCGAGGTCGCTGACGGCTGGAGCCATATAGTTTTCCCACTGAGCTGCATGCGGCGCGCTCCAGACAGTGTTCCCCGTATCCGCGCTGACAGCGATGAGTTGCGTGTCAGAGCTATGATTTCCGCGCTGCACATAGACACGGTCCGCATGATAGCTGGGCGGGTTCATGGAGTAAGCTTGGGCGAAGCTGCGAGACCAGACAGGATTACCATCGCCGACATTCAGAGCAACAAGATAACTGCCGCTGAGGTTTTTATAGGAAACAAAGACCCTGCCTCCGGCAGAGGAAATAGGCTGAAGGCTGTTGCCGGAGTTACCAACAGAATAGGACCAGCGCTGC
Organism: Spartobacteria bacterium AMD-G4; assembly: GCA_002290555.1. Taxonomy (GTDB): domain Bacteria; phylum Verrucomicrobiota; class Verrucomicrobiia; order Chthoniobacterales; family Terrimicrobiaceae; genus UBA967. The sequence continues at coordinate 1,868 of NEUK01000059.1, forward strand.
GCCCATCCTGTGCGTCCAAGGGAGGAGCCTGAGTATCCGGTGTGGGCCGGACCGTTGCCAAAGGTGGGCCAGGAGCCGGTGACGACAGGTGCGATGGTGATGTTGACGGTCGTAGTGGCGGTGACGCTCGAGGTGTCCGCGATGGTATATGTGAAGCTTGTGGTGCCGTTGGTGATATTGGAAGGCGAGTGGTAACGGAGGGTGCCGTCTGTGTTTTGCGCCACACTGCCGAGGGAGGGCTGAGTGAAGGCGGTGATACTGAGAGCGTCGCCATCGACATCGCGATCGTTCAGCAGCTCGCGCACGGGGCTGAGGATCTGGCCGGGAGTAACCATGCGGGTATCTGCGCGGGCAACGGGTGCGTCATTGACGGGTTGGACGTTGATGGTGGCGGTGGCGGTAGAAGAGGTGGTCTTGCCATCACTTGCGGCGAACTGAAAGGTGGTCAGCGGACTGCCATTTTGGTCCAGAGGCGGAAGATAAACGACTTTGGCACCTGCATGGGTGACGAGGGTCGGAACATTCGTGATGGCGTCACCGGGAGTGACGCCGTCCGTGGTCTGATGCAGCGTGCCGAGGGGCGGCAGCGCGGAGATGACGAAGTTGAGCGTGTCGTTGTTTGCATCCGTGCCCTGAAGGGTGAGAACGACCGATGTGTCCTCGGCTGTCGAGACCGTTTGAGCCAGAGCTGCGGGCGGGTTGTTCATGGCATCCGGCACGCCGAAGGCGCGGATGATGCCGTCGCCGGAGGCGATGTAGAGAGACTCGCCCGCGAGGCTGATATTGCCGCCGTAAGGAATGCTCTGGCGTAGGCTTCGGCTGGCGAGATCGAAAATGTAGGTTTTTGATTCGGAAGAGGTGATGAGTGAGTCGTTGGTGAGGATCGGTTGCACGGCGAGGCCGGTGTCACCGCTCGGAAGGCTGTAAATACCGAGGTATTCGCCTGTAAGCGCATCGTAGGAGCAGATGGAATTCTTCGTGCTGCCCGAGATGGCATAGACGGCCTGATGCGCAACAGCGGGAGTGCCCGTGAAGCGATTTTTAACTCTCCAAGCGACTGCTGGAGTGCCGAGATTGATGCTGATGAGCTCCTGATCACCTGAGGGCATAGTCACGGAATCATTGATAAGAAAGATCCGCCCATTCGCGGCTGCAGTGGTGCGATACATGGAAGGAAGTGCCCAGTCCCGGTCAAAGTCGAGAGTCCAAAGACTGTCTCCGGTGCTCTTGTTGTGACTACGGAACTTACCTGTGACGAAAGAGTAGAGTCCTCCGTCGTGCAACGTGGGGGTCCACTGATCGAACTGGTAGAGGGCAGAGTTGAAGAACAACTGGATGCCGGTATCTGGATTGAATCCATACAAACCGCCGTAGGTGCCTCCGTTGACAAAAACTCCCGTACTGTCGATGGCTGGCGCAAGATACTGCTCCCATTGAGCACCAAAGGGAGCCTGCCAGACCGTCGCACCCGTGAGACCATTCAACCTGTAGAGTTTGCTGCTGCTCTGGTAGGTGTACTGATAAAACACGCTGCCGTCATACCAAGTCGGCGGATTCACATAGGCCGCACCAGTGATGGTGGTACGCCAGAGTTCCCCGCCGGTGGCCGAATCTAAAGCTACCATGGCTGAATCCTGAAAGCGAACCTTCAAGCTGGCAATTACCTTCCCGTCCGCGATGGCGAGCTGGTGGGCGGCTTTGGTGAGATTGGTCTGCCAGCGCTGGGTGAAGGCAGCAGTGCCCAGCCGGACGGGCAGGTAACCGGTATGCTCAGGTCCGGCACCGAAGGTGGGCCAAGAGCGGCCGAGTGTGCTGGTGACTGTAATGGTGACAGTTCCCGTGGCCTCGGCATTGGCTGCGTCCCGGATCGTGTAGGTGAAGCTGTCCGTGCCAGCGGTGAAACCTGCGTTGGGCACATACTGAAGCGATCCGTCGGCGCTTTGAGTGACCTGACCGCTCGCGCCTTGGGTGAAGGCCTCCACGTTGAGCGTGTCGCCGTCGGGATCGCGGTCATTGGCCTGCGGGCGGAAGTTTAGCAGTGATTCTCCAGGGCGCAGGGCAATGGTGTCTGTAATAGCGATGGGGGCGTCGTTCACCGGGGCGATGTTGATCGTTACAGTGGCTGCCGTGGAGGAGGAAACACGGTCATGCGCGGTGAAGGTAAAAGAACCGACGCCATTACCGAAGGCATTAAGAGGAGGCTGATAGATTACACGACCGCTTGAATTCTGCACCTGCGCGGGCACAACTGAGATCGCAGCGCCTTTCGTGCTGCCGTCCGTGGTTTGATACAGGGTTCCCTGGGCGGGCAGGCTGCGGATGACGTAGCTGAGCGATTCGCCATTCCCATCCGTGCCTTCGAGTGTCAGGGGCACCTCAGCCTCTTCCAGGATGCCCACCTGGGCGGCGAGGGCTACGGGAACTTGATTCGAGGGCACCGCGCGGTCAAAAGCCCGCACTTTATTGTCTGAGCAGGCGAGGTAGAGCGTATCGTCCGCGATGGCGATCTGGCTGCCGAAGTCGAGTGTCTGCAAAATGGCCTGAGTGGCGAGATCGAAGATGTAGGTCTTGCTGGCAGAGCCGATGAAGAGCAGATCACTGCTCACGACCGGTGCACCGTTGAGGCTGCTTTCGTCCGTGGCAGTGAAATCGGCGATCCAATCGCCGGTCGAACTGTTATAGGCTTTCACCACACCGCCGCTGCATGCGTAAACGATGCCGTTGGATATGCACCGACTGGCTAGAGAGATCAATGCAGATGAGTTCAGCGCCAGCAGTCGAGTCATTCGCGACATAGGCCTTTCCAGAGTCGCAGCATATGCTACGGTGGAGGCTCGCGTAGTTCCACGTCAGGTTGAGAGACCACTGCACCACGCCGGTCTCGGGATGGTGATTGCGGAACATACCGTTCACAAAGGAATACACTTTGCCGTCATGAATGGCTGGAGTCCACTGATCCTTTTGCTCCAGGCTGAGGAAGAACTTCTGTGCTCCTGAAGTAGGGTCGAAACCATAGATGCCGCCGTAGTAGCCTCCATTCATGTAGATGCCCAGATCAGAAACGGCCGGGGATAATTGCCGTTCATACTGGCTGCCGTAAGGCGCACTCCACTTCACGGTTCCATCGCTGGCGTTAAGCGCCCACAAGTGGGAGTCTTCTGTGTACATAGTGTACATAATGCCTCTTTGCATGTAAACCACGCCTTTGTGATGGCTGGGGGGGGTCATCGAGTGCCCAGGCTGGAACTGCGTGCGCCAGACCTCGCCACCAGTCACAGCGTCCAGGGCCACGGCATGCATGTAGTTGTTCCAGTTCCCAGTCGGTGTGACATAGACTTTACCACCGCTGATGGCCAGCGGGTTAATCGCGTTCGGGAAGGCATACTCCCACCGCTGCACCCACGTCTGTGTGCTCAAAACTCCAGGATAGCGCCCGGAATGATCGGGGCCGTTACCAAACTGGGACCACTCCGCGCCATAGGAGGCACTGACCAACACCTGCACCGCAGCAGAAGAACTGGCCCCAGCGCCATCTTGAATGGTATATTGAAAGTTATCCTCTCCTTCGATGAAATCGCCATGTGGCACATAGCGCAGGCTGCCATCGGCATTTTGTAGCACAGTGCCTTTGGAAGGCTGGGTGAAGGCCGTAATCGTCAGCACCTCGCCATCCGCATTCTTGTCATTCGCCGTGGGTGAGTAGGCGGCCAGGGAGCTCCCGGCGCGGAGATACACTGTGTCATTCACAGCGATCGGGGCGTCATTGACGTTGGTTACATTCACCGTGGCCGTGGCCTCGGCAGAACTGACCATGCCGTCGTTCACCTTAAAATTGAAGGTGGTGTAGGGACTGCCAAATCCGTCAGCTGCGGGCCGATAGATAACCTTTCGCTGCGGGTTGCGGACAATGACGGGAACGAGCGTGACCGGATCGTCGATCTGCACACCATCCGTTGTCTGATAGAGCGTGCCTTTAGCCGGCAGCGAGGTGATGAGGCCGGTGAGCGAATCGCCATCCGCATCCGTGCCAGGCAGGGTGATGGTGAGGGTTTGATCCTCGACACAAGTGGAGGTCAAGGCGGAGGCCACAGGAGCCGTGTTGTCTGCGAGCACGGCGTAGCAGCGCAAGATGCCGTCCGTGCCTGCGAGCAGCAGGTAGCCATTACTGAGGCTGGGAATGCCTCCGGCCGAGATGGTCTGGATTCTGGTTCCGGTCGTCAGCGCATGAATGACCGTGCTGGTGGAAGATGAGGCGATCAACACGTCATTGGTGATGATCGGCTGGTAGAGGCCAGCAGGGCCGATGTCAGTGGTGTAGGTTTGTTGGAGCGTGCCAGTGGTGGTGTCGTAGGCTTTGACACTACCCGCGCTATCGAAGGCATACACACGAGAACCGGATACAGAAGGTGTGCCTGTGAAGCCAGTCTGAACCCGCCAGCGCACCGCTTGGGTGGCCAGATCTATGCATACCAACTCATTCCCACCTGATCGGTTGTTGATCACAAAAGCAGCACCTGAGGCAATGGCGGCTGCGCGATTCATGGTGTAACCATTCCAATTCCAAGTGAGGTCCAAAGTCCATTCGATGACACCGGTCGTGAGGTGATGCTGCTGGAATTTGCCATTTACGAAGGAGTAAGCCTTGGAGTTGTAAATTGTTGGAGTCCAAGCGTCAGACTGATCCAGTGAAGTGAAAAACAACTGGCTCCCCGATGAGCGATTGTAGCCATACATGCCTCCTTGGGTGCCTCCATTTACATAAACCGCGTCATCGGTGACCGTTGGCGGCAGGTATTCCTCCCATTGCGCGCTAAAGGGAGTACTCCAACGTGTGCTGCCATCGGTGGTATTCAGAGCCCAGAGCTGGCTGTCGCTGCTGTGATTGCCGCGTTGCACATACACAGTGCCGCTGTGATAGGCTGGGCCGTTGAGCGAGCGCGCCTGCACAGGCCAGACCTTTTTCCACGCCAGCGTGCCAGTGGCGAGATCCACGGCACTGAGCTGCGTCTCATTGAAGTAGATGTCCGGCGTTGCGAATACCTTGCCCTCTGCAATGGACACTTGGTTCAACGGTTGCGGCGAAACCTGTAGCGACCACGCCAGCGAGAGCGTCTGCCCGTTCAGTGTGCCGGGGTAAAAGCCGGTGTGTGCCGCGTCACAGCCCATCATCGGCCACGGTCCGGCAGCCAGCAGGCCCACCGCCACGTTCACATTCGCGGTGGAGGTGCCACCCGCGCCGTCGCTGATGGTGTAGGTGAAGGAATCCTCACCGCTGGTGAAGTTCACGTTGGGGGTGTAGCACAGCGTGCCGTCGCCATTGCTGGCCACGGTGCCTCTCTGGCCCTGAGTGAACGAAATGATCGTCAGCGCCTGTCCGTCTGGCTCCAGATCGTTCAGCAGCACAGCGATGGGCGTAATGAGCGCCCCCGGCAGGCCTGAGACGCTATCATTGAAGGCCACTGGGATGTCATTCACCGCTGTGACGTTGAGTGTGACAGCGGCAGCCGTGGACTGGGACCGCTTGTCCTTCATGATGAACTGGAAGGAAGCATAAGGCGTGCCGTTTGCGTTCGGCGGCGGCACATAAATAAGTTTCTTCGCCGTATTTGCCACGGTGGCGGGAGCGCTGGTGATCTGTTCGCCCAAACTGATGCCATCCGTGGTTTGGTAAAGGCTGCCAAAGTCCGGGAGTGTCGTGATTCGCGCGGTGAGCGCGTGGCCCTCTGCATCGCTGCCCGTCAGGGTGAGCACGGATTGTGTATCCTCAGCTAGAGTCACCGTCTGCGCATCTGCCACGGGCGGAGTGTTCGGGGTCGCTAGCACCGTCATCGTTGCTGGCACAATCACGACGGGATTCGCAGGGTCGTTCGAGTTGATGTCGATCTGCCCCAGGTAGGTGCCGGGAGGCTTTTCAGTTGCGTCAAAGGTCGCTGTGAGCGTGGCGGACTGCCCCGGTGCCAGCGTGGCACCATCGGGAGCCACCGCCAGCCAGTCGAGGCTGCCATCCATGATGCGGATGTCATCCCACCAGGCCTCGGAATCCGTACTGAAATTGTAGAGCCAGAGCTGTGACACCTCGTCCACCCATGCCGCATTGCGGAAGGGGATGTTCACCTTCACCAGAGCGCCGTTGACGTAGTAGTCGAAATTTTTAGCCGTCCAGTCCAGATCACGGAACTCCACTTTATACCAGACATTTGCCTCGTAGCTGAAGGTTTCGTCACCGTCCACATCACTGTTCACATAGAATTTCCCCGAGTCTCGAGCGAAAAACCAGATCACGCTAGCTCCGTAGGTGCTGTCCGTGAGCACAAAATAGCCGTTGTTCGTCGTGGTGGAACTGGATCGCACCCAGAAGGAGATGTTCTTGGGCTTAGCCCCAGCAGCGAAGTCGCGGTTGATGCCGTGGAGGTGGTCGGTTTCGCCCTGATAGTCGTAATGGAAGCTTTTTGTGCCAGCGGCGGCTGTGTCGGAGACAATCTCCCGCGTGCCTGCCCCGGAGCCGCTCGTCCAGCCGGTGAGTGAGCCGCTTTCGAAACTGTCGAGGAAAGGCAGCGTGGTCGAGCCCTCTGCCGCACGCAGCAAGCCTTTCAGACCGGTGGAGTGCGCCTCTGGAGCTGCGTCCGCCGCCCCAGTTACTGCGGCGGGGCGGATTCTCGGACTCACCTCCAGAGATATTGTGCTCGCACGCGGCGCGGCATTCACCGTGAAGGTCAGCGGCTCGTCCCCGTCATTTGTCACCTTCAGCGTCTGAGTTGCCAGCGCGTCCTCATACTGCGTGGAGCTCAGCGTGGTGGGCGTCACCTGCACCCGCGAACGTCCGAGGGAGAAATTCACCTCAGTCATGCTTGGCGGCAGCGTCACGGTGGTCGGCGTGGGCGGATTGTAACCCGCAGCCGTTGCCCGGACCTGATAGACACCATCGGTGAGGTTCAGCGTGTAGTCACCGCTTGCATCCGTGGTCACGCTACCGCTGGAGGGGCCTGTGTAGGTGATCAAGGCTCCGCTGATGGCTGCTCCACCAGTCGTCGCTGTTACCTGCCCCTCGACCGTGCTGCTGGTGAGCACCGTCATCTGCGCTTCAGCCGTCCAGGAACCGCCACCACTGTCCGTGGTGATCAGTTTGACCGTGAAAGGATGCGGAGTCGCCGTGTCTGCATCGATGTGGATGAGAAACGGCGTTGCCCCGGTGTTCACAGTGCTGTTCACCGGGATGTCTCCCCAGCTCTGGCTGCCTTGTAGCACCGTTACTTTGCTCTCGGCGGAGGTCACCGTCATCGTAGTGGACGCTCCCAAAGCGGGCTGCGCTCCCACATTCTTCAATGTCACCGCCAGCGCAATGTCCTCGCCTGGATTCAGGATGCCGTTGCCGTTCCCGGCGGAGCCCTGCTGGCCGTCATCGGATGGCGTGATCGTGTTCAGCGTTAGATACGGATCGGTGGCGATGATCAAGGACCGCGCAACGTTCATGCGCCCATTTTTGAGGACTTTGCCGTTAATCCCGTCCACGCCGTCCACATTGTTCAGTAAAGCACTCTTAATGTCCGCCCAGTTTATCGCCGGACGCGCCGCTTTGATCAAAGCACAGGCACCTGCCACATGCGGACAGGCCATCGACGTGCCGCTCAGAGAGCGGTAGCCATTCCCTGGACTCGTCGAGTAGATGCTCACCCCTGGCGCGGCCAGGTCCACCGTCGTGGCACCATAGTTTGTGAAGGAGGCCAGCGCGTCATTGTGATCGCTCGCGGCCACGGAGATGATGTTCGCCGAGTCATAGGATGCCGGATAGGAAGGAAAAAGGTCTGTATTGATCCCGTCATTACCCGCTGCGGCCACGAAGATCACCCCCGCTGCGCCTGCCGCATCGATGGCATCTTTCAGAGTCTGCGAGTAGCCACCGCCACCCCAACTGTTCGAAGTCATCGTCGCGTGGTTCGCCGTCGCGTAGAGCACGGCCTCAACTGCGTCGGAAGTCGTACCGCCGCCGCTGCCCGAGAGAAACTTCAGCGCCATCAGACGGACCGTGTGGCACACCCCCACCACGCCCATGCCATTGTCCCCCACCGCTCCGATGGTGCCCGCGCAGTGTGTCCCGTGGTAATGATCATCCGCCGGATCATTGTCGTCCGACACAAAGTCCCAGCCCCGCGTGTCATCCACATAGCCATTTCCGTCGTCATCCAGTCCGTTCAACGGGATTTCCCCCGCGTTCGTCCACATATTCGCCATCAGGTCCGGATGAGTGTAGTCGATCCCCGTGTCGATCACCCCCACCACCACCGACGAGCCGCCGCGTGCCACCTCCCATGCCTCCGGCGCGTCAATATCTGCATCGCCCGTGCCGCCAGTCTGTCCGGTGTTGTGCAGCCCCCAAAGGGATGAAAACGACGGATCATTCGGCGTCAGCAACGCAAACACCACAAAATCCGGCTCCACCACCTTTATCTCCGCCGCATTCAGGCGGAACTCTGCCAGTTTGGCATCAAAAACATCCAGATCCACACTCCCCGTCTCCACCAGATAGACCGCCGAGTTCGGCAAATGCCGCCGCACCTTACCTCCAAGCTTTGCCAGCGCCTCCACAAGTGCCGCCTCCTTCACCCCTGGCCACACCGTCACCAGGAAATGGTCCGCCACCATCACCCGCTGCTCGCCCAGCTTTTCCTCGCCCGTCGCTACATCCTTCGACCAGTGCTCCTCTAGGCGTAGATGCCGGTATTTGAAGCCATCCACCTCCACCACACGCTTCTTGGTAAAATTCCCCTTCTCATCAGGAGGCGTCGCCCGCTCCTGCAACGTTCGCGCCTTGCGCAGGAAAGCATCTCGCTCGCTCGTCGCGTCTAGGTCCGCCTTCTTCGCAGGTTCCACATACGCTATGGGCTTCCCCTCTGCCTGTGGATCTGCCTCCCGAGTGCCAAAAACCTGAGGAGCGGTCGTAGGTGCAGGTGCCTGCGAGGCTTGCGCTGGGCTGGCGACCTTCATTGACGCCTTCCCATCAGCCTCATGAAGGGATTTCGGCGCAGGAAGTCCCCACCAAATGCCAGTGGCGAGTAAAACCAGACCGAGGCAGAATAAAGACAGTCTTCTCATCGCAGCTGATTTTTACTACTGCACACAGGTATTGGAATTTGTTTTTTTAAACATATTTCGACATTTTGCAGGCTAAGCCCCGACCTACGAGTTCGCCACGCCTCAAGCTGACGGGTGGGATCGTGAGTGATGAGGTCCTCCTGCGTCCCATTGAGGTTGACTGTCGTGCTTTGCATTCGCAGAAGGCCACAGCGGAAAAGCATAGTTCCATCGCCCAAGCTTCCATTTGCATTCACCCCAAGTCCCCACACCGAAGCATCTGAGGGAAGCAATGCGGTTTGCTGTCCGCGGGTGCTCAACGCCACTCTGATTACTCCGGCGCTAGGCTGAGCTTGAACCTTCGCCACGCCGAAAGCCATAGCAAGTAGGATCGGCAGAAAAAGCCTTGAGATCTGATAAGCAGAGAGCCTCCGGATACCCGCATTATTGTGAACTCCTGTGTAAAAACTGGCGCAGCGCAGCGATAATGGCTCCAGCTTTGTTCGATAAAATTTTTCCCCTCGTGCATGATATTTTGGTTTTTTCCGAGGGGTGGGCGGCATCATGCACATGAAGGGATATTTTTCAATGCGACAATTTAGCATCATTGCATTTTAAGGCCGCCTTTTTAGCAAAAGATGGCGCGTTTTGCATTGCGGGCGTGTCGTTTACTCGGCGCGGGTCGCGGCGCGCTTATCGAAGTATTTATTTCGGCCAGGGAGAATTTGAGGCCGATGATCGCAGAAGTGGGAGGCTGTCGCTTGGCTGAAACGCGGCTAATTCGGCGAAGACATAGCCGACGAAGACTTGGACTTCGGCGCGGAGGAGGATGCGGTCGGGGTCGTTGCTGAGCCAGAGGGTGCCGGAGCGGAATTTTTGGTGGGGCTCGAGCGCGTTGCCTTTTTTGGTGTTCACGCTTTGGATTTTGATGTCGAGGCGCAGGGTGTCGCGTGGGGTGCCGGCGATGGGGATTTTCTCGGGGCCGAGGGATTCGATATCGACGAGAAATGGCGATCCGCCTGGGAATACGAGGGTGCGGACTTTTTCGCCTTTGGCGAGGGATTGGCTGCGGATGAAGAGGGAGGCGGCGAAGAGGTCTCGGATGGGGGCGATTTTGACTGGCTTCCACTTGGAGGGCTTGGAATCGGGGGAAATCCACTCGCGGAGGCTGGTGAGGTGGCCATTGTTGCCTTCGATGCGAGTCGAGAGGGTGCGGGTGGCGTATTTTTCGAGTTGGGCGGATTGGATCGTTTGGAGGCCACCGCGGGTGGCGTGGGCATCGAGGCTGGCGTCGAGCTGGTAGAGTGTGCGGGCGAAGCCTGTCGTGCCGCCGGAGCTGGTGAGAATGGCGCTTCTCCCCTCGTAGGAAATCGCGGCGCGGGCTTGGAACGGCCCGGCGACATCCGGAGTGAGTGTGGACTGCCAGGCGCAGGCGATGGGGATCGCGAGAAAAAAAGCGGCGAGGAAGGCCGGCACGGGAATCAGGGTGCGGAGCCAAACCAGCCGAGCGGCTGGGGATTGATGCAGTGGTTGATCTGCTTGACCTCGGTATAGGCTTCGTAGCCGTATGTGCCGAGTTCGCGTCCCATGCCACTCTGTTTGTAGCCGCCCCAAGGGGCTTCGGCGAAGGTGGGGTGGTAGGTATTGATCCAAGTGATGCCTGCACGCAGGCGGCGGACGACGCGCTGGGCCTTGGCGCCATCCCTCGTGAAGACACCGGCGGCGAGGCCGTAGATGGTGTCGTTTGCGATGTGAACAGCTTCTTCCTCGGTATCGAAAAGCTGAACGGTGAGAACGGGCCCAAAGACCTCCTCGCGCACGATGCGCATGGAGGGTTTCACATCGGTGAAAATCGTGGGCTGCACGAAATTTCCCGCGCTGCGTTGGTCATTGTAGGCGGAGCCTCCCGTGAGGAGCTGAGCCCCTTCGCAGCAGGCGCTTTGGATGTGATCGAGAACTTTTTTTTGATGGGCGCGGGAGATGAGCGGCCCCATTTCGGTGGCCTCGTCCATGCCGGGGCCGACGACGATTTTTTCAGCGGCGGCGGCCAGGCGGGGAAGGAAATCGTGTGCAAGACTCCGCTCGAGGAGCAAGCGGGAACCGGCGCTACAGACCTCGCCTTGACCGGCAAAAATCGCGAAAAGCGCATATTCCAAAGCGCGGTCGTGGTCGGAGTCGGCGAAGACAATATTGGGACTCTTGCCACCGAGTTCGAGCGATACTTTTTTGAAATTCGAAGCGGCGGCGGAAAGG
>NEUK01000006.1 GCA_002290555.1 Spartobacteria bacterium AMD-G4
TTGGAGTCCCTTGACCATGGTTCTTGTCGGATCAGAGGTGAGTTTGATCTCGATGGCCCACCGTTCCCCGGCCCAGTCGAGGAGGAGGTCGGATTCGATGCCGTCGGATGTGCGGAAAAAATAGGGCTCGGCGCTCAAACCAAAGAGATCCAGCGAGGCGAGGACTTGCTCGACCACGAAACCCTCCCAACTGTAACCCACCCAAGGCTGATTGTAGAGATGATCGATGTTTTGCACATTCAGCAGGGCGTGAAGCAAACCGCTGTCGCGCCAGTAGAGGCGGGGTGTTTTGACAAGGCGCTTGTTAATGTTTCCAAACCACGGACGCACACGGCGGATCAAAAAAGTCTCCTCCAAAAAATCGCAATATCCCATGACGGTCTTGTGATCGATTCCCAGTGAACAACCGAGTTCCGAGGCGTTCAGGGGTTGGGCATTCACGGCCGCCAGCATACTCAGCAGGCGACGGGTGCGCTGGGGTTTCGCGGGGAAGCCCCACTCCGGCAAATCCCGCGTCGCCAACAGCTCCAAATAACTCTTCTGCCAATCAGGAAAACGACTCCCATCGAGAATCCCGCCATCCGGAAACCCTCCTCGCAACCAAAGACCCTCCCAACAATCCACTCCGAGAGGATCAGACAACTCCGAGTATGTCAGAGGCCCCATCGAAAGCAGCCCCATTCGTCCAGCGAGGGATTCCGAGACATTTTGCATGAGGGCGGGTGAGACCGAACCGAGCAGAAGGAAGCGTCCGTTGCGCTTGCGCTCGAGATCGATCGCGCTGCGCAGGCGAGGAAAAATCTCGGGGGCGCATTGGGCCTCATCGATAATGACCAACTCCTCTCCCCGCATGAGGCGATCCCACTCCGAGTCCAAGCGCAGGGCCGCCCCCTGACTCTCCATATCGAAATATCTGCCGCCAAAATTTTTTGCCAGCGTTGTCTTTCCGCATTGCCGTGGGCCGAGCAGTGAAACCGCTGGATATTTCTCCAGCTTCTCAGCCACCAATTTCCGATAAAAACGATCGACCATGTTTTGCAATCTGGTAATACTTTCCCGTTTTGCAAGAAAAATGGCAGTTATAGATACGCCACTACAGCGCGTGCGTTCTCTATCGGCTGTCTGTGACTGCCGGTAGCAACGCTTTCGGCGCTCACAGCGACGCCGCTACAATGGGCGCCACTGCACCCTGGGTTGGAAGTCGCTCGGCGGTCATAGACACGCCGCTACAGGGGATGATTTTTGGCGGGGATTTTTTTGGTTGAAGCAGTAAGGAATAGATGGGTGAGGAAAGCAGCCACAGTCGATAGACATGAAAGGTCTGCCTCGCGCTTCAAAAAAGCGGCTTGGTGGCTTGCCTTGATTGCTTGCGTTTTTCCTCTCGCTTTCCGACAGGTGAGCGTCTCGGACGCATGGTGGCATGTGGCTCTCGGAAAGTGGCTGGTGGAGGAGCGGAGCATGCCGGATTTGTCGCGGTTTTACTTTTCCCCATGGGACGCAGGGTCGCTGGGGAGCGAGTTGCGGTGGGAATGGCTGGGTGATATGGCGCTGTATTTTTGCCACATGCTGCTTGGCTCCTTCGGCCTCCAGATACTGGTTGTGGCGTGCGTTCTGTTGGCGTCTTTTTTTCTTATCAAATCGGGCGGCGACAGGGTTGGCGGTTGGGTTGGCGGTTGGACGCTGCTTCTCTTGGCAGCGGTATGCCTCGGAACCTACCAGTTGCAGTTGCCCCGAAACTCGCTTTTTTCGCTGGCTCTTTATCCTGTTGTGCTCTGGCTGGGGTGTCGAAGGACCGGTGCGCCGGGCATCCGCGAGTATATTCCGATCGGCATCATTCTTTTGCTTTGGAGCTGCCTGCATGGAAGCTGTGTGCTAGGTTGGATCACGGGAGCTGCGTTGTTTGGAGCGCGGTCGTTTTCCGCTTTTCGGGTCAATGGCAGATGGTCGCCTCGCGACGGAATTCAAAGCCTCGCGGTCTTCACGGTCTCGTTTGGGATTTTCCTTTTCGCGATGGTGGCGGGGCGGGATGGAGCGCTTCATTTTCTCACGCTTCCGGCAAGGCATGTTGCCTCAGCTGTCGAGAGTCAAACGCTCCCGATCCCTTCCAAAAATCAAACCTCCACAGCCAGCGGCACTGCTGAGAAATCGAAAACTCTCAAGGACTGGCTGAACTCCTCGATCTGGAGGCAAGATGCCTCTGTGCCGTGGTCGAACGACTATTGGTCACCGCTTGATATGTTGCCAGGGATGAGGCCGATCGAGGCCGCGTATGCACTGGCCGTGGCTGCTGCCATTTCCGCACTGGCCTTTCGCAATGTGCCTCCCGGCCTCCTGCTGGCTTGGCTGGGCGCTGTCTTTCTGGGGCTGGGATATGTGAGGATGTTTGGCTACACGGCGCTGGCCTCCGGCGCGGTGATTGTTGTGGCTTTCAAAGGCTGCACCTGTGCCGCCAAACGCTGGGTGGGCTTTGTTGGCTGGCTGCTTGCGGGTGGCTGGCTGGTCTTCGCCTGGTGGCTTTTTTCAGTCGGAAAAGTGGATGCGTTTATTCCCGAGGGCCAACATGTGTCGCGCGTCGGCAAGGTGGCAATCTATGACGACGCCACGGCGGATTGGGTGAAGGCGGAGTTCCCAAGCGAGAGGGTTTTTACGACCATCGAAAGCGGGAGTTACTGCCTGCTCCGTTGGAATTTTGAAAAGCAGGTTTTCCTGGATGGTTTCTTTGCTCCCCACACGCGCGAGGTGTGGAACGGCTACAACAAGGCCTTGAGAAATGGAAATCCGGAGGTTCTCCACACGCAATTCGGAATCAAAGTCGCGATTGTTCCGACCACATCGCCGCAGTGGGTGGATTTGTTTTTGAATTCACCGGATTGGAACGCGTCTGCGGTCGGACCGGGCAGCGCTGTTTTTGTTCATCGATCGATCCCGCTGACTGGAAGAAACCCGGGGATTTTCTTCACGGCCAGCCAACTGCGCGAAACCTCGTTTTATTTTCGGAGTTCCACCATGCGAACGCTGTTTCAAATTGTGAGTTCCGCCAAGCCTGAGCGTGGAGCATTCCGATCAGAGCAATGGACGGCCCACCCGTCATTCAATGGGCTTAGAGATCTCGCAAAAGAGGTTTTCCCAAGTCTGTGAATCAACGAAGAACGCGTATTTGCTGATGCGAGGGATATTCAAGGAGAGGTAAAGCTACCAGTCCCGCGCATTGTCGCGATTGGTTTAGCTGAAGGGCTGCAGCAGCGTATTTATCTGGCGCTGATGCCGACGGGGCGTCGGCGTTCCATGCGAAAACTTTTGTTCGTTTCTATGTTTGAGAGCTTTTTCATTACGCGGTGCGTGCTGCATTTGAAGCTTGGCCGGTTGGCGGCGCGCGGGCGTTTCCTGATAGAGGTAGGAACGGGACATTGGTTTGTCCCGCTCCCCCCTCCGAACCGGACTTGCAGATCTCCCGCATCCGGCTCTCCAGTTAGTGGTTTGCTCCATAACGGAGACTGGTGATTTCCGAGACTTTGGCTTCCAGCAGGAAAAATAGCCCCAGTTCGGTGAAGTAGCGGTTGGGCCAGCGTTGGTGGTCTCTGCCTCGACCTCGGCCTTTGCAGCCGCGTCGCTTTCTCAAGATGGAGCGCAATCTCATGCGTATCCATCCGTCGATGCCTCCAAGTTCGCTGTCCTTGGCGTGTTTGAAGTAGCCATACCAGCCGGCAAGCGTCCGGTTGATGTCCGCCGCGATGGCTTCCATGCTCTTGCCGTCGGTCCGTCGCGTCCGGGGTTTGATGGATTCTCGCAGCTTGCGCATGCTTTTGGGCCGAACCAATTTCATCAATCTTCCCCGCCGGCTTCTTTGGAACCGATAGCCGAGGAAGTCAAAATGACTCTCGGCCGTGTTCACGTCCACCGTGCGGGTTTTCTCTGGATGCAAGGTCAGCCCAGCTTCTCTCATCCACTCCCGTAGCTTTTCCAGCGCGGCCTCAGCTTCTTCCTGATTGCGGCATAGCACAATCATGTCGTCGGCATATCGCACCATTTCAAAGCCAAGTCCGGCCATCAGCCAATCCAACGGATTGAGGTATATGTTCGCCAGCAGCGGACTTATGACTCCACCTTGCGGCGTCCCGTCTTTGGCTTCCTGCCAGCTTGCTCCTTCAATGACCCCTTGTTTCAGGAACCCTTCGATCAATCCTAACACCCTTCCGTCGGCAATGTGCTCGCGCACCAGCGCCATCAGTCTTTGGTGAGGTATCGCATCGAAGTATCCCTTGATGTCCACATCCACGACATGCGTATGCCCTGCCTCAAGCAGTGCATCCACTCGCCGCAGCGCCTCTTTGCAACCACATCCGGGGCGGAACCCGTAGCTGTGCTCGGCGAAGCGGTTTTCAAATATGGGCTCTATGGCCATTCTCACCGCTGCTTGCACCACGCGGTCGACAACCGTGGGTATCCCCAGCGGCCGCTTTTCCACGCTGCCAGGTTTATCGATCCACACCCGTTTTACTGGCTTGGGTTGATAGTCGCCTCGCTTGAGTTGCTCTCTCACGGCGAGCAGCCGAATCTGGCTGTCTTTCTCGAAGCGCTCTATCGTGATGCCGTCAACGCCACATGCCCCTGCGTTGGCCTTCACCTTTTCCCATGCCAGCCCAAGTGTCCGTTCCGACCAAACGTTGCCGGCAGCCTTTTGGAAGGAAAATCAGGCCGGCTGTCTCGCTTCGCTCGGCTGTCGATCAGACTGAACCACTTGTTTCCTTCCATCCCTCGTTCGAGGGCCATCAGCATCGGCTCCGTCCATACTCCGCGTTCGGCTTTGTGGCGTTGCCACAAGTCCTCTTCCACTTGTTTATCCCTTGCGGGAACTACCGCGGAGGTTTCTTCGCAGTTCATGGCCTTTGCCTCTCCACCTTCCTGCCGCCCTTCGCTCCACGGGAATTACCCCGCTTCTTCGCTACTCTGGCGGCTCTGACTCCTACGCGGCCCCGTCGAAACGGGTTCCTGCCCGCGCAGGTCTCAACGCTTCCATATGACACCTTCCCTGCGTTCCCACCTCTATCAGATGCGGGCGCGCTGCCGCGCGAGCACCAGAGAAAATACATTGTTTAAAGCATTATTATTGACAAGCATAATTATTGCGAGGAATTTGTGGGTGTGAGATTGGCTTTTACAAATCGGACTCGGGAATTGGAATCACTGGATGCCTCGGCGCGAGTGGGCGGGTTGGTGGTGCTTTTTGGACGGCGGCGGGTGGGAAAGACGCGCCTGCTCACGCATTGGTTGGAAAAACGGAGCGGGTTTTATAGTCAGGCCATCGAAGCGGCCGTGCCGATGCAGATCGAGCAAACCGTGCGCGATATCGGCTCCGCCCTTCCGCAAGGCATCCAACCGAAGACTTGGATGGAGTTTTTTGAACTCCTGCGTTACGGACCGGCGGAAACCGTGCTGTGTCTGGATGAATTTCCCTATCTGGTGGCGTCGGACCCTTCGTTACCGAGTGTGGCGCAGCGTTGGTTGGACCATCACAGACCGGAGGGATTCACGCTGGTGCTGTCGGGATCGAGCACGGGGGCGATGAACGATTGTTTCCTGAACCGCGCGGCGCCTCTCTACCAGAGGGCGCGCAAGCTCATTCACCTGGAGCCGATGGACTACGCCGCCTTCTGCGGAGCGTGCGGACTCGATCGCTCGAGCAAAGAATCCTTTACCCTCTACGCGCTGGTGGGCGGCATTCCGAAATACTGGGAGTTTGTCGAAGCGGGTGCCACAGCGCTGGATCTGGCGGAGGAGCTCTTCTTCGGGCGCTCGGCGTTCCTGGAGGATGAGCCGGTGCGCATCCTGCGCGAGGAACGGATCGCTGGGCTGACTCCACTCTCGGTGCTGGAGGCGGTAGGTCGCGGTGCCTCGAAGACCTCGGAAATCGCTGCCAGGCTCGGAACTGCCCAAACAAACCTCGGGCGCACGCTGCAACAACTCCTCGACGCGTCCCTGCTCGAGCGCGAAATACCCTTTGGCGAAAGCCTGCGAACGACCAAGAAGACGCTCTACCGCATCGGCGATCCGGCTCTTCGTTTTTGGTTTCGGGTTTACTCCCCGCACAGAAGCCTCTGGCACCGCCTCACGATTGAAGAAAAAACCAAGCTCCTCCACGACCATGCAGCCACGGTCTTCGAGGATTACTGCCGCTCGCGTCATCCCGATGCAGCGAGATATTGGGAGGCTGGCGCCGAGTTCGACTTCCTCCGCAAAGACGGTGATGGAGTTGTGGTTTCTGAGGTAAAATTCAAAAAACTTAGCGCCGCTGAAAAGACCGGCCTGAAAAAACAACTTGCTGAAAAATGGAAGTCCAGCGCTGCTGCACACAGGTATCCCCGTGCGACATTTGAAATTCTCGACACCTCGGAACTCGGAGCAAAGTTCACCGAGGCGGGCGATGTGGAGTGACGATTCCTGCAGCAGCCGAGTCGTGCCGCGCTCAGGCCCCCTTGAACTCGGATGACGGAAACTTGGCAGAGGCCATCCATCTCGCCGCACTCGATCGTAATGCCGCACGGCTCGCCGCCGAGCAAAGCTCAACGCCCTCGGAACTCCTTTCCCTCCTGCAAGCGGGAGCATCCGCTGGCGGCGAAAAACCCAAAGCCTTGCTTTATTTTGACGACTCCACGAACTCACCGTTCTTGCTGCCAAGCGATGGACGCTCCGCTTGGGTTGTCAAATTTTCCTCCGTCCCGCACACGCACAAGGACTCCCGCGGGAGGGGCGCGTGGAATACGCCTACGCCCTCATGGCATCGGCTGCCGGCATCCGCATGCCCGAATCCCGTTGGTTGGAAATCAACACACCGAAAACGGGCTCTCTTTGCCGTGCGAAGGTTCGACCGGCCGGTGGACGGTGCGAGACTCCATCGGCACACACTTGCTGGCTTGGACATGATAGGTTTTGATTTACGAAAGCGATGGGCTTTTTTAGTGTGCCTGACAAATAAGAGCTGATTCCCATTCCTATGGCGATGCGCGCCTCGCTTGCACTGCTGCTGCGTGGGCTTTGAAAACCAAGATAGGACCCACCTGCGAGGGAATGTGCTCATTGGAACCCACAAAACTTCGCAAATGAACTTCGATCTCCAAAAGCGCCGACTCTACGGCATTCTTGACATGGGCTATGTCACGCCTTCGGAAACGACCCGCGTCGCCACTGAGATGCTCGAGGGCGGCGTGGAAATCCTTCAACTTCGCGCGAAAGGTTACGAACCAGAGCAGATTCTTGAGCTGGCCCTCCCATTGGTGGCGATCTGCAGAAGCTTTGGCGTTCCGTTAATCATCAATGACCACCCTGAAGTTGTGGTCAAATCTGGAGCCGATGGTTTGCATATCGGACAGGACGATATCCGCGTCGAAAGAGCCCGCGAGTTGATAGGGCCTGGAAAGATTCTGGGACTCTCCACACACAGCCCGCTTCAGGCCAAGGTGGCTCTGGACGAAAAGCCGGACTACATCGGATTCGGCCCGCTTTTTTCGACCCCCACGAAACCTGAGTATATATCCATAGGGACATCTCGAATCAAAGAGGCCCACGACCTGGTCAACCTGCCGATCTTCTGCATCGGTGGCATCAAATTAGAAAACCTCTCGGAAGTCGTTTCCGCAGGGGCTTCGCGTGTTGCAATCGTATCGGGAATTCTCAAGGCGGAAAATATCGCGAGTTATTGCCGCAGCTGTCTGGCCTTGCTCCCGTAGTGCCACAGAGCGCGCGACGACGCTCAGGATTCGATCTCTTCAACACCACTTGCCTTCGGTGAAGGCTCGCACTTTCTCCTCGCAGCTCCCCAGAGCACAACGCCCACGCCGACCAGAATCAGGCACAGGCTGCCAAGAACGGGAAGGGTGATTTTTTCACCAAGGACGATGCTTCCGGCTATCAAAGCGACGGCAGGGGATACATAAAATTTTGTGGTCACCACCGAGGCTGGTAGATGGCGCAAAAGCCAGTTCATGGCTGTGAAAGCGGCCAGGGAGTGAACGAGAAGGAGAAAGGCAAACGCACCAAGATTCCGTGGGGTGAAGTCACTCGCATGAATTTGCGCGGCTTCGCCAAGGGCCAAACCGAGAGTAGCCAGAAGTAGGCCGCCAAAAATCATCATCCAAGCAGCGCCCTCCAGCGGAGAGGCGGAGGGGGGCTTGTGCCTAACGAAAATGCTGCCGATGGCAAAAAGAAAGGCCGAGAGCGTGAGGAGAAGGATCCCTTCCGGCATTGAGCCCGTCGAACCGCCTGACACGATTCGCGGAAGCACCAAGACAGCCACTCCCAGACCTCCCAGAAGGAGGCCTACCGCCATAACAAGGCTCACACGCTCCCCGCGAGGACGCAGCGCCTCCAGCACAGCCACCCAGAGAGGCACAGAGGCTTTGATGACCGCCGCCACACCAGAGGGGACTCCCATTTTTTCACCCTCTGTCACCAGCCCCACACCCCCAACGAAGAGGAAAAACGCGCCGACTACCGCGCGCTGGAGACCCGCGACCGGTAGCAAGATGCGACCTTGCGTGAAATGCTGCCACGCCATGAGAAGAAGCCCGGCGCAGAAAATGTGTGAGGCCGCGAAGAGGAAAGCCGGCAGGGTCTCAACCCCGATTTTGACCGCCAGAAAATTCAATCCGTAGCCGACATAGACAATCCCAAAAGCCGTGACGATTCGCCATGGCGCTGGGACGTCGGCATGGCTGGCATTTGAGTTCGGTTTTGTCGCAGGGACAATCATGGCTTTGTGCAAGATGCCATGGATGAACGCGTGCGAAAGCGCATTCTTGGGGGTTCTGCAGACTTTTCAAAAATGCGCAGTCGAACGCTGCGAATGACTGGACAAAAAACAACACGCCGAAAGCGACTGTTGTTTTTTGGGCACTTTTTCGGGGCTCCTCCCCAGTGAAATGGCTTGGCACACGGATTGCTGAA
Source organism: Spartobacteria bacterium AMD-G4 (assembly GCA_002290555.1). GTDB lineage: Bacteria > Verrucomicrobiota > Verrucomicrobiia > Chthoniobacterales > Terrimicrobiaceae > UBA967. Next base: position 8,941 of record NEUK01000006.1, read on the forward strand.
GGCAGTGCGATCCTCGGTCACCACTGCTCCGAGACAAGTCAACACCCATACAAACCATGCTCATAAAAACTAAAACACTGGCAAACATCGCCGCAGCCATCATTGCGGCGGGCTCCCTGAGTCTGTCTTCGGCTCTTGCGCAGGAAGCAACAACCACACTCGTCGAACAAACAACTACCACCACCGTCGTCGAAACCACGACCGCGCCGGCCGAGACCGCCGCTGAACCAAGTGTCGAGCAGCGTCTCGCCGACTTGGAGGCGTATGTGAACAACGGAGCCAGAACTCCCGATGTCGTCTCGAAGATCGCCGGCCCTGGCCCCGGCCACAACGCGTGGCAAATGACCAGCACGGCACTTGTGCTTTTCATGACACTACCCGGTTTGGCGCTTTTCTATGGCGGTCTTGTGCGCTCGAAGAATGTCCTCTCGATTCTTGCCATGACGATGGGCATCGCCGGCTTGGTAACCATCCTCTGGTTTCTCTGCGGCTACAGCCTCACATTCTCAGGAGGCAACGCCTTCCTCGGCGACTTTGCTCAGGCGTGTTTCAACGGCATGAAGCCTGGGAATGTTGGCGCGGGCTACTACTGGATCTCGGATTACATCTGGGCGATGTTCCAGCTCACCTTTGCGATCATAACCCCGGCACTGATCTTCGGCGCCACAGCCGAGCGCATGAAATTCTCAGCGGTTCTTCTTTTCACAGCGATTTGGATGTTTGTTGTCTACTTCCCGCTCGCCCACATGGTTTGGGCTGTGAATGGCTTTATGTGCGGCCCGCTCAACCCCGATGCCGGCATCAAAGCGATCGACTTCGCTGGCGGAACTGTTGTCCACATGAGCTCGGGCTGGTCCGCACTCGTCCTCTGCATCATCCTCGGGCCACGACTTGGCTTCGGAAAACAGCAGATGGCCCCGCACTCGATGGTGCTCTGTATGATTGGAACAGGGATGCTCTTCGTTGGATGGTTTGGCTTTAATGCGGGCTCTGCGCTCGGCGCCGATGCCATCGCCTCAAACGCCTTCACTACCACCTTCCTATGCGCTGCGACGGCTGGGTTCGTGTGGGCGGGGGTTGAATGGATCACCCGCGGCAAGCCAAGCGTGCTCGGCTTCTGCTCGGGCATTGTTTCCGGTCTGGTTGTCGTCACACCCGCTGCGGGCTTTGTGACACCGGCCAGCGCAATGATCATGGCGGTTGCGGCAGGCATCATCCCGTTCTTTGCAGTGGTCTACCTTAAGAAAGTGCTTGGTTATGACGATGCGCTGGACACCTTCGGCATCCATGGTATTGGCGGAACCCTGGGGGCCATCCTTACAGGCATCTTTGCATCGGCCGAAGCCAACCCTGTGGTCGAAGGCCTCAAGGAAGGTCTGCTCATGAATCAGATCAAGGCCAGCATTCTGACCATCGTTCTTGCGGTGGTGGCCACGGCAATCATCGCCTACATTGTCAAGTTCACCATCGGCCTCCGCGCCACCGAGGAACAAGAGTCTCTCGGCCTAGACACATCGGAGCACGGCGAAGAAGGCTACCTGATGGACTAAGGCAACCGATACACCCTAAAAATTACACATATGAAAAAAATCGAAGCAATTATCAAACCCTTCAAACTTGAAGAGGTCAAAGAGGCTCTCGCCGATCTCGGCATCGAAGGAATGACAGTCAGCGAAGTGAAGGGATTCGGCCGCCAGAAGGGCCACACCGAAATCTACCGTGGCAGCGAATACACGGTAGACTTCCTTCCGAAGATCAAGATCGAGGTGGTTGTCACGGACTCGCTCCTGGAGGGCGCCGTCGCAGCCATCGTCAAGTCCGCAAAAACCGGGAAAATTGGAGATGGAAAAGTCTTTGTCTCCCCGGTCGAGGATGCCATCCGCATCCGCACGGACGAGACAGGGGAGAAGGCTATCTAAAAATTAGTCAGCATAGTGTGAAGCGGCGGGGGAATGTAGCAAATTATTTTTTCGGAAATGCAAAAATATTTTACCAAGTTTACCTTGTCCTTCGGCGAGGGTATCAGAAAAGAGGAGTTGATATGAGCGAAACAAGCCCCTCAGAAAAAGGTTATCGCATGCCGGCCGAATGGGAACTGCACGAAGCGACATGGATTTCTTGGCCGCAGCCCGGTTGCAACAGCTTTCCCGGATCCTACGATCGCGTGGTCCCGACCTTTGTTAAAATGGTGGAGGCCCTTGCGAGCTCGGAGATTGTCCGTATCAATGTCAGTGGCGCAGATCAGGAGAAGGCTGTCCGAAAACTTCTCCGCTCCTGCCCGCCCGAACGCATTGAGTTTTTTCACATTCTCACCGATGAGCCATGGTGTCGGGACCACGGCCCGATTTTTGTGAAGCGCGAGAAGTCACCACAGCTTGCGGTCCTGAATTTCGGATTCAACGCTTGGGGCTACAAGCTTTCGCCTTTTGACGAGGACAACGCCGTTCCTCCGGCCGTCGCAAAGGCCCTCGGCATGCCTCTCTTCAACTTCGAACATTTTATTCTGGAGGGTGGCTCAATAGAAACAAACGGCCGAGATACTCTCCTCACGACCGAGAGTTGCCTGCTGAATCCGAACCGAAACCCAACTCTTGATCGCGCCGCCATTGAGAAGAAATTGCGAGAGAAACTGGGCGTCAGAAAAATCCTGTGGCTCGGCGATGGTATCGAAGGAGATGATACCGACGGCCATGTGGATGACATCACACGCTTTATCGGGCCCTCCACCGTCATCACTGCGGTCGAGGAGGATGAGCACGACCCCAATTTTGAACCTCTCCAAAGGAATCTCGACAGGCTTCATGTCATGCGTCTCGCAGATGGTGAACCGCTGCATGTTCTCACTCTGCCCATGCCCACGCGCATCATGAGGGATGGACAGCGCCTGCCGGCCAGCTATGCAAATTTTTATATCGCAAACTCGGTCGTGCTCCTTCCCGTCTTCAGCGAGCATAACGACGCTTGGGCCGTCTCCGCACTCCACGAGGCCTTTCCCGACCGGAGAATCGTGCCGATTGATTGCCGGGAACTGATCTGGGGACTCGGTGCCTTCCACTGCTTAACTCAGCAACAGCCTGCCGTCGGCTGAAGCCCCCTGGGCCTATGCAAGGTCACCGCCTCTGAATCAGGGCTTCCTTCCCTGGGCATTTTTGAAAAGGAAGGAGGCAATCGCATGTGAAGCGGAAGGTTTTTGAAGCTGAATGAGATTTCGACGCCATGTCCGCCAGAGGGCCCCTTCGTTGGTCATAGCTCCTTTGACGATGTGTAGAATGTCGGCAGGGCTGTTTGAGGCCAGCGCTCCAATGGCGGTTTGCTGGATGAGAGCGATATTGCCTTCCTCCTGCCCGGGAACAATGTGGCTCACAACAAAGGGAATCTGAGCCGCGATGGCCTCCTGAACCGTGGCTCCGCCAGCCTTGCCGATGAAAATATGGTGCGAACCCATGAGCTCCGGCATCTTATCCGTCCATCCAATGAGGTGCCCCCGCGCCGGTAGGCCTGCGCGCACGAGGGCAGCGTGGACGTCCTGCCGCCGGCCCGTGATCACTGAAACGCTCGCGTTCTCGAGGGTGGAAAGATGCCGCAGAGTCTCGACAGCGAGGCGGACCGGCCCACCAGGAAAAAAAAGGAGACGCCAGTGGCCATCATGCGGAGGCGGTGTGGGAATGAATTCGTCAAACTGCAGACCCACAGGAAACCCCAGGATGTGGATTTTTTCCTCCGGCACACCATCGCGTCGCAACACCTCGGCTGTTGGGCCGTCGGCGACGATGGCACCATCGCACGGGTAGCGATACCATGTTTGGTTGATCATTGTGGAGTCGGTGATGACCATGTGGAAGGGCATATCCACCTTGGGATCGCCACGGCGAATTCGTTGCAGGATGTAGCCGAAGACGGGGTAGGTCGAGGCCACCAGATCAGGCTGGAATTCCCTCACCAACGAGTGGACTGCATTGGTGAGTTGAAGCAAAAGAGGGGCCATGCCCTCGATGACTTTCGGCTGGCTGAGCATCGCGAAAACGACCTTCCAAAGCCGTGGGTAATTATTGATAGCGGCCGCATAGCCTTTCTGGATGCAGCGGTTCACCACGGGATTCGTGAGCGTGTAAGGATCCACAACGAGCGTCTCGACAACTTCTCCCCAGTTGGCTTTTAGGGCGCTCTGGATGTTGCGCGCTGCGGTATTGTGACCCTCCCCCATGCTTGCTGTGAGGATCAGAATGCGAGTAGATCTTTTGTTGGGCGGCTTCAATGCCGAATCAGAGTCTCAAAAAGTTCACTGGAATCAAGCAGGGGAATAAAACGGAAGTTGAAAAAAAATGTTTTCTTTTGCCTTTTGGAGTTTTTGGGGATTCAGTAGAAGAGCCCCCACCTCCCCTACCCCATGCCGCTCAAGGCCATCATCATGCTCACTGGAACCGCGATTCTGATCGTGTGCGGATACTATTTTTCCCTATATGCCATACACGGTTTCAGTCCCGATTTTTTGCAGATCAACAAGTGCGTGGAAGCCGGGGGGCGCTGGAACAGCAAGGAACGGCGCTGCGAACAAGTTTACGATTTGAAGTCACGCCAAGAGGGAACCTCTTATTAGTCGCTACCAGCCGCTCCGCTTACAGAGTGGATCAGGATTCGCATCCGCCGTGGCCGCAACCGCAGGAATGGGCTGATGGAGCAGAATGTACCGGCTCAAACTCCTCGGTGGAATCAACGAGGATGGTTTCAATGGTGATTTGTTGGAGGGAAAGCTGCTCCTTGGCTTGGCTGAGGAACCCGAGCACCAGGGGATCAGGTTGGTGACGGGTGCGGAGTTGGATTTCGATGGGTTTGCCGACGAATTGGGGAAACGAATCGGCCATCTCGCCATCGAGAATGAAGGAGGCATAAGCATTAAGCTTTTCCTGAAGCTGAAGGATATGGGCCTCATCGCCAGTCCAAGGGCGGGTCTCATACATGGCCAGCACGAGGGTGTCGCGGCGTTTATCATGGGCGAAGGCATCGAGGACAGCAGGGTGCTCGAGGCCCATCGGGCGGCGGGGAGTGGCGGTGGTGGATTCGGTGCTCAAAGCGGGTGGTTTTTTAGACAGAATTTACAAAATTCACAGAATTTCTGGAATGAGATTTTGTGAGGTCTGGTGGGGGATTTGATTTCTATAGAAAATTCGGACCTTCTGTAGCGGCATCAAGCGACTTTGGGGAACCATTGGTAGAGCATGAAATAAACGAGAACACCGGTGACGGAAACATAGAACCAGAGGGGAAATGTCCAGCGAGCCCAAGCGCGGTGGCGCTCGAAGCGACCCCTGATCGCGTGCGTCATGGTCGTAAGAATGAGCGGCACGATGACAATGGCCAAAATGATGTGGGAGATAAGCATTCCGTAGTAGAAAGTCTTCCAGGGCCCTTCTCCGCCAAACGGGGTGTGCACACCTTGCACCAAAATTTTGTGCAGCACGTAGGTTATGAGGAAGACGCACGAAACGGAGAAGGCCCCAACCATACAAGTCCGATGCGCTATCTTGCGTTCGGTCTTGATGAAAATAAAGCCAGCGAGGAGGAGGAGAGTGGAAATGGCATTGAGGCCGGCGTTGAGTGCGGGCAGGTCGGAAACGCTCATGGAACCTTGTTTGCGCGGTCCAGATTGCGGCAGGTATTCGCAATGTAGTAGGTGAGGCCAGAAATGATCAGGCCGACGACGGCGAGCATGCCGACGACTCCCCAAGAGAGGGCGATACCCGCCGTAACCGTTTGGGGTTCATCTGGACCACCTGAGCCAGGCTGACGACAGCCCACACACGCAGCGGCATCGGGCAAGCGGGTCAGAAAAAAAGCAAACAGAAGGGCGATGGTGTGTTTCATTTTAAAAAACATTTTTGACAAAAATAATTACGACCCACAGTGCGGGAAGGTTAGTCGTATTTTTTCTCCATGAACTTTGTGATTAATTCTTCTGGGTTTGGGTAACAGGAGGATCTTCGCGCAGGAGTTCCCCGATGTCCACCATGAGCTTCTGGACGGCTTCGGGATCGAGTCCGTCGCAGTATCCACGGAGCCAGCCTTTGGCGTCCACCAACACGATGCGAGACGAATGGGCAGGCGTGCCATCCGGTTCTTTGGCGATCGGTTGAAGCAGACCGGTGACAACAATATTTTTGATGGCATCTGCCGTGCCGGTGAGGAATTTCCAATTTGCGGGGTCGGCACCCAGTTGTTCCCCGAAGGTTTTCAACACCGCAGGAGTGTCATATTCTGGATCAACGGTAAAGGTGACCAACTCCACATTGCGTCTCACCTTTTTGAGCTTGGTATTGAGCTCCTGCATGCGGATGAGGGTGATCGGGCAGGGGCCTTTGCAGCGGGTAAAGATGAAGTTGGCAGCCCAAATTTTACCCTTTAAATCTTCGCGAGTGATCGGCCGCCCCGTCTGATCGGTGAGCTGGAATTGCGGAACCTCTGAGATTTTCTCGAGGTTCGAGGGAAGTGTCGGAGGAGGAATGGATTTGAGGCTCACATAAGCGAGACCTATGAGACCCGCTGCTGCGAGGAATGCCACAACCCATCCGATGGGAGGTATGCCAGCCCGCGCAGGGAGCTCAGACATAATAGAGAAGCGTCAGAACGAACAGCCAGACGACATCTACAAAGTGCCAATAGAGGGCAACATTGGCCAGACCGATATGGTGGCTGGGCGTGAAACTGCGATAAAAGAGCTGACGCAGGAAGCACCAGAGGATGAGCAAAACGCCGATGGCGACATGGATGCCGTGGAATCCGGTAATGACGAAAAAGCTCGAACCGTAGACGCCGCCCGTGTTGAACCAAAGGCCTTCATGATGCAGGTGGAACCATTCGTAGCACTGCACACCGACGAAAAGCGAACCAAGCGCGATCGTCACAAAAAGCCAAGCTAAACCAGACTTTCCTTTTTGAACGGCAACCTCGCTCATGTGAAAGGTGCAGCTGCTCGCGATCAGAAACACTGTATTGATAGATGTCAGCAGAATCGGAAGTTTTGCGATGTCCTTGCTGGGTGGCCATGAGTGGCCTGCCTGCCAGGGAAAACCATTTTCCGCCCAGCGGAGGACGAAATAGCCTCCCAGAAGGCCAGCGAAGAGCATGCCCTCGGATATTAAAAATATGATCATGCCGAATTTGGCGGTGGCTGGAGATGCTCCGTGATGTTCTTGAGAATCGTTTGTAAGGGCTGCTGTGGACATGATGGGTTGGTTTATTAGAAACGGCCTACGGACTAATCAATGGTCCGCGAAGATGCATAAGTAGCAGAACCAGTGCGCAGAGGGAAATAGCAAAAAGCCAGATGAGTCCCATCACAATAAAATTGCGGGTTCTTGGTTTTTTATTCATTTCTTCGTGGCAACGAGTAGGCCGAGAAGGAGTGGCAGGTAAATGATCGACGCGAAGAAAAGATTTCGGGCGGCATTGCGGTTGCGCTGTGAAATAAATCGCAGAGCAAAGGCGGTAAAAGCAAGGCCGAGCGCGAGGGCACCGATAAAATAGACAAACGAATTGAAGCCGAGCATCGACGGCAGTAGAGTCACGGGCACAAGAAAGAGCGTGTAGAGGAGAGCTTGGCACGAGGTGAGGCGGCCTTCGGGGTCATTGGCTGTGAGCATCACAAAACCACCGTCGGCATAGTCGTCTTTATACATCCAAGCAATCGCGAGGAAGTGGGGCATCTGCCAGAACCAGAGAGTTGCAAAGAGGAGGCAGCCTTCGATATTGTAATTTCCACGGGCGGCAACCCAGCCGATGAGTGGCGGGAGGGCGCCGGGGATCGCTCCCACGAGAGTGTTCAGCGAACTGATGCGCTTCATCGGAGTATAGACGAGGACATAGATCGCTATTGTGATGAAAGCGAGGAAGGCAGAGCGCTGATTCGCGAAGAGTGCGAGGATCGCAATGCCGCTGAGGGAGAAAAAGAGTCCAAAAAGAAGGGCATCTTGCGGCAGCATGCGAGAGGCTGGGAGCGGCCGGTCGCGTGTGCGCTTCATACGGCTGTCGACATCGCGTTCCCACCATTGATTCAGCGCGGATGCGCCGCCAGCGCACAGGGCTGTGCCGAGAAGAGTGGCTGTAAGAAGAACCCAGTTGAAGGGACCTCGCCAGCCAAGGAGGAAGCCGACGAGGGTGGTCATGAGAACCAGCAGGGAAAGGCGAGCCTTCACCAACTCGAGAACATCGTCGAGCAGGGCATGTTTGCGCTCCTCTGGAAGGGCGGCAGCGCTCTTCATGCGATGCGGGCGAAGTCGGAGACAGGGGGACGGTCGGGAACGACAAACCGGCTGGCATCGACACCACGCGAGAGCCGGAACGAAAGAACAACACCAAAAAGAAGAGAAAGAGCGCCGAGAGCCATATGAGCCGTAGCTACATCTGCTGCCTTGTTAGACCAAATCGTCCATGCCCCGAGAGCAACCTGAGCAGAAATCATCAGGAACCAGACCACCGACGCAAGTCGGGCCGAGCGAGCGATAGGATTGGCAAAAGCACGCCACGCCACGGCGGCAACGATAAGAAAGATTCCGACAGCCACGGCGCGATGTGCCATTTGAATCCAGATTTGGACTGCACTCGTTGGCATCTTGTTGTCCGCCACGCGTGCTTCGTTGATCGATGTGATGACTGCCGCAGAGGTGTCGGGCAGGATTTTTCCGTAAGCAAGCGGAAAGTCGGGAATCGAGAGGCCCGCATGCTCATGGCGCATTGTGGCACCTGTGCCGAGCTGAAGAAAAATCAAAAGAGTGGCTCCCACTACCAGCTTCTTCAAAGCAAGGTCGGGAAGAAAGGAATCCCACCCCCCACGCACGAATCGCGGGCTGGTGGCAATCGCAAGGATCCCAAGCAAGCAAAAAAACGACTGAGCAAGCAGCGCATGGAAGATACCGATTTCATCTTTGAAGAGTGAGACGCGAAGCCCGCCAAGCAGACCTTGAACGCAGACCGCTACAAATGCGATGATGCCCAGATTTTTCACCCAGCGGCGTGGCTCGGAGGCCAGAAGACTTGCTGCAAGGATCATAGTCATGAGACCCACCCAGGAAGCGATAAGGCGATGACCATGTTCGTAAAAGATACCGCCCACCCAACCAGACATGGGAAACAGAAACATGTTATATCCGTAGGTGGTCGGCCAGTCTGGAACTGACATGCCAACTCCCTTGGATGTTACAATACCGCCGCTGCAGAGCAGAATGAAAGTTGCCACCAGTGTGAGGATGGCCCAGATGTGGATAGCAACGCGGCGGAAGCTCAGAGATGTCCGTGTTCCAACCATGAGAAAGTAGCTTAGTGGGATTCGAGACGCGCATTTTCAGGCGCGGGCTCGGTTTGTGGGAGATAGTCCTTGTCGAGACCAGGAACGCTGTATTCGTAGGGTCCGTGGTAAACGAGTGGAGTTTTCTCGAAGTTGCCGTGCCCGGGAGGCGATGCAACAGTCCACTCCAAAGTGTTGGAATTCCATGGATTATTCGGAGCTTTTTTACCACTGCGCAGGCTCATGACGACATTCCAGAGAAACACGAAAGTCGTGAAACCCAGTCCCATTGCCCCGATGGTGCAAAGCTGGTTGAGGGGCTGGAGTTGGCGCAGGTGTTCGTAGACAGTGGGGTCCGCAATACGGCGCATCATGCCGCCAAGCCCCAAGTTGTGCATGGGAAAAAAGGCAAGGTTAAAAAAGATCAAGGTCAAAAAGAAATGCCACTTGCCGAGCGATTCATTAAGCATGCGCCCGAACATTTTCGGAAACCAGAAGTAGATCGCGCCGAAGATGGCAAAAATACTGCCGCCGAAGAGCACATAGTGGAAATGCGCAACGATGAAATAAGTGTGGTGAACAAAAAGGTCGACCGGTGTGGAGGCCATGAAGATACCGCTCAAGCCGCCGATGACGAACATCGAGACGAAAGCGAGCGCGAAGCACATTGCCGTCGTGAACTCAATTGAGCCACGCCAGATGGTTCCCATCCAGTTAAAAGTTTTGATGGCCGATGGCACAGCGATCACCATTGTCGACACCGAGAAAGCCGCGCTGAGCGTGAGGTTCATTCCGCTGACGAACATGTGGTGACCCCAAACGACAAATCCGAGGAATCCGATAGCGATCATGGCATAGACCATGGCTTTGTAGCCAAAGATAGGCTTGCGGGAAAACACGGCGAGAATTTCTGAAGAAAAACCCATCGCAGGAAGAATCATGATGTAGACCTCGGGGTGGCCGAAGAACCAAAAGAGGTGCTGCCAGAGGAGAGGTTGCCCGCCGCCTTGGGGCGAGAAGAAGCTCGTGCCCAAGTTGAGATCTGCAAAAAGCATGGCAGCCGCAGCAGAGAGAACAGGAACCGCAAGGATAAGAAGGATCGCTGTGATGAAAAGCGACCAGACCGGGAGCGGCATGCGAAACATCGTCATGCCTGGTGCACGCATATTGACCACAGTCGTAACATAATTTGTCGCACCCGCAATCGATGAGAGACCGTTGACGAAAAGAGCTGCACCCCAGAGGCTTTGCCCAATCGGCGTTCCATTGTAGGCCGCCACGGAGCTAAGGGGCGCGTAAGCTGTCCAGCCCGTGCCGGGCGCGCCGCCCGGGGCGAAGAAGGCACCGAGTAAAATGACGCCCGAGAGCACATAGAGCCAGTAACTGAGCTCGTTTAGGAGAGGAAATGCCATATCTCCTGCTCCGATCTGAAGAGGGATGAGGTAGTTACCAAAGGCTCCGATGAGAAGCGGCATGACCACAAAGAAAACCATGATAGTCGCATGCATCGTCACAAGCATGTTGTAACCGCCCGGAATGATAGCGCCATCGATGGCCACAGTGGCAGGCAGGAGTTTGCCGATGAGAGGAATTTCTGCACCTGGGAAGCCAAGCTGCCAGCGGACGCCAAGTGCAAGGGCACCCCCGAGAAAGAGGAAAGCGAGCGCCGTCCACAGATATTGGAGACCGATCATCTTGTGGTCGTAAGTCCAAAGGTATTTGCGGATGAAACCGACTTCATGGTCGGTGTGCGCGTGGGAAGTCGTTTCTTGGACTGGTGCGTCGATGGTAGTTGCTGACATTTTTTTAGAAAAGAGGTTTCAGAATTTCGTGGTTACTAAAAGACAAAATTTGTGTTCTGCACATGAAAAATTTTAGAGTCTCTTTCGTTTCACCAGATACTACGCGCGGGCTAAGCTCGGCGTTGTCTTTTTCGAGCAGGAAAGAGCGTGAGCGTATTCACAAAATGTGAGGATTAAAGTTCGGCATGATTTCGCTGTCGATCGGATGGCTATGCCCAGCGGCCAGATGGTGCGCGGCAGCAAAGGCGATCATGAGCGCGTTGTCGGTGAGGAGTCCCTGCGGCGGAAAATGGATTTCGAGCCCCTCCCCTGCGGCGCGTTCGATCGAGCGCGAGCGGAGCGAGGAGTTCGCGCTCACACCACCGCTCAGGCTGATCACGCGACGGCTATTTTGTCGGGCCGCCTTGAAGAGCTTGGAGATGAGAACATCGATAACAGCCGCTTGGAACGAGGCGCAGATGTCAGGAAGATCCACCACGGACGGCGTGCCGTGTTTTTCGAGAAAAGTGCGCACGGCCGTCTTGAGCCCGCTGAAGCTGAAATCCAAGTCACCCGAGTCGATCATGCCGCGAGGAAACTCAAACCGCGCGGGATTGCCGCTACGAGCCATGCGGTCTATCTCGATACCGCCCGGGTAGCCGAGGCCGAGGAGTTTGGCGACCTTGTCGAAGGCCTCACCGGCGGCGTCGTCAAGAGTGCGGCCCAAGAGGCGATAGCGGCCGAAGCCCTCCACATCAAGCAACAGCGTGTGCCCCCCGCTCACCACCAGGGCCGTGTGGGGAGGGATTGTTTCATGACCAAAAAAGGGCGAGAGCAGATGGCCTTCGATATGGTTGATCGCAAGGAATGGTTTTCCGGCTCCGATGCAGAGGCCCTTTGCTGCCGCGGCGCCAACAAGAAGTGAGGAGGCAAGGCCGGGGCCGGTGGTTGCTGCGATGGCGTCGAGATCCTGAATGCGTAGGCCGGCTTTTTCCATGGCGCTATCGATGATCGCGGGTGCTGAAACAAGGTGGTTTCTGGATGCCACCTCAGGAACGACTCCACCGAAATGGGAGTGGATCTCGGCCTGGCTGAAAATCTCATGTGCCAGCACACCGTCAAAGCCCCGCAAAACGGCAGCGGCGGTTTCATCGCAAGAGGTCTCGATGGCGAGAAGGATGGGCATTTGTTTTTTGTAACCACTCAGGGAGGCGCGAGCAAGAGGTGGCACTTATTTTGTTGCACAGGCCAGTGAGATCAAAAACCTCGCACACGAGGGGCGAGACATTGGTCAGCACCAATTTCCCCTGCGCTTCTGCTATGGCTTAGTGAGCTTTGAGCACACTGCGAATCTCAGTGCTGGAAACAGAGGGGATTTCGCGAGGTCAAGACCGAGTTCGCGCATGCCGTCCAACACAAGCTTGGCACCGAGCGAGGGGGGCCGTCGCGGGCTTGAGAAGTGCATCGAGTTTGACCGTGAGCGTGTCGCCAGATGTTTCGGCGGGGATGTTCAGTGAATGCCCGAGGCTTCGGATGAATCTACTGGTCCAGCGCAGGTTTTTCTCCAGCAGGTGCCGCCACCACGCGGCAGACCCCGACCACGCCCAAAACCTTGCCGTCATCGCCGACCCAAGGCAACTTCAAGGTGTCAGCGTAAACTTTGCGGCCGTCGGGGTAGACCAGCCATTCCTGAAATTGCCTCAGCTTTCCGCTGGCCAGGGTCTTCTGATCATCGGCGCGGTAGGCCGTGGCAAGTTCGGCTGGGAAGATCTCGGCGTCCGTTTTTCCGACCAACTCGGCGAACGGACGCCCCACCAAGGCAGCCCACGCCTTATTGCCGCCGCGGTAAACTCCATCCATATCCTTGTAGAAGATGACGTCAGGGAGAGAATTCATTGCGCTGGTGACGATCTCGAGTTGTTCCACCACGCTGTCGGCGGCCGGTGATTGGTAGGCGGTAGTGACGAGTGCCACGGCAACCGCTGCGGCAAGGAGAGTATTTTTCATGGTTTTGTTTCCCGGGCGGTGTTGGGCGTAT
>NEUK01000060.1 GCA_002290555.1 Spartobacteria bacterium AMD-G4
CCCCAGATACTGCAGCGGGCGTGAGATCGAGGGATTCGCCATGAAGGTCGCCAACCAGGATAAAAGCATGAACCCGCCGAGCACAAGAAGCCACGACACGCTCTCAAAGGCTTTCACAATCGTATCCGCAATCCCGGTTTGGAAAAACCAGACTTCGATTCCAACAAAAAGCGCAATCGCCAGGGCGAGGTGACTGTAAGTGCGAACAAGAAAAGCTCCGCGAGCCTCGGCGGAAAGTTCGCTGACGGGCATGGTGGTGGGTGAATTCATAAAGTGGAGAAACTCCTGTTGTGGTAACCCCCTAATGGGTGGAAAGCAACAGTTGAGGCATCTTTTTTAAGGAGATGAGACCCTTTTTTCACCGCCAACAAATCCCGAAATCAGGAAGAGCGCGGCGGCTCCGCAGATGGCGGAGTCGGCGACATTGAAAGCCGGCCAGTGGCCATACCAGGGAAGCACAACATCCAAAAAATCGACGACATAGCCATGCAGGATGCGGTCGGTGAGATTTCCCAGCACGCCGGAGACCAGCAGGGCGGCACCCAAGCGCGAGGGCGCGTCGGCGAAGGCTCCTCGAAGCGCGAAGACGGCAACCAGAATCAGCGCCACTGAAGCAAGCAGCATAAAAAACAGGTTGTTGTCCTTGAGCATTCCGAAGGCCGCACCCGTGTTGTGGACTTGAACGAGATAAAAAAAGCCAGGGATCACCGGCACAAACTCATCCGTCGAAATGAAACGCAGAACGAGCCATTTCGTGACCTGATCAAGCAGGTAGAGGGGCAGGGTGACAAACAACAGAAGCTTCATGCCAAGACAGCAAGTGCTTCTTCACAGCGGGCGCAGAGGGTTGGATGCGCTGCACTCGAACCTACTTCTGGACGATGACGCCAGCAACGCTCGCAGCGGGCGTGAGGAGTTTTGGAAATCTCCACAGCGGCCGTTTCTGTGGAGACCACTTCAAGATCACTGAGGATAAAAACCTCCTCGAGTTCGACCTTGAGCGGTTCGAGCAGGGTGGCCTCGGCGGCGGTGACGGAGAGCTTCACCCTCGCCTCCAGCGCGCTGCCGATGTCTCCCGCCTTTTGCGGCTTCTCCACAGATTGGGAAATGCGGCTGCGGATTTGCAGAAGCTGATCCATCGTTCCGACCGTGTCGGGATTCGTCCAACGCGCATCGGGTTTCGGGAAGTCCTGCAAATGCACGGATGTGCCGGGCTGGGAGTAGCCCCAGGCCTCCTCGGCGGTGAAGGCGATGATCGGCGCGAGCAGACGCGTCAGGGCATCCAGCACGCTGTGCATGGCAAACTGTGTGGCACGCCGGCGTGGTGAGGCCGCCGTGTCGCAGTAGAGGCGGTCCTTGGTGATGTCCACATAGAGACTACTGAGGTCGACCGCGCAGAATTGGTTGATCGTGTGGTAAACGCGGTGGAACTCGAGTTTCTCATAGGCATCGAGACAGGTGGCCACCACCTCCTGAAGACGGGCGAGAATCCAGCGGTCCACGAAGGTGAGGGCTTCCGGCGCCGGTGGCTTGGCGACATCGTAGTCGTGGAGATTGGCCAGAAGGATGCGCAGTGTGTTGCGAACGCGACGGTAGGAATCCGAGAGACGCGTGAAGATTTCCTCCGAGAAGGGAACATCGTCGGTGAAGTTCACGCTGCTCACCCACAGGCGGAGCAGATCCGCGCCGTATTTGTTGACGTAATGGTCGGCGTCGGTCGGCTTCTGATATCCACCGGCAGCGGACTTGGAGATTTTCTTGCGGGTGTCCACATCCATCACGAAACCGTGAGTGAGAACCGCGCGATAGGGGGCGCAGCCATTCAAAGCCACAGATGTCATGAGCGAACTCTGGAACCAACCGCGGTGTTGATCTGTCGCCTCCAGATAGAGGTCGGCGGGGAAGCCGAGTTCGGGACGCTGGCGCAGGACAGTTTCGTGGCTCAGGCCGGAATCCATCCACACATCGAGCGTGTCGTTGCGGCGCGTTGTGCCTGCGGGCAGGCCGACGAGTTCGCACCAGGCGGCGTCATCCATTTCGAACCACGAGTTCGTGCCTTTTTCGGCAAAAATATCCGCAACCTTGCAAATCACGGCGGGATCCAACACGGGCTCGCCTTTGGCATCGTAGAAGACCGGCAGGGGAACGCCCCATGTGCGTTGGCGGGAGATGCACCAGTCGGGCCGGGACTCCACCGTTCCGCGAATGCGATTGCGGCCCCAGTGCGGAAGCCATGTGGTGGAGTCGACCTCTTCGAGCGCCTTGGCGCGGATGTTTTCGATGCGGATAAAAAACTGCTCGACCGCGCGGAAGATGACCGGCGTCTTGGAGCGCCAGCAGTGCGGGTAGGAGTGCTGATGGTCACCCTGCCCGGCGAGGGCTCCTTTTTGTTTGAGAATCTCGATGATGCCGGCATTCGCCTCGAAGACATTTTTGCCGACGAAATCAGGCAATCCACACTCCTCGGTGTAGCGCCCGTAGTCATCGACAGGCGAGAGGAGCGTGAGCCCGCGTTCCATGCCGAGATGGTAGTCGTCCTCACCATGCCCTGGCGCGATGTGAACGCAGCCCGTGCCAGTATCCAGCGTCACAAATGCCGCTGTGTAGATCGTCGCATGGCGTGGCAGGAAGGGGTGGCTGGCCTCGAGGCCCTCCAATGCGGAGCCAGGGAGGGTTTTTTCGACGCTGACTTTTTCAGCGCCGGTGGCCGCGCAGAACGAATCCAGCAGGGACTCGGCGAGGATGATCGTTTTTTCCACACCCTCGAGACGCACCCGGGCCACGGCGTATTGGTGGCCGGCATTGACGGCGATGGCGAGGTTCGCAGGAAGTGTCCACGGCGTGGTGGTCCAGATGACGACCGAGGCCGCGCCGGCAAATTCTCCGCTGACGAGCGGGAACATGACATACACTGCGGGAGAGGTTTTATCCTGATACTCCACCTCGGCTTCGGCGAGGGCGGTTTGCGCGCCCGTGCTCCAGAGGACGGGTTTTTTCTTGCGATAGACGAGGCCCTTTTCCACGAAACGCGCGAAGGAGCGGATCATGCCGGCCTCGTAGGAAGGATCGAGCGTGAGATAGGGATGCTCCCAGTCGCCCAGAACGCCCAGGCGGCGGAATTGGCGGCGTTGGATGTCGATAAATTTGCGGGCGTATTCCTCCGAAGATTTCACCACGCGGAACTCTATCGGAAGACCGTGGCAATCCCAACCGGGAACAAAAGGCGCCCGGAATCCCGCCATCGTGCGGCTCTTAACAACGAAGTCCTTCAGAATCTTATTCAGCGCCGTTCCCATATGCACGTCGCCATTCGCAAAGGGAGGGCCATCGTGCAGGAGATAAAGCGGAGCATCCTTGCGGCGCTCTTGAATCTTTTCGTAAAGCCCCTCCCCTTCCCACCTGGCCAGCATTTCAGGCTCGCGCTGGGCCAACCCGGCCTTCATTGGAAAATCGGTTTTAGGAAGATTGATCGTATTTTTGTATCCGCTCATGAGAGGCGAGAACGACTATCAGCCAATGACCAGCGGGTCAACGGCGCCGGGCGAATCCTTCGGCTGTGCAGAGCGGATGGTGACTCCAAAAACAACCACCAAGTCACGCTCGTGTCAGGAGGAAAATCCAGAGCGACAGGATGGTGACCCGATTTACAGAATTCAAGTTCGCCAACACTTCGCTGCCCTCACTTTGATCAAATGGAAATACACTGGAGACGCGTATCCCGTATTTCTACCGCCCGCCATTGCCACTTCGCAGGCGACCATCCTCGACTTGAGCCCTCGCAAACAAAACGCGCAACTTGCTGAGCGTTTGCTCAGGCATTGCTGGGATTCGGTGTCGGTGTCGGTGTCGGTGTCGGCGGCGGCGTTGCTGTTGGGCTTGGAGGTGTCGGGGTCGGAGGTGTCGGGGTCGATGTTGGCGCAGGCGCAGGCGGTGGAGGCTGAGTTGGGTTGGTCGGAATCACCGGTGGGAGATCAATTTGGCTGGAGGCTTCTTGGCCGTCGCCCACTCCTTGGTCTTCTGCTTCCGCTTGGACTTCGGATGAGATGGAAGCCGCCGATTCGGGCACGGCTTGAGATGTGGTTTGAATGATTTCTTCGAGCTGCTGCCGCTGGGCTCGCGCAACGCTCCGTGCGATGGCAGTCGCTGCGCTTGGTAATGCTGCCGCCACGCTTGCCGCAATTTGAGCAGCTTGAGATGGGACAGCAGAAGCCACTACCGCTGCAATCCTTGGAGCGGCATTTGGAACCGTTGTAGCTACACTCGTTGCGATTTGGGCGGCT
This sequence comes from Spartobacteria bacterium AMD-G4, assembly GCA_002290555.1. Lineage (GTDB taxonomy): Bacteria > Verrucomicrobiota > Verrucomicrobiia > Chthoniobacterales > Terrimicrobiaceae > UBA967. The sequence goes on from NEUK01000060.1 coordinate 4,281, forward strand.
TGCGATGGCGCCGTGAATGTGACGGCCAAGGCGATCTGCACCGCGACTTGGGAAGCTCCCTTGGCAGCCGCAGCCGCGATCTCAGCGGCTGCTTCGGGATTCAAACCTGTAGCGTAGGCAGCGATTTTAGGGGCTGCAGAAACTCTGTCGGCCGAGAGCTGTTCCACTGTCGTTAAAAGTGCCTCCTTACCAATAGCGGCTGCATCCTCAATCGTGTTAGTCTGTCTTGTGTTAAGGCCTGAACTGGGTGAAATGGCTCTCTCAAGCAGATTATTAGTAAAAACCTGCGCTGCAGAAGTTCTTTGATTTCGCACTAACTGCAGAATTGAAAGACTCACTTCTGCTGCGATTTGAGTTGTGGTTGGTTGGCTCATCGACGAACCCTGTCCGTTGGTGCTTGGTATCACGCTGACACTGGTGGAGAAGCCTCCCTTTACCGAGGTGGTTGCTCCACCTTTGGTAGCCACTGCAACCTCGCCCGAGGCCACAGCAACACTCAGGCCTTTGGAACCGCCTTTTGCATCCCTCTGTAAGCTGACCTTGAAGTCCGTGCCCAGAATTCCTGCCGTGCCGAAAGGGGTCGCTACGGTAAGGCTGGAGCCGGGTTTCAATTTTTTGACACCCGATGTCACATCCCCATATTCAAGGAATGTCGAGAGCTTGGAATTGCTGGGTTCCGTTTTCATCTCGCTCAAGGCGGCTTCTGAAACATCCCAGGGGGCTTGAAGAAATTCTTCAACAATAAAACTCGTCTCTGGTTCGACCTGAATGACCGAACCGTTTTCAAATGCCAGAGAGATTGTCGAATCTTTATCTGTCATCACCCTTTCCCCCTGCTGCAAGGCTTGCGCCTTGGACGCATTTTTGCCCTCCGTTTCGCCCGGCTTGATAATCAGCACCTTGCCTTGAACCTCCGTGATGATGATCGCCCCGCGCCTCATCTGGCGGGTATCGTTCTCTTGAGCAGTGACGACAGAGGCGGTCGAAAGCGCCGCTATGATAAGAGATAAGCTAATGGCATGGTCAAAAAGACAAAATTTATTAGGCATAATCAGGGAAGGTATTTTGGAGAGGGAGGGCTATCAAACTTGTGCCACTTTTTGGACTTCCGCAATAAGATTTTTTTCTGCTGTCGCGGTAAGGAAGTTAGCGCGGGGGTATTGCCTGAAGCAGGCACTCGCGCGGCAACCTGGACTGGCATTCTCTGGCCTGCACGGTGGGGATGGCCGCCCCCCGTGAACGAGGCAGGGCAGGCGCGGCGGAAAAATTTATGGAACTTAGAACTTGAGTTTTCACTACGAACGAGAGATGGTGATAGGGCTTCCGACGCTTTCATTTATGCAAAACGGATCCGGAGACCCACTTTATTGAGGTCCAAGGTCTGAATTCATCGCGTCACTCATGTTCCTTGCAGTGTGCATGAAGCACACACTTGCAAGGGGGTGTGCATCGTCGGAGGCGAAACCGCCATCCCTATCACTGCTGCGGGAAGCACTTCCCCGCGTGCCAGGATGGCCATGCAATGCAAGAATAGAATACATGTCATCAGAATACACACCCAGCGGATCGCGCCGTTCGCCGCGCCGGGGATCCAGCCGACGCCCTGAGCGCGGCAGCCGTTCCCCCTCATCCGCCCAGCGCGATAACAAACCCAAGCCAAAACAATCCCTCCTCTCACGAATCCTTGGATTCCTGACAGGAAAGTCCGAAGAACCAACCCAAGCCGCGCGCGAGGAGCGCCCGGCCCGCAGCCGCGAGTCCACTGACTCGGAGCGTCCAACGCGCGAGCGCCCAGCTCGCAGCGAGCGTCAAGAACGCAGCGAACGCCCGACCGGCATGCGCTCACCAGAGGTGGTGGAAGTCACTTCCCCTCGTCTCTATGTAGGCAACCTGTCATTCGACGCTGGCGAAAGCGACCTCTCAGACCTCTTCAACGGGGTCGGATCGGTGCAAAATGTGGAAATCGTGATCAACCGGCACAATATGCGCTCGAAGGGATTTGCCTTTGTGCAAATGCAGTCGGTGGACGAAGCGAAGCGCGCTGTCTCGGAACTCCACGACAAGGAATTCATGAGCCGCAAACTCGTGGTCAGTGGAGCCAAGGCTCTCGAGGAGCGCCGCTCAGAACGCACCGCCCAGCCCGCTGAGTAAAATACAAACATCCTTCGCCAAAGGGCCCCGTCCGATCATCGTGACGGGGCCCACAGGCGCGGGAAAATCCGCCCTGGCCGCCGCTCTGGCCCTCCACCTCGGAGGAGAAGTGGTGGGAGCGGATGCCTTTCAAATCTACGCTGGTCTGCCGATTCTCACGGCGCAAGCGTCGCCCGAGCTTCGGGCTCTCGTCCCCCACCATCTTGTGGGATTTTTGGATCTCACGCAGAAGTTCGACGCCGCCCGCTATGCGGAGGAGGCCTGGCGCTGCGTTGAAGACATTCAGTCACGCGGCCGCGTTCCCATTCTCACAGGTGGAACGGGACTTTACCTGAAAGCTCTCACTCACGGCCTTGCGGAAATGCCGAAGCCGGATGACGCCATCCGCGCCCGCATCCAGTCGATGCCAATCGCCGAGGCGCTGGCGGAACTTGCGGAAAAAGACCCCGCCGCACCAGAGGCCATCGATACCCGCAATCCCGCACGCGTGCGGCGTGCGCTGGAGATCGTCCTGCTCACGAAAAAGCCATTGGCGGAATCCCGGAGAACTTGGAGCGAAGACCGTGGCCAATTTGGAGGCGTAGTGGTCACACGGGACCGCGATGATTTACGGAATCGGATTGCTGCAAATGTGGAAGCCATGTTTGCCTCGAGTGTCGTGGAGGAGGTGAAAGCGGCACAGCACGCGGGCGAGGGAGCCTCGAGGGCGATCGGATTCCGGGAAATCCTGCAATTCCTGCAAGGCGAACTCACCGAGAGCGCCTGCAAAGCGGCCATGGTGCAGGCAAGCCAGCGCTATGCGAAACGCCAGTTGACCTGGTGCAGAACGCAATTTAATTTTCCAGTCTTGAATCTTTCTGGCCACCCCAATCCCGTTGACACCCTCTCCGCCGCCCTCGCGTTGCTGAGCACGCAATCCCAATGACTCGGGATTCCGATAGGAAAAAAAGACTCCTTCCCAGTTGGCGGGTGTGCCTTTTTTTGGCTTTGTGCCTTTGTTTAGCAGGCTGCCAGACCCGCATGCTCATCGAGACATCTCCGGGGCGTGAGGAAACGCAGATTTACTCCTCAAAACCGACACTTGTTGAACATGGCACAGCCTCTTGGTATGGAGGCCGCTGGATCGGAAGGTTGACGGCCAACGGGGAGACCTACCGTGCGGGAGATATCACCGCAGCGCATAAAAAACTCCCCTTCGACACGCGCGTGAGAGTGGTGGATCTGAAAACCGGGAATTCACTCATCGTGCGGATCAATAATCGAGGTCCCTTCGTGAAAGGGCGGATTATCGATCTGAGCGTAGTTGCAGCGAAAAAGCTCGGCTTCTACGACCGTGGGCTTGCCAAAGTGCGAGTAGAGGCCCTGCGGGAAATTCCGCTTCTGCAAAATTCAAACCTCAAGGCGCTCAAACCGCCAAAACCGCCTGCGCCTTTAAACGAAACCGCGCCCGTGCCGAAATCAAAAGCGAAAGAAAATTCCCCTGTTCCAAAGCCTGTAAAAAAGGCCCCCGATATCAGAACCATCAAGCAGCCTCAAAGTTCGCAGACAAAAAAGTCCCCACCCAGTAGGATTTGAAGGGCTGCCGGCCGCCTCTGTAGTGGACGGAAGCGCTCAGGCCAAAGCCGATAGCTTTTGGACTTTTGAAGAGGGGCACAGGCGTCTCTTCGAGACGGAGGCACCGCCTGTGTAAGGCAGTGGATACCATAATTCGGATGGGCATGGTGCAAGCAAGTGGACCAGTCTCAACACGGCCGAGACGGCCATGCCCCCTTCTTTTGTGATGCAAAGTCCAATTACAAAGAGACATTGGTATAAAAGCGAAGATACCAGTGTTTCCAAGGTTGTGGATTTTAGAAGGCTCTTATGTAGGTCGGGTGTCTCGCCTGACATAGAAGGCCTTACAATCGCAGGCGTAACGCCCGTGCCACCTTCCAGGCGTCCAGACGGGATCGAGGCGTGTCTCGGGGGGCGAAAACTACAGAGGAGCAAGGGGATGAGATATGCGTGGCAAGACACTACTCTCGGCGATCTCGACCTCCCGCTCCATGCCGAGGAGCTCCAAGAGCACCTTTACGCGCGCCTGAGCTGGAAGCACTTGCGTGACTATTGCCCTAATACCACTGAAGGCTCCCTGTAGCACCTGCACCTCGCTACCCACTTCAATATGGGTTCGGATTTCCACAATTTCCTCATCAACCACAGCCGCTCGCAGGGCTTGGATGATCTCCTCGCCCACGATGGCAGCGATGCCGCCAAATTTCACAATATGCGATACCCCGTGACAGGCCCCGAGATGGCGGTGGGTGGCGCGGTAATTGAAGCGGGCGAAGAGATAGCCCGGGAACATGGCCTCCGTGACACGCACTCGGCCGGTGCGGCGCGCGCGCTCAAAGCGCAACATCGGGCAAAAAACTTCCACACCAACATCGCGTAGGATACTTCTCTTCGAAGTAGATTCCTGACGAGGTTTGCACTTCACGCAAAACCAATAGAGGGCGTCACTTTCAAGACTCGTTGTCACTGTAGGGACGGTTACCAGAAACTTTGCGGCACTTCAATTCTGTCGCCAGGCTTGAGGCGAATATCCTTCTCGGGTTCTTTGCGGACTTGCTTGACATTGACGATCGTAACTTTCCCTTCCCGCAGGAGGCGGACTTTCCCCTGATCGGCAAAATCCGTGAAACCACCTGACGCACTTATGGCCCCGAGCAAGGTCAGATCTGCTGTGAAAGGAACGCGTTGAGGAGCTTTTACTTCTCCTCCGGTATTAACAAAGCGTGCCGTATTAGGTATACTGAGCGTAATAGAAGGATTCGTGTAAATCTGGCGCGATGTGTATCCACTCTCAATGGCTAACTGCAACTCCGACTGGGTAGCTTGCGCAGCCCGAATTTTGCCAATGTGTGGGAGATTCACGAATCCGTCACCATCGATCGTGTAAGTCCCGGAAACCTGTTGGACTTCCTCAGGAGGCACCCCACCGATGCGAACTTCCAAGGAGTCGCCAGCACGAAGAACGGCATCCTGCGCGGTCAGGATCGATGCAGATAGGACGAGGAGTATTGCGGCAATAAAAGACTTAGTATTCACCAGATTGAGGGGTTGGTTTTGTCGTTGCCGGGGAAGCAGCTTGGGCGTTTTGTCCGGACTTCTCAGGAACATTTTTGGACGGACTGTAGTAGTTATAATAACTTGTGTAATAGCCATAAGACTGATCATGGCGGATATCCACATTGTTAAGAACCACCCCCAATATGTTACCACCCACATTCTCGATAGCCTGTTTGACCCTTTGGATCATCTCCTTGGGGAATCTTCGGTGCTGGACGACGATAATCGTGAGGTCTAATTCGCTGGAGAGCACTGAGGCGTCGCTGACGCCAAGAATGGGGGGAGAATCAAAGAAAACGATATCAAAGCGGGATTTTGTTTCTTGGATCACCTCCATCATTCGCTGGGAATTCAAGATTCCGACAGCGTCCCTTGGAAGCAAACCGCTCGGCATGAAAAAAAGATTTTCAACTTTCGTTTTATGCACGACTTGTTCCAAACTTAATTGCTTCGTTAAAAGGTCACTGAGGCCATTTTTGTTGTCAATCCCAAAAATTCTGTGCTGTGAAGGACGCCTCAGATCGGCATCTACTACGAGCGTTGTGTAGCCACCTTTGGCAAATGTATAAGCCAAATTGTTGAGAGTTGTTGACTTACCTTCACCAGGACCACCGCTTACGATGGTTATCGAGTTCGAGGCAGGGTTTTTGCGGTTGAATTCGATGTTCGTCCGCATAATGCGATACGCTTCCGCGTCGGGGTTGTCATCATTACCATTAATGAGGAGACTAATTTCCTTGGGTATGACGGCGAGGACTGGAATCTTTAGAATGGATTCCAAGTCCTGAAGCGTTTTGACGCTGGTGTCCAGATACTCAATGAAAAAAGCCAGACCGACTCCAAATCCAATGCCAACGACCACGCCAAGTATCATATTCAACAGCACGCGGGGTCGCGAGGGATACTCAGCAGGCTCGGCTCGCTCCCAGATCACCGTGGGATCTTGAGGCATCGTGCGCTGCATGGTTTCGGTGGACAGCCGCATCTCGGCAGCCTCGAGGATTTTTTTAGCCTGAATGTAGTTATTTTTTGCCTCGTAGTATCCTGAGGCCCGTGTTTTGGATGTCTGCTGTTTGGCTTGGGATTCGCGAAGACGCTGCTCAAGTTGAGTGATCGAGTCCTCGCCGATACGGATATTAGCCTCCATGCTGGCGCGCAGCGAAGCTATCTGGGTGACGAGTTGAGTGGCCATGACCTCTTTTTTGGCCCGCATGGATTTGACTGTCGGGTGGTTGACACCCAATCCGCTATTGAGGAGTCGGGCCTCTTCCGAAGCTACTTCCTGGAACTGGGGAAGCATCTGGGTGATAGTTGGATCTTGAACATCCAGCGTGCTGATGCTTCGCATGATCTGGTCATCCGAGAGCTTGCTAATTTGTTCATATTTCGCGCGCAGAGTGGAAACTCTTAACCGTTCCGTGCTGACTTGCTGCTCGACCGAGAGGAGAACTTCATTGGCAGCCTGCATGGGATCCACAACGCTATCCGGGTTGAGATCCTGGATTTCGTTTTCAATCCTTATTCTCTGCGCCTCGGCGCGGAGTTCATCGACCCGTCGACTCTGTTTGGCAACCTCGTCCTTCAACTGGATCAGTGAGCGATTCACAGTGCCCTGCTGTTCCCCGATCCGGCGGCGCTGATATTCCTCTGCGATGCGGTTGGCGATTTCCGAAGCCTCATTTCTATCTTGGTCGAGAACGCTGATTTGAATGAGTTCGGTGTTACGGATTTCGCGGACATCAATCATTTTTCGGAGCCTGAAGATTGTTTGCTCCTTACCAGCGATGCCGTAGAGTTTTTTCCATGTCTGCTCAAGCCCGAGCGCTTCGATGACAGGATAAAGGATTTCCTTGCGCTGAATGATTTCAAATTGGGTGGTGATGAAGCGAGGGTCGAAACCCCGCCCTCCGCCGCGATCGTCGAAAACCTGCAGATATGTGTCGTTTTGATTGACCTGCATCGTGACGCTCGACTCGTATTGCTTGGGGAGGAAATAGGTCACCACACCGGTTGTGATGACAACGAGAAGGAATACCAAGACAATGAGCGGAAGCCTGATTCGGATGACTCTCCAATAATCAAGAAAATGGAGTTGGATTTCGTTAGAGTCGGATGAGTTCATCAAAGTGGACGCTCAATAACTGTCTCTGGAGCGATAAAAAAGAAAGCTCGCCGTAAGAAAGACGGCATGGATGGATTGTCGACAAAAGCCAGAACGGCGCTAAGTTGCGCCAAAAATCAAAAATCCATGTTCAAGCCGAGAAAGACAACATTGCGGGTGTAGCTCAACTGCTCCGACTCAGGGGCCATATCAACCGTGTAGGTGTAGCCACCTTGCAGGATGAGGTTCTTCGTGATCCTGAAATTGGCACCTACCGAGTATTCTAAAACGTTTTCGTAAAATCCCGTTGTGGGAGTTTGTTTATCAAATTCGTTATAGAAATTGTTTTGGTAGTTCAGACCAGCTTGAAAGGAGAGCTTGGCAGTGATGCCTTGAACGACATTCACTCCGATACGGAATGTCTCGCGAGTGGCAGCGCCACTGAGTCCTGAGGCTTCTGTTCCGTAGCGAAGATTCAGACCAACGCTCGAGTTTTTTTGATACTCGTAGGAACCATTCAGCTCACCGTAAGGTCCAAAATATTCTGGATTGTTATTATCAGCACTGTAGAACCGCAACTCCGCACCGCCGCGTGCGTTCACTTTAAATTTGGAATTGAAAACTTGATCGACTCCCAGGAGGAAGAATTGGCCGAAGTTGTCCAATGGAGCGCTGTAATAGTTTACAGGATTGACACGATACTCCAATACAGCGGTGGTTTTGGGGAGAGCGAGCCAACGAAAGGATTGGCCGATTGTTTGCTCAATACGACCTTGGCTGTCATTGAGGGATTCCTCGACATAATAGAAGGGTGTAAAATTGTATTTGGTATCTGTGGAAAACTTGTCAGACCATTGATACATGCCAGCCACCGTCGTCGATGAAAACATATAGTCGCCGTTGTCTCGGGCACTGGTACCTGCCACTTCCAAGTCCGGTTGGGAGAGGTAGGCTGTATTAGTGGAAAAGTTTAAGGTGAGACGAGGGGTGAGTTTGTAGCTGCCTTGGATGTTTACGGCGCCTGTGTAGTCGAATTTGTTTCCAGGACGGGAATAGTAATAGGTTACACCACCGTTTAGGGCCGCCGTGAGTTGCAGGCGCGAACTTTCCGCGGTGTAATTAACCCCACCTGCCATGTTGGTGTATAAACTTCCCGAGCGATTTGTTTCGGTTGTGAAAAGGTTGTCATCATATCCCTCGCGGAGCGCAAAAGAAAAAGTGAAAGGTTTGTCTTCAAAAATCCCACCAGAAACTGGCTCGGAAGGGATCTCTAAAGCCGCTGCATTGTCATCCACGGAGGCACCCAATTCTTGCGGAAAGTCTGCAGGTGCAGGCGCCCCATAGAAGTCCTCGGAAGGCTGTTGAGCGAATAGGGAGGTCGAGCAGAGTCCCACGGAAACCGCGAGCGGCATGATTTTTTTAAGCATTTGAGAGTGGTTTGGATTCGATGAGGTTGAAAATGATTAGTTGGATGCAGGAGTGGGCCTTGGGGGTGTGCCGCTAGTGCCGCTGCCTGCCGTGCCAGATCCTGTCGAACCGGGAAGGCTCTGGCCTGCCGTCGATGTGCCTTGGTCTCCTGTATTAGCTGGCTGATTGGCTGTTGGTGCTGGATTTTGCGAGCCGGTCTGCGCTGCTGCGGAAATTGCTGCTGCATCGGCGCTGGGCACCGCTGCCGTCACCGCAGACGCAACGGCCGTAGCGGAGGCAGGGACTGCAGAAGACACACTTTGGGCGATACTGACAGCTGCTGCAGGAACTGCGGCGGAGACACTGGCGGCAATCTGAGGCGCGGACGCTGGCGCGACTGTTGCCACTGCCGCCGCGATGGCCGCTGCTTGAGCAGGCGCTGCAGTTGCCACTGCCGCTGCGACCGCCGCTGCTTGAGCGGGCGCTGCAGTTGCCACTGCTGCGGCTACCGCTGCGGCCTGAGCTGGAGCGGCTGCAGCTGCGCTTGCCGCGATTTGAGAAGAGAGGGCAGGAGCAAATGCCGTCGCCGCAGCAGCAATGGCCGCAGCTTGTGCGGGATTGGCTTGAGTCAGAGCAGACACTGCCGCGAGGAGGGCTTGTGTGTTCCCATCTTCCCCTAAAGCATTCAAGAGCGCTTGAACGGTTGACTGAGCTTGTGCGGGGGTAAGTTTGTACTGGGCTGCTATTGCCGTAGCGGCCTGTCTTTGTTGACGGAGGCTCTGTGCGCTGGAAACCGAAGATGTCGCGAGTGAGGTAGCGATGATCAAAAGGAAGAGGGATGCGATTGAGGATGTTTTCATGGTTTGATAAGTGGGTGTTGAATGTCTCTTACAGGAACCTAATACAGTTTCCAGCGCCAAATCAATCATGAATGTTACAATTTCGTAACAAAAAAAACCGTCATTGCGATGCGTTTGCCGTTTTCGGCTTCACGAATTCCAGAGTGGCGTATCGCCCTTGCTGCCACTGATTCTCCCGTCGAAACAGTCATCCGTTTTTTGCCTCTTTTGTGGAAAGGGTCGGAATGTCTACACCTACTTTCGTGCTTCTATGAGCGCTTCCCTCCGGAGCATCGAGAATGTTGGCCCAGGAAGATTGAGGGCTAACCCGTAGTAGGAGATCGCCTCGTCTATCGAACCCGAGAGCTCAAGATGGAGCGCATAGAATTCGTAGGGGGTGGCGTAGTAGGGGGCCTTGGCGATAGCCGCCCGGTGAAGGGGAGCGGCTTGTTTGAAGTTTCCGAGATTGTCGTGGGCATGAGCAAGATTGATCAAATACCAGGCATCGCCGGGTTCCCTATTTGTGGCGAGTGAGGATAATTCGATGGAGCGCTCCAACAAGCGCCGACGATCATTTTCTTGAAGAACCGGATTCTTTCCAAGGCTGAGGGCTGCACGCCCACCTGTAGCCGCAAGCGCGCTGTGCTTCGGATTAGACAGCAACCCCGATTCCGCAAAATGGAGTGCCGACTCGGAATTCCCTTGGGAAAATGCAGCGTCCGACTTGATCCATGCAAACTCCGACTGGTGGAAATTCCAAGATGACCATGCAATCCACACTGCTGCGATAAGGGCCGTGGCAAAAGTCGTGAGGGAGGCAATTTTCGGAACAATTCCGGACACGCTCCGCCGCCCGGGTGATGCCAGAATGGCCAGTGAGACACAGGCGAGCAGTGCATTGCCCGGGACTTGCATGTTAAAATCAAAAAGCGAGTGCACGGCAAAGGCTCCGAGGGAGGAAACGGCTCCCATCTGCATCGCAGACTTGACACTGGCGGGCAAATCCCCGGCGGACAATCGTTGACAGAGGCCATCGACAAAGCCCCGCCAGCCAGAAAAAAGATGCACAAAAAACACACACAAGCCCAGAGCCACTCCAATGAGGCCGATCTCCGCGAGCGCCTGCACCCAGTCATTATGGGCAAACACGTCATCCAAAGCATCTGCGCGAAACCTGTATTGACGCGCAAAGTTCGTAAAGGTGCCGATCCCTGTCCCCAAAAGCGGTTCCGACTGCCATTGACGCAGGGCTGTTTTCCAGACGGTAGCACGATAGTTTTCTTCCCCAGCCTTCAGGATACGAAACTGCGCAAGGTCACTGGACTCGTAAACCTGCCAAGCCACACCGAAACTCACCAGCAAGGCCAAGGCTATCAAACCAAACATCCTTCCACGCACGCCCCAGGCTCCGAGCATCAAACCGCGTGCGCTGAGAATGACAAAAACTCCGAGTGCGACACCTGCTCCGAGGATCCCTCCACGGCTTTGCGTCAGGATTCCCACACCGAAAAACATGGCTGCCCCGTAGAGAAGGAGGACGCGCGGCCAGAGCCCTACCCGCCCCCACACTCCCAGAGAGAGCGCAAAGGCCCCCGCGAAGTTCAGGAGCCAGGCGAGATGATTGGCGTTGTAGTAAAAGCCCCTCGCCCGAAAGGCGTGTCCCTCCATCCGCTCGGGACACAAATCTGAAATCCATCCGAGGTGTGGATTCGCGTCTGGAAATAGATATTGGAAAACCCCAAAAGCCGCCTGCGCGAAGGCTCCGAGAAGCAGGATCGAGAGGAGCACAAGCCTTTCTCTCGTGCCAGTGAGCACAAAAACAATGAGGGCATAGACAAGCCAACAAGCCAAAACCAAGCGCAGAGTCGCTCCCTGCAACCACAGGTCGGCCTGCCCTGCCAGCGGGATTGCAATCCAACACACCAATGCGGCGGCCAATGAAACACCCGCCCAGTGCGGCATCATGAAATCACGCTTCGTCCACTTCCAAGCACCTGAGAAGACGGCCAAGCAAAGAACAGCGTAAGCGGCCAAGGGCAAAAACGGATATGGCCCTCGGCCTACAAAATACTGCGCGGTGAGGAGAGCCAGCCCGCATAGAGCGGCAGAGAGGTAATTCACTTTGCCTATGCATAAACAAAAATCCCTTCGCGCATGAACAAGGATTTCACATCTCCGGAGCGAATTTTTTTTGAATCGTCGGCAGCAAATGATGCGTAGATCATCTTCGCATGAACCAGACACCCATTCCCACGCAGGCAGCACGCCGTATTTTTCCAAAATTCCGTTTGGAAAATCTCCTCCGCAGCACCTTTGAACCTCGGATTGCTCAGAGGATTTGTATTTTGATCGACCTCCCGGATGCGTCGCAAATCAAAGAATTCGCTTTTTTGAAAAATCCGGAACTCACCATTCAAAAGAACGCTGTGAAGTTCTTCTTCGAGCCCCTCCGCGACGGCACCCTCGCCGAACTCGGACTCGGCGGCGGCGAGATGTATGCATACAAAATCACAGGTGGCAGCAACCTCGACCTTCCCGATGAGGCCTACACCCCAGACGGACGCACGGTGAGTTTGGAAAAGGATGTCTACCCGAACTACGACATCATCCTCTGCATTTCGACCTATTCTGCTACAGCCCCGCTCACCGCCTTCGCCAAGAAATACGGATTTCGAGGCGCCACGCTCCACGGGGTCAACCAGACGATTCTTCGCACCGGACTTGCGGTGAGCTACGACGATGTGAGTGTGGATGCTGAAAAGATGCGCCTCGGCATGACCGGGGCCGATTGGGTGGAGATCGATTTTCTGTTTAACGGAAACAGTCACACACTTCGACTCGAACTCGGGGGCCAAGAGGCACAAAAAAGCCACGGTCTCTGCCGGGGCGACGAACCCGATGTCGCCAACCTCCCAGCAGGCGAGATTTATTATGTGCCAACCGGCGCTTCGGGCGAATTCCCCATGCGCTACGAAGATGGAACAATCGGCCTCATGCATGTCGCCGACGGCCGCATCCAGAAAGCTGAACTCCTCAGTGGCGACGCCTCCGTCGTGGAAGCACACAATAAGAAGCTCTCCTCCGACCCTGTCACCGGAGAGCTCGGCGAGTTGGGCTTCGGCACACAGGTACTCCCAGTTTCGGGCCGTGACATTCAGGATGAAAAAATCCGTGGAACCATCCATGTGGCCACCGGGCGCAGCGATCATCTCGGCGGGTCGCTGACGCCGGACAAGTTTGCGGAGCACCTCAACGCCACGCATGACGACATCCTTTTTGCCCCGCACAAGACATCGGAGATTCTGGTGACCCAAGCTCGCATGCACAGGCACGGAGAGACGGTCGTGTTGATAGAAAACTTCGAGCCTTCTGCGTATATCAACAACCTGCTCGCCTGAGCAGGTCTGGCTTTCACAGGTTTTTTAGAAAGCACTCATGGGCGTCGCGGATGCCTTCTCTCAGATTGACGCGAGGTTTCCAGCCGAGGGCAAGAAGCCTGCCGATATTCATAAGCTTGCGCGGAGTTCCGTCCGGTTTGGAAGTGTCGAAAACGAGTGATCCCTCGAATCCGAGCACCTCGCAGACGGTCTCGGCGAGTTCCTTGATCGAGACATCCTCGCCGCAGCCGATGTTCACGATTTCGGGTGAGTCGTAATTTTCGAGAAGGAAAAAACAGGCGTCGGCGAGGTCGTCCACATGAAGAAACTCACGGCGCGGCGTGCCGCTGCCCCACACGGAAACCTCCTTCGCTCCACCCTGCTTGGCCTCATGCACCTTGCGGATGAGCGCAGGTAGCACATGCGAGGTATGCAGGTCGAAATTGTCATTCGGCCCGTAGAGATTCGTCGGCATGCCAGAGATGAAATTTTTCCCATACTCGCGGGCGTAAGCCTGGCAGAGCTTGATGCCGGCGATCTTGGCGATGGCATAGGCGTCGTTCGTCGGCTCCAGCGGACCCGTGAGCAACGCATCCTCCGTGAGCGGCTGGGGAGCCAATTTCGGATAAATGCACGAGCTGCCGAGGAAGAGGAGTTTCGTCACGCCAAAGTCGGCTGCGGCTTGGATGACATTGTTCTGAATCGTGAGGTTCTCGATGAGGAACTCGACCGGCTTCTCAAAGTTTGCTGCAATGCCTCCCACCCTTGCGGCGGCATCCACCACATAGTCCGGACGCTCGGCTTCGAAAAAACCACGCACGGCGGCGCGATCCATCAGGTCCAGTTCCTGCCGCGTGCGGGTGAGGATGTTCTCAAAAGCGGCACGCTGGAGGCGCCTCACGATGGCGCTCCCGACCATTCCGCGATGCCCGGCCACAAAAATCTTCGCTTCTTTTTTCATGCTGTGTTTTTAGCGGACTTGGTCTTCCCCGCAAGACAGGATCACCCTGCGCGCAGGCCTGCTTCGAGCGATGGATACCGGAACGCGTAGCCCAGACTCTCTGCCGCAGCCGGACGCACGCGCACACTGTCGAGCATGACATGCGACAACTCGCCGAGCGCGAGTTTGAGGGCACAGGAAGGCGCGGGCACAATCGCAGGACGCCGCACCACACGCGCCAGCGTGCGGGTAAACTCGGCATTCCGCACCGGTTGCGGATTCACGGCATTCACCGCGCCACTGACCGATGAGGTTTCAATCGCCCAAAGAATCATCCCGGCGACATCGTCCACATGGATGCAACTCATCCACTGCCGCCCATTGCCGAGATTTCCTCCCAAACCGAACTGAAAAACCGGTCGCACCAGACCCATCGCGCCTCCCGGGCCGGTTACAAAGCCAATCCGAAGCCTGACCACTCGGCATCCGGGCGCTTCGGCAGGCAATGCCGCCGCTTCCCACGCCTTGCACACCTCCGCCAGAAAACCGCTTCCCGCCGCAGCCGATTCATCGACCTCCCGCTCGCCCGTGTCACCGTAAAATCCAATCGCCGACGCGTTCACCAGCACACCAATACCCGAATGAAGACTGCCGACCACCTGACGGGTTGATTCCACACGACTGCGCAGGATTTTTTCCTTCTTCGATGCGGTCCACAGTCCCAAAATCGGTTCTCCCGCGAGATTCACCACGGCATCCAAGCCCGAAAGATCGAGCCCTCCAGTTGCTTCGATCCTGCGAAACCCGACCCGCGCGCTTCGTGAAAACCGCACCACGCCATGCCCCGCCGCTTCGGCCATGCGACACAGTCGCGCCCCCACATACCCCGTTGCTCCGATGACTCCGATCTTCATGTTCCAGACAAAGTGCGCTGACTTCCACTCAAGCGCCAGCAAGAATACGCCGTGCCGCCTCAAGGCCTGCCAACCAAGCGGATTCGACCCGCGACTCGCCGAGCAAATCTCCGGCGAAATGCCATCCATCGGGCAAGGACGGGATCTCCATTTTCTGCGAAATCCGCGCATATCGCCAGCGGTGGGGATGCATGGCCCGAAAAGCGCTTGAGGGAATTTCCCAGCGCTCCTCCACAAGAACCCGCAAATCCTCAACCCAGCATGCGGGATCATCTTCCAAGCGTGCGCGGCTGAATGGCTCCGAAGCGTGGGCGATCATCACAGTAAAGCCCTCACCGACACGCCCTGGCTTGTGATTCTCGCACGCTGACCAAGCCAGCGCCTGACCCGAACGGTCACTAACGGCATACCTCGTTGCCGATAATCCAAGCCGCCCGCCTTCGTAGAGAAAAAGCCCTGCCAGGCACGGAGCGTAGGGATTTTGCACGCTCGAAATCCCAGCCAGTTTTGCGGTCTGCGGCCAGGGAGCCGTGCTGAGGATGAAGTCGAATTCCTCCTCTCCCACACGGCGATTTTCCACGGCTTCAATTGCCACGCCCGTCCTCACATCCAATCCCTCGGCCAGAGCCCTCGCCAGCCGGTTGTTGCCTTTCGCATGGAAAAAACGCCCGGCGCTGGGCAACTCCCGACCGACCTCATCCACAATCGGCGCTTGAATTTCCAACAAATCCCCTCCACAGGCCGATCTCACCGTGTGCGCAAATTCCGCGTCCCTCATCGTGAAATACTGCGCCCCGTGATCCACCGAGTGCCCTTCCCAGCGCTTCGTCGCACACCGCCCGCCCAAGCCGCGCGACTTGTCAAAAACGACCACCCGAAATCCCGCATCGGCCAGCACACGCGCCGCACCAATTCCAGCCATCCCGGCACCGATTACGGCCAAAGATTTTTTTCCCATGCCCAGAAGGCTACATCAGAAGATCATGGGGGGCGCGAGTTTTGAGGGTCTTTTTTTAACTGGTCTGACGCCTGATTGGCGTAGGAACAGAAAAGACTTTTGCGCTATGGGGCATCTGTGGCTTGAATAGTTTGAATGTCAAAGCACGAGATCGAAAACACCCCGCAGGATCAAATTCAGTATCGCGAGTATAAGATTATTTTGCAGGCGCAGCATTTCACCTCCGCGCACGCATTCGTAGATTTTTGGAGCATCGTGCGAGAGACGGCGAAGAAGTTTGATGTGAAGGTGAAGGAGGCTGAGAACGCTTTTGAGAGCAATGTGCGGGAGGTACTTTTCTACGACACGGAGGATTTCGCACTTTATAAAAACCACTTTATCCTGCGTTTGCGCACGCACTACAAGGGCGGCTGGCCACAGGGTATTCCGGAGCTGACCTTCAAATTCCGCCACCCGGATTTCAAGACGGCGGCGGCGGTGGATGTGCGCCCAGCAGCTTCGGGGGGTATTGCGAGGATCAAATTCAAGGAGGAGCTCCTGCCGCTGCGGGAGACTCTGGGCGGCACGCGATCGATTTTTTCCCACAACTGCGTTCTGGCGAAGCCTCGCGAGGGCTTGGAGGTGGCGGTGAAGGATCTTGCCTGGGCTTTTCCAGCCATTCATCAAGTCGGCGCGGACCATGAGACACCGCTGAAACTCGTAAACGACATGGCGGTGGAGGAGGTTCAGGTCGATGTGGGCGAGCTGCACTTCGGCGGTGGCTTCAATGGCAAAACGACAATCGCCGTGTGGCGAACCCGCAAATACGAAAGAGCCTTCTGCGGCGAATTCGCCTTCCAGTGCCGATTCGACAGCGAGGACGAAATTCACAAGTCGAGCCTGCAGCGGGCGGAGGATTTCTACAAAACGCTCCAACTCGACGCTCACGAGTGGGTCTCCCTCGCCAGCACGAAGACTGCGCTTGTTTATCAAATCGGACAACCTCTCCATGCCACCCGCAGCGAGTAATCAACTTGGCGTGGCGGAGATCTTCCGCGCGTTTGCGAAGATCGGCGTCACCAGCTTCGGCGGAGGCCTTGTGGCCTACCTGCGCGATGCCCTGGTGACAGACAAAAAGTGGATGAGTGAAGAGGAATTCCTCGCGGCCCTCGAGATCGGCCAGACACTGCCGGGGCTGAACTCCGTGAATGTCGCAATCATCGCCGGCCGAAAACTCGCGGGCCCTTGGGGAGCCTTTGCCGCAGCCTCGGGCCTTATTCTTCCCGGCGTGGTGCTTTTGCTGGTATTGGGCCTTTTGTATGACCGCTTCCGGCACGATCCAGATGTCGCCGCCGCACTGGCAGGAGTCGCCGCTGCGGCTGTGGGCCTGCTTCTTCAAGTCACGCTGAAGATCGGCGCCAAGCAATTCCTGAACCTCCGCGATCTGTGTTTTGTTCTGGGCACCTTTTACCTTGTCGCTTTCCAACATGTCTCGTTGCCAGTGGTTCTGTTCCTCGTGGCCCCCATCGCGATCATTCTTTGCCGACCCGGCAAACTCAAACCCAAGGCATGAAGGATCTCATTAAAATCCTGAATGTTTTTTGCCTCCTCTCCCTGCTCGCCGTGGGAGGTGGAAGCGCAGTGCTGCCTCAGATGGAACATGAGACAGTGAGCCTTCAGCACTGGGTCACAGGGGATCAGTTTGCCACAATCTACAGCCTCGGCCAGATGGCTCCAGGGCCGAACATGTCGATGGTTGCCCTCATCGGCTGGCAGGCTGCAGGCGGCGCTGGGCTCATTATTGCGCTTGTGGCCTTCTATCTGCCTTCGAGTTTTCTGACCTACGGATGCAGCTATGTGTGGGACATCTTCAAGGACAACCCGTGGCGGAACTCGCTGCAGCGCGGCATGGCCCCGATCACGATCGGCCTCATGCTCGCGGGCGTGCATGCTGTGGGGAAGACGGCATGCATCAATCCCGACCGCAGCCTGCACTTCAACACCATCACCTGCCTCACCGCCCTGGCTGTGACCGGTATCCTCTTTGCCAAACGAATCAATCCCGCCCTACTCATGCTCGGCGGCGGCGCGGCCGGCTGGTTTCTACTGCGCGGGCACTGAGAGATATCCTCCTGCATCAATTTAGGAAAACTTGGAAGTTGAAGATGAATGACCTTGGTTTCAAAGCGGCCTGCATAGCACTTCACCTCGCCATTGCAGCGAGTGCATATGCCGTTGCCGGGGACTTTGAAAAACCTCCCGAAAAAGAAGACATCGATTCTATTTTTCAGGAGGGTTTCACCAAGTCGCTGGAACGCCTAGAATCCATTTTTGTTCTTCATCACAAGCCGACGAGCATTGGTTCATCGCTTAACTCGGCGACTGAAAATTTCACGGCATGGCTCGACATCTGGCGCTGGTGCAAAATATTTTCGACCTCGGGCGAGTGGGATTCAGACGCACTGTTGGATCAGGATCTCGCACGGGAACTCATGAGCGACCCAGTGATCTCACGCATGTTTTTTTCCACGATCTGCGGGCAGGATTCCGTTCCTCAGACTCTCAAGACTCTGGGTTCCATCCGCGCAGCCCATCCCAAAAAGTGGCGCGAGTATGCAAGCTTGGCGATTGCTATTGCCGTGGTGAACGACACTCCAGTCCCGCCGTCATGGCCGCACCATCAAGTGAACCCGCAGCTCGTTCCGAAAATCGTCCTGCCGGTTGAGCAACAATTTTCCCGCTGGGTCACCGCAAATGAGGCCCGGCAACTACTTTTAGACCCTCGAAAGCTGTCCCCCTTGCAGCTGAAATTTGTGGTGGATGCCTTTGTCACAGAAGACGAGCTTATGTGGGCGAGAAAAAATGTGCGCCTGACGCGCGCGACATTCGAGAGGGCCTATTTCCAGATCAGCTACAGCCGCGACAGGCTACATGCTCAGAAATATAATTGGGATGCGGGTGCCTACACGCTCGGAGCAATCCGGAAACAGGGTGGCATCTGCGTTGACCAAGCCTACTACGCCGCCATCGCAGGAAAAGCGCTGGGCTTGCCGACATTGTTTTTTACCGGCCAAGGCAGCGACGGTGGGCATGCGTGGTTCGGTTATATGCGAAGCGACGACCGGTGGGTCATCGATTGCGGGCGTTATTCGCAGCAAAACTTCACGGTCGGCGAGGCACTCGATCCGCAGACTTGGCAACCAATCAGCGACCACGAACTGGAACTCCTTGCCGCCCATTTTCGCGACAAGCCAGAATTCACCGCTTCCATGAACACTCTTGCCGTGGCGGAAATTCTTGAAAATGTCGGCGAGTCGCAGAGAGCTGGTCAGGCCTTCGAAAAGGCCGTGCAACTTTGTCCAAAGAATCCGGAGGCTTGGCTCGCCGTTGGCAAATTTTTGGAGCGTAGCGGCTCACCGACAAAGAAACGCATTGCCCTGCATGAACAAGCAGTAACCCAATTTGCCAACCAAGCGGATTTGAAGGTTTTTCACCAGCAGGCTCTCGCCAACATTTACCAGGAGATGGGCGACACTTCCTCCCTGAAAAAAATCGAGCAGCTTATCCTTTCGCAAAACAGGCTCAAACGCTCCGACCTGAGCGTTGGCATGGCAGCCAGCCAACTCTCCAACCTCTTAGAGGAAGGAAATATACCGGAGGCGGAAAAACTCTTCCGCAGACAAATCCACTCTCTGGGCCAAACGGGAGGCGGCAACTTCTATTACGATATTGCCGAGCCATACATTCGCGTCCTGATTGCAAAAGGAAACAAGAGCGAGGCTCGTCGTAATATTGCTCTGGTTCGTCGAAAGCTCGCGACAGATTCAGGAGGGATCTTGGGTGCCTCGCTGGATGAACTGGAGGTATCAGCAAAATAAAAAAACAATCCGGTCGTCCCAAGCCCACTCCCTCCCCCAAGTTTGTGGGCTTTGTTCCCTACGACCGGATTGTCTTTATGAAAAAGGTAGCAGCAAAATTCGTGCCAACACTTTTGGGTTCCAAAAAACCATCCTTGCTGTGAAGAAAACTACCTCCCTGTCAGGAAGTTTTTTTTGTAAGTCATTTCCCGCCAATTTTTCATGTTTTCTCATAGGAAAAACTGAGCGCGCTCCAATCGTGAATCAACCCTCTGTTGAAAAAGCTCCACATCTGTGAGCAACTGGTAAAAATTCCGCATTCTTTGACATGACGATCCTTTTCCGAGTTCTTGATTTTTCACTCAACCGCGCCGCCGTGCCAGCAACCCTTTTCGCAATCTGGCTCGCCGCTCTTCACTATGTCTCAAACCGCGTGCCGACCGATATGCCGGAGATGCTCGTGCCACAGCAGGATAAGATCCTGCACTTTGTTTTTTTTCTCGGTGGGGGAATGGCGCTGACGGCCTCTCTGCGCCTTCTGGCGAGGCTCCGAGGTTTCCCACTGCTCTTCGTGGTGGTCTTGGCGATGGGCTTTCTCGGCGCCCTCGACGAATACAATCAGCAATTCATCCCAGGGCGCTCCGGGGTGAGCATTGAAGACTGGATCGCCGATCTGAGCGGGGCTTTTGCTGGTGTGGGGATTTTGCATCTCCTCGTTGCATTTCTCCAAAAGAAAAAATAGCAGCCGCTCCAAAGGTCGAAGTTCAGATATCCGGTCCTCCACCCATTCGTTTCCGCATCGCGAGAAAACCGGATCACCCCCGTTTTGCCCGGAAAGCCACGTCCATTCAAAGATCAGCAACAATCCATGAGCAATGGTGTTTTTTTAAGTTGGATCCGGCGATGGAATAGTTTTAGCAAAATTAACCGAATTAAAAGAATGACTTACAGAGAATCAGCCAGCTCTGAAAGTGTCCCCGCTTTTGGCTGCATGTCCTTTTGGTGCAATTCTGTTCATTTTGTTAGTTGATTCCCTGCGAACACCCTTCGGGCTGCCTGCGGCAGTCTTTCTCCGCTTCGCTCCGATTCTGTCTAAAATCCGTTCTCGGGTTTAACCACGAGTAGAACGAGTTTTCATGAATGGGGAGCGGCTTTGCCGGAGAATTTCATAGGCTGCAGTCATAGCAAAAGCCAATTGCATTCCTACTTCTGGAAAGTGGCGCGGTAGCGCCCTGTCCCGGGGAGCGCGCCCACTCCACGAGAGTGTCCCGCGCTGTGACATCCGAGCAGATCGGGCTCATTCGTTTTTCCAGCGAATCAAGATGTCTGAAGTTCCGAAAGGCAAACGCGTGCAAGCGAGACAGGGCCTGGGGCTCCGGTGCAGTCTCTTGCTTGGAGATCGCACATTTTGCTTCCCGATTGTTTCACGTAAAATCAAAAAAACGCGCCCTGCGGACAGGACGCGTTTTTCTCTTTGGTGGGAAACCGGTGTAGCTCGCTGTTAGCGGGCGTAAAGTTCGACGACGAGTTGTTCGTTGACGATGGGATTGATTTCTTGACGTGTGGGGATACGGACGACGCTGCCGCTCAGGTTGTCTTTATCGACAAGAAGCCAATCTGGAACGGTGACAATCTGAGTGAGTTCGACTCCGCGCTTGGCGAGGCGGGTGGATTTGTCATTGCTCTTGATGGCAACAACATCGCCGGGCTTGAGATTCATCGAGGAGATGTCGGTTTTGCGTCCATTGACGGTGACATGTCCGTGGCCAACCATCTGGCGTGCTCCGCGGAGCGTCTTGGAGAAGCCCATTTTTTGAACGACATTGTCGAGACGGGTTTCGAGGAGTTGGAGGAGAATCTCACCGGTGACGCCGCGGCGGCGGCTGGCAATCTGGAAGTAGCGGCGGAATTGGCGCTCCAGAACCCCATACTGGTGGCGGAGCTTTTGTTTCTCGGCGAGGGCGATCGAATAATCGGTCTGTTTGCGGCGGGAGCCCTTAGGTCCGTGTTGGCCGGGAGGGTAGTTCTTGTTCTCGAATGCTTTTGGTGAGCCGCTGATCAGAACGCCATAGCGGCGGCTGACTTTGGTCTTGGGTCCTGTGTAACGTGCCATGAAGAGTTTTAAGTTTTAAGGTTTAGGTTTTTAAGTTGGTGGTGGTGTAGTGGAGTTCTTGGCTTCGGGTCCCGCTTGAGGCGTGATTTTTTTTCTTAAAACTTGAGACTTGGAAGATAAAACTCCGACAGGATCAGACTCGGCGTTGCTTTGGCGGGCGGCAGCCGTTGTGGGGAATCGGGGTAACGTCGCAGATGATCGTGACATCGAGGCCGATGGCCTGCATGGCGCGGACTGCGGATTCGCGGCCCGAGCCAGGACCCTTGACGCGCACTTCTACTTCTTTCAGGCCGTGGCCCATGGCTTGACGGCAGGCATCTTGCGCTGCCATCTGGGCGGCGTAAGCGGTGCTTTTGCGGGAGCCCTTAAAGCCACACTTGCCTGCACTGGACCATCCGATGATAGCGCCCCGAAGGTCGGTGATGCTGATGATCGTATTGTTGAAGCTCGCTTGAACGTGGGCGATACCCTGTATGATGTTCTTGCTGCCTTTGGCCTTGACGATTTTGATCGGCTCAATGGTGTCATCCAGCGAAATGCTAATCGGCGTGGGAGCTGCTGCGGTTGCTTTTTCTGCGCCGGCAGCTTTTTTCCCCTTGGGAGCCGCTTTGGCTTTTGGAGCTTTCTTCGCGGGAGCCTCTGCAGTTGTAGCGGGTGCATCAGCGACTGCGGAGATTGCAGCAGGCGTCTCGACGGCTACGGCAGGAGCTTCGGCGGTCGGGGCGGGTGCCTCAACGACTACAGCGGGAGTTGCTGGAGCACTCTCGAGCGGAGCCTCGGTTGGTTTTGTGTTTTCTTCACTCATACTTCAGTAAAATGCGGGATTAGACTTTGCCGGCTTTGGCGTCTTTGTTGCGCTGAACGCCCACGGTTTTGCGTGGTCCCTTACGGGTGCGGGCATTGGTGGATGTGCGCTGGCCACGGACAGGAAGGCCACGGCGATGACGGATGCCACGGTAGCAGTTAATGGCTTGAAGGCGCTTGAGGTTACCTTGAACCTCACGGCGCAGGTCGCCTTCGATCGCAATTTTGTTGGCGTTGATCGCGTGGATGATCGCATTGAGTTGCTCTGGCGAGAGGTCTTTGGCACGCGCATTGGGGTCAATGTTCGCCTGTTCGAGGACTTTCTTTGTGTTGCTCGGCCCCATTCCGTAAATATAGGGAAGGGAAGCTTCGATGCGTTTGTCGCCGGGGATGTCTACTCCGAGTAAGCGTGGCATAGTATTGGTGTTTGGGATTCGGCTGCGGATGGATCAGCCCTGTTTTTGTTTGTGACGCGGGTTTTTGCAAACAACGCGGATCACGTTTTGTCGGCGCACAATTTTGCACGCTTCACACAGTCTTTTTACTGAGGCTCTAACTTTCATTTTCTTTTATTTGGTTGAAATGATGATGATTCGTTTTTATGGCGGTAGGTGATGCGCCCTTTGGTCAGGTCGTAGGGCGACATTTCCAACATGACGCGGTCTCCAGGAAGAATGCGAATGAAGTGGAGACGCATCTTGCCGGAGATGTGGGCGAGGACACGATGACCGTTCTCAAGTTCAATCCTGAACATGGTATTTGGTAAAAGTTCAACAACCTTGCCTCCTACTTCGATAGCGTCTTTCTTGGCCATGTCAATACTTCTGGAGCGTGATCTGTAATTAAAACGGTATGCTCGAAGTGAGCTGAGGGAAGGCCGTCGGCTGTAACAGCAGTCCACTTGTCGGCGAGAACCTTGACCTCTGCTCGGCCCATATTGATCATAGGCTCGATGGCGAGTGTCATGCCGGCTTTGAGTTTGGGACCGCTGCCGCGCTTGCCGAAATTGGGAACTTGGGGATCCTCATGAAGCTTCCGGCCGACTCCGTGGCCAACGAATTCACGCACGACGCTGAAGCCATTTTTAACGGCCTCCGTTTCGACGAAGTTTGAAATGTCACCAACACGATGCCCAGGGCGGGCAAGTTGCACGGCGCCATGGAGAATTTCTTCGGTTACAGTCAAAAGACGCTCAACTTCAGGGTCGATGATACCCACGGCCACCGAAGTGGCGTTGTCACCGATCCATCCATCGCGAATGATACCTACATCCATTTTGACAATGTCGCCATAGGCAATCGCGCGGGAGCTTCCAATGCCATGAACGACCTCTTCATTGAGGCTAATGCAGATGTGACCCGGAAACTTTTTGTATCCAAGAAAAGCACTACGGACGCCTGCCGCAGACATGAGCTGAGCCGCCGCGTGGTCAATCTGGCCAGTGGTGACCCCAGGGGCTATCCGAGAGGCGAGCTCGTTGAGGATGGCGGCAGCAACCTCGCCAGCCTGCCTCATCTTCTCGATTTCATGTGGACGCTTGATAGTGATCACACGGCCTCCCATGTGTTGAAGTAGGAAAAAAAATTGCGAGTGAAGCCACCCAAACTTTTTGATATTTCGCCGGAGCAACATTCAATCTCCCTGAGGGTTGCACGCAAAGAGGACACTTCGACCGGAATCTTCAGGAAAACGAACACAAGCTCTAAAGCTGAGTAGCGAAATAGATCGTCACACCAGCTATGACGAGGATTGCAATACCGACATACATCCAAACGAGCGCTTGGTCGTTGATCGAATGACCCGAAGAAAGTCGGCTACGCGATTCTTGCGAGCTACGGATACGGCCCTTACGCAAGAAGCCATCATAATGTCGCTGAAGCAAATGCGTCTCAACTTGGCGCATGGTATCCAAGACAACGCCAACGATGATTAAGAGACCTGTTCCACCGAAAAACTGGGATGTCATATAAGGCACCTGCAGGCTTTGGCTAAGGAGTTGGGGAAGAACCGCGACTGCAGTCAAAAAGATGGCGCCAGCAAAGGTGAGCCGTGTCATTGTGTAGTCCAAAAAGTCGGCCGTTGGCTTCCCTGGGCGAACACCGGGTATAAAGCCACCATATTTCTTAAGGTCATCGGCAATCTGAACAGGTTGAAATTGCGTCGCCACCCAGAAGTAACTGAAGAAGAAAATCATCAGGGCGTAGAAAAGGTAGTGCAACCAACCGTAGGTGAGGAGATTTGAAAGGTCTTGAGCCCAACCCACTCCGGGAAAAGCCATGTTTAGAATTGTGGAAGGGAAGAGGAGGATGGCTTGCGCAAAAATGATGGGCATCACTCCTGCGTAGTTGATCTTCAAGGGCATGTATTGCGTCTGCCCTCCATAGACTTTACGACCTACGACACGCTTTGCATATTGGACAGTAATCTTCCGCTGTGCTTGCGTAACAGCTATTACGGCAGCAATTACGAAAAAGAGAAACGCAATCATGAGGACAAGCACAACAGGGCTTACAGTAGCTTGACCAGCGGTTGCTGCACTTGGAACAAATGTTCTCCATGCTTGAATGAGACCGGCAGGCAACTGAGCAAGGATACCCACAGTAATAATGATGGACATGCCATTGCCAATGCCTTTTTCGGTTAATTGGTCACCAAGCCACATGAGTAGCAATGTGCCAGCGGTCATTGTTATGATTGTAACAAGCTGGAAACCAAAGCCGGGAGTCGTTACAAGTGGCATCCCAAGTTTATTGATGGTATCCATGATCCCGGGAAGAAAAGGATTCGCCTGCGGATTTTCAAAAGACTTCGACAGCAGATAAGCTTGAAAAACGCATAGCCCGATCGTTGCATACCGGGTATATTGCATGATTTTTTGGCGACCACCATCCTCGCGTGCCAATTTACCGAGTTGCGGAATGACAGCGGTGAGAAGCTGCAACATGATCGAAGCGCTAATGAAAGGCATGACGCCTAACGAAAAAATGGCACAGTTCGAAAGCGCTCCCCCACTGAAAAGGTTAAAGAGAGCAGCGACACCTCCGCTGGATGCAGCGTCGGCACTATCAAGAAACCATTGCCTGAGAACCTGGGCGTTAACACCAGGCGCAGTAATCGAAGATCCTGCACGGATTACAATTATCGCAGCAAGAGTAAAGAGAACCCTTGCACGGAGTTCTGGAATCTTGAAAATGTTGGCGAAGGCGCTAATCATCTTGAGCTATTTGCATTACCACTAAGACGCTGCTTCAACCTTTGGAAGGATGACTTGTCCGCCAGCTTTCTCGATCTTTTCGCGGGCAGTTGCACTCACCTCATCAGCTTCAACCGTAAAGGCTTTGGTCACTTCGCCACGGCCGAGGATTTTGATCCCGTCGAAACGACCCTTTACCAGACCAGCCTTGCGGAGAGTGGACTCGTTGATTATATCACCGGCTGAAAAGATTTTATCCAAGGAATCAAGATTCACGACGCCGTAAAATGTCTTGAAATCTTTGTTATTGAAACCGCGCTTAGGCAAGCGACGGTAAATAGGCATTTGACCACCTTCGAAACCGAGACGGATTGAACCACCCGAACGAGCTTTTTGACCCTTGTGGCCCTTACCGGAGGTTTTTCCTTTGCCGGAACTTTCACCGATTCCAAGGCGTTTACGGCGGTGTTTGGCACCAGGATTAGGTTTGAGTGTGTGAAGTCTCATATTGATTAGGCGGCAACTGGTTCTGTCGGAGCGACGGCAACTTTAGGCCGTATTGTTTTGCCACGCAGACGGAAGACATCGTCTCTGAGGCGAAGTTGTGATAAGGCGGCAATGGTGGCTTGGACCACGTTAGCGTGGTTGCTGGAGCCAAGGGACTTGGCGAGAACATCACGTATTCCAACGGCTTCGAGCACAGCGCGAACCCCACCGCCTGCAATAACGCCAGTTCCGGGCGATGCGGGACGCAGAAGAACGCGGCCTCCACCAAACTCACCGACCACCATGTGCGGAATTGTATTCTCTTGAACAGCAATTTTAACCATTCGTTTCTTGGAGGCATCGGTAGCCTTACGGATAGCCTCACTGACTTCATTGGCCTTCCCAAAACCCACGCCAACTTTGCCTTTTTGATCTCCACAGACTATGAGAGCACTAAAGCTGAAACGACGACCGCCTTTGACAACTTTGGCGCATCGGTTGATGAAAACCACTTTCTCGGTGGTTTCTTTGGGTTCCCTTGGTGTATCAGAACGGGACTGTTTTCTATCTCTTGATTTCGGAGGCATGATAAGTTCGTATTAGAATTCAAAACCGCCCTCTCGAGCGGCGTCGGCAAGGGCTTTGACCTTACCATGGTATTTAAAGCCACCTCGATCAAAAACAACCTTGGTGATTTTGTGAGCGGCGGCCCGTTCGGCGATGAGCTTGCCGACTTCTGAAGCAGTGGCCACATTGGCCCTCGCGCCTGGTTTAGCACGAAGTTCAGCTTCAGTGGTGTTTACTGAAACAAGAGTCTTACCGATAGAGTCATCAATGACTTGGGCCGTGATATGGCGACCGGAAAAGTGAACCGCCAACCTCGGACGGGAGGGTGTGCCTGCAATCTTTTTACGCAGGCGGACATGACGGAATTTGCGTTTATCTGTAGCGGACATGATTTATTGGACTGTTTTGCCTTCCTTACGGCGGATTTGTTCACCAACGAAGCGGACGCCCTTACCCTTGTAAGGTTCTGGTGGATAATACGCACGGATATCTGCAGCGCACTGTCCGACGACCTGCTTGTCGATGCCTTCTATGGAGAGCTTTGTGTTCTCAGTAACCGTGACTTTGACGCCCTCGGGAATGTTAAATATGATGGGATGAGACTTTCCAAGGTTGAGGTTGAGCTTCTGACCTTGGACAGCGGCTTTAAATCCGACACCATGGATTTCCATGTCGCGCTTGAAGCCATCCGTAACACCCGTAATCATGTTTGATATCAACGAGCGGGAAAGACCGTGGAGGGCCTTCTGCTGACGATTTTCGCCCTCGCGAAGCACTGAAAGTTCTTCACCATCAAGTTTAGCACTGATCTTTGATGGCAGGGTCCAGTCGAGTTGTCCCTTTGGGCCCTCAACATTGACACTACCATTGGATGCCAAGGTGACTTTGACCTTTGGCGGGACTTTTATAGCTTGTTTTCCGATGCGTGACATGTTATTACCAGATGTAGGCGAGCAATTCCCCGCCGACTTTTTGTTTGCGCGCTTCGTGGCCGGTTAGAATCCCGCGAGAGGTGGAAAGAACCGCAATGCCCATTCCGCCGAGGACGCGAGGAATTTCCTCTGCTCCCACATAGCGGCGAAGGCCAGGACGGCTTACGCGTTTCAGGCCGGTTATGGCGCTAGTTTTGTTGACGAACTTGGTTTGGATTTTGATATTCTGGTGACCATCAACGGTTACCAGCTCAGTTTCTTTGATGTAGCCTTCCTTTTTGAGAACTTGGGCAATATCGCTTTTAAGCTTGGAGTAGGGTAGAGTGAGAGAGGCTTGCCCAGCTGCGGCAGAGTTGCGCAGGCGTGTTAACATATCAGCAATGGGATCGGTCATATCGTAGGATTAAAGGGCTGGAGCTGTTGCGGATTTACTCTCAACCTGCTTTTTAGGTTTATCGGTGAAGGGCATGCCAAGCTCAGTGAGAAGGGACTTGGCTTCTGCATTTGTTGATGCTGTGGTGACGATGGTCACATCAAAACCAATATTCTTTTTGATACGATCGAGCTCAATTTCAGGAAAAATAGACTGGTCGGAAACGCCAAGTGTGTAGTTTCCTTGCCCATCGAAAGCGCGCGGAGAAATGCCCCTAAAATCACGAATACGAGGGAGAGCTGTTTTAATGAGGCGCTCCAAAAACTCATACATGATACGCCCACGCAATGTCACCTTGGCACCAATGGGTTGCGCTTCACGAAGTTTGAAGTTTGAAATGGCTTTTTTGGCCATGGTCGTTACTGGGCGTTGGCCAGAGATCGTAGTGAGCTCTGTACGAGCAACTTCGAGGGACTCTTTGACATCTGGCGCAGATCCAATACAGGTATTGATAACGACCTTCGAGATTTTAGGGATCTGGTGAATGTTCGAATATCCATGCTTCTCTCGCAGCGCAGGAATGACACGGGTTTTGTAGTCGGTAAGGAGTTCGGGTTCTTGAATCATGGCTATGTACTACTTACGCGGCGTTTTTTGACTTCTTATCGTTGGTTGCATGTTCGAGCAACTTTACATTTGAGATATGAATAGGACCCTCGCGTTCAAGAATTGCACCGTTGGGATGCTCTTGAGACTTGCGCTGGTGCTTTTTGATCATCCGCACGCCTTCCACAATGACTTGTAGCTTGGCTGCTTTAACTTCGAGAACTTTGCCGCTGGCACCTCGGTGGTTGCCCGAGATAACTTGCACAGTATCGCCTCGACGAACATGGAATTTGACTTGGCTCATTATAGGACCTCCGGGGCTAAGGAGATAATCTTCATAAAATTCTTTTCACGCAGTTCACGGGCCACGGGGCCAAAGATACGAGTGCCACGCGGGTTCATGTCTTTGTCAATAATAACAATGGCGTTACTATCAAAGCGCAGAGCGGAACCATCTTCTCTTATTACTGGTTTTTTGGTGCGGACTACGACAGCACGGACAACATCACCCTTCTTTACTGTGCCACCAGCGGAAGCTTCCTTCACATTGGCTGTGATGACATCGCCGATACGAGCGACTTTAGTGGCTTTGCCAATGACACCAATCATTGTGGCCATTCGTGCACCGGTGTTATCGGCGACATCGAGGCGGGAGCGGATTTGAATCATAAAAATTAGTGCTTTAGGACTTCGAGGAGACGCCAGCGTTTCGTTCGGCTTAGCGGGCGGGTTTCCATAATACTCACGCGGTCACCAATCTGTGCTTCATTCTTTTCATCGTGAGCATGAAACTTGGTCACATGCTTTGTGATCTTCCCGAATTTGGGGTGAGGTACGCGTGTGATTGCTCGAACAACAATGGTCTTGTCCATCTTGTTCGAAACGACTTCACCGACACGAACCTTGCGTAATCCGCGGGACTCGGCTTGTGTGGCTTCGAGAGTGTTTGTATCTTCCATTGACTACTTAGCGGCTGTTTCCTGAGCCTTGCGGCTAAGAACGGTTTCGATGCGAGCAACATTCCGGCGAGCAACTCGAATGAGATGCGGCCTTTCGAGTTGGGAACTTTGTTGCTGGATGCGCAGAGTGAACATCTCTTCTTTGAGTTCCCGTTTGCGGGATAGGAGCTCCTTGGGCGTGAGTTCCTGAATTTCTTTGATTTTCATATGTTCAATTAGGAGGCGTGGTGGCGGGTAATGAATCGAGTGCGGAGTGGGAGTTTGTTTGCAGCCAACCTGAGAGATTCACGCGCAACTGTTTCTGAGATTCCATCCAATTCAAAAAGGATGTTACCAGGCCGAACAACAGCAACCCAGTATTCAGGTTGCCCTTTTCCTTTACCCATGCGAGTCTCTGGCGGGCGGGCTGTGACAGACTTGTCAGGAAAAATGCGAATCCATAGCTTACCCTTACGCTTCATATTGCGGGTCAAAGCAACGCGCGCGGCTTCAATTTGTGTATTTGTAATCCAACCCCGCTCCAGCGTCTGTAGACCGAATTCACCGAAATCAATTGTGATGTTGCGTGAAGCGAGTCCCTTGCGGCTTCCCCGCTGGGTCTTGCGATACTTCACGCGTTTTGGCATTAATGGCATAGATTTATCCTTTTACTTAAGATTCAGTTCGTGCTTCAGGCTACATGCGGCTCACTGGCGGCAACTGGTGCCGATGGCGCCGATGGCGCCGGCTGCCGAGGATCTTGGGGCTTCTCTTGAACTTCCTCAACCTTCTTACAAATCCAGCATTTGACGCCAATCTTGCCAGCGATTGTCTCAGCCTCCGTAAACCCGTAGTCGATAGGCGTTCTGAGTGTGTGAAGTGGCACTTTACCTTCATGGTAACGCTCAGTGCGAGCAATTTCGGAGCCACCAAGGCGCCCTGCGACGCGAATTTTGATACCAAGAGCCCCTTGCTCCATGGTGATTTGAACAGCACGCTTCATTGCACGGCGAAACGAAATACGCCGCTCGAGTTGAGAAGCTACATTTTCTGCAACCAACTGGGCATCCAGATCGGGATTTTTGACCTCAACAATATCAATTTTAACCTGCTTGCCGCCAGCAAGATCGCTCACTTCTTTTGTGAGGCCTTCGATTTCCTGACCTCGACGACCGATAACGACACCTGGGCGAGCGGTATGAATGGTCACACGAACACTGTTCCATGCCCGCTCGATAACGATCCGGGAGATAGCCGCCTGCTTGAGCTTACGTTTTAAAACGTTGCGTATTTTATCGTCGGCAATGAGGTAGTCTGCAAAATCTTTACGAGAGGCATACCAGCGCGAGCCCCAATCACGAGTGATGGGGAGGCGGAATCCGATTGGGTTAACTTTTTGTCCCATGATTATTCCTTAATATCCGCAGCTTTGGCGGAGTCTTCTGTTGGTGTTGTTGCCGTGACTTGAGCTACTGAAGCTTTATTCTTGGCGGAAGGTTTGGTGTTTGACGATTTTTTGCTCTTGGGCTTATCGCTACGTCGGACGATCTCAATCTCATCTGTGAGAGTGACACTGATATGGCTTGTGCGCTTGCGGATGGGACCAGCACTGCCACGAGCTTTTGGCTGAAACCGCTTCAGCGTTGGCCCCTCACCTACGACAGCCTCTTTGACGACTAAATCGCCCGAGTTAAGTTGATTGTTATTCTCTGCATTAGCTATGGCGCTTTTGAGAGTTTTCAGGATGAGACCTGCCGCCTTTTTGGGTGTGAAACGCAAAAGGTCAAGGGCGTCGGTGGCCGGCATTCCTTGAATAGCGCGTGTAACCTCACGTGCCTTGAAGGCAGAGATTTTAGCAAACCTATGAATCGATTTTACCTGCATTTTATTATGTGTTTTAAATTATTTGAGAGCTTCAACTTTGAGTTGATCTCCTTTTTCAATACGGAGCTTTTCTGAAGAAAGAGATTGAATCACGCCACCGGATATTTTTTCCCGGACATCTACTATTTTAATACTGTTGATGAGTTTACCTTTTCTTAAAACTTGGAATGGCATGCCAAGTTTGACCCCGTGTATTTTACCAATGTTAACAACAACGAGGGAGATTTCCCCTTTCGTATCGATTACCAATCCATCATTTAAACTGGAGGTCAAAGAGTTGGGAGAGGCTTGAAGCGAAGACGCGAGCAACTCGCTTGTTTTTCGCATCTCGGTTTCCACCAGCATTCGGGATTGCGGGTTGCTGTCTTTGGCGGTGAGCAGTAGCACTTGGATGGCCTCGTGTAAGAGCAACAATTGATTGCGAGTAGACTCATCACTGCTTTTGAGAACTCTTAATTCCTGAAGACATTCCAGCATCCGCTTTTCAATAGCAGAACGATCTTCTGCTCTTGTGGTCAGGCTAAAGACTTCAAGTTTTTGGCGTGCCTCCTCAAGTTCCCTACGCGATGCCTCTGCACTATTTCCCATTTCTGCGACTGTCGCGGTCAGCGCAGAAATGGTCGTTTCGGCCAAAAGGAGTTTCTCCTTCAAGGCACCAATAGTATTAGAATCGGACTCCGAAGCTTTTGCTTTGGAGTATCCTATTCGTGATTCAAAATCTGTCAAAGATCGGTCATCCTCCGCCGGTGCTTGGATAAGCAGTGGCAGGATGATGAGTGCTGCCGCCGTGGCGACAACCCTCATGGGTTTATTTGGTCACTTTTGCGGTGTGAGAACCGTGTTTCTTAAAGATTCGCGTTGGAGAAAATTCCCCCAACTTGTGACCCACCATGTTCTCAGTAACAAAAACAGGTATGAAAGTTTTGCCGTTGTGCACATTGAAAGTGTGGCCTACAAAATCTGGGGTAATTGTGCTACGGCGGGACCAGGTTTTGATCGGCTTCTTGCCACCCGATTCATTCATTTTATCGATCTTGTCGAGGAGTTTCCACTCGACGTATGGGCCTTTTTTAAGTGAGCGTGCCATATTTAGTTTTTAGCTTTTAGCTTTAGATTTACGACGCTGAACGATGAATGTGTCGCTTGGTTTGTGTTTTCGCCGAGTCTTAAAGCCCTTGGCAAGTTGACCCCAAGGTGACATAGGATGGTGGCGACCACCACCGCCTTTGCTCTTGCCTTGTCCGCCACCCATCGGGTGATCGACTGGGTTCATGACCATGCCACGAACATGTGGGCGGATGCCAAGCCATCGGCTGCGGCCTGCCTTACCGGAGGACACATTCATGTGATCGGAGTTGCCAACTTGGCCAATTGTGGCGTAGCAGTTTTCGTTGATCCTACGAATTTCACCGGAAGCCAGTTTGACCAGCGCATGGCCACCTTCGCGGTTGGCGAGAACAGCCACTGAACCTGCGCTCCGGACGATCTGACCGCCACGGCCTGGAATGAACTCGACATTGTGAATAGATGTTCCAAGAGGAATCACTTTGAGGGGGAGGGCATTCCCAACTTTCGGCTCTGCACCTTCGCCAGCCATGATTTTGTGACCCACCTCGAGTCCGACAGGAGCGAGAATGTAGGATTTCTCGCCGTCTTCATATTTGACAAGCGCGATGCGCGCTGTCCGGTTGGGATCATATTCAATAGCAATAACTTCAGCAGATAAATCACGGCGACTGCGCTTGAAGTCTATGATGCGATAACGGCGTTTGTGCCCACCTCCAACATGTCGCATCGTGATGCGGCCTTGGTTGTTTCTACCACCAGTTTTTTTGATTGGCTCGGTGAGCTTTTTCTCGGGCTTACTCTTGGTAATCTCGGCAAAATCCGGCAGCGCTTTAAAGCGCGCGGATGGCGTGAGAGGTCGGAAAGTTTTAATGGCCATGATCTGATTTTTTTAAACGAAGTCGAGTTTCTCGCCGTCTTTAAGCGTCACAATTGCTTTTTTCCAACTTGCTTGGCGTCCAAAATCCGCACGGCGCTCGCGTTTCTTTTTGCCTGCATAGTTGGCAGTGTTCACATCGGCCACTTTCTTCTTAAAGATGACTTCGATAGCGCGCTTGATCTGAAGTTTGTTGGCAGAAGGTCGGACTCGAAAAACATACTTATTGAGTTTTTCGGACAGCAAGGTTGCCTTTTCTGTCAACAGAACAGTTTCTATGTGGTCGTAAATTTCGGTATTCATTACGCGAGTCTTTCGGAAATTTTTTGCAGGGCGCCACGCGTGACGATGATTTTGTCAAACGCAAGCAGGTGCTCGGTATTGACGTCTGCAGCCCGAGTGAGTTGAGCGGTGCTCACATTGCGGGCGGCCTTGAAGGTATTTTCATCGAAGCCTTCGGAGACGATCAGGGTCTTGCGAGCATTGGGAATAGCCTCGCGGAGAAGAGTGACAAAATTCTTTGTCTTTGGCTCTGCCACAACAAATACATCCACGAGGAGAACATCGCCAAGGGCGATACGGGCGCTGAGGGCTTTTCGCAAAGCGAGTTTCTTAACAGCCTTGGGAGTGTTCTTGGTGTAGTCGCGAGGAACTGGGCCGTGAGCGACGCCACCACCAACCCACACCGGGCTTGAGAAATATCCAGCACGGGCGCGGCCGGTTCCCTTTTGACGCCAGGGTTTGCGACCT
This sequence comes from Spartobacteria bacterium AMD-G4, assembly GCA_002290555.1. GTDB lineage: Bacteria > Verrucomicrobiota > Verrucomicrobiia > Chthoniobacterales > Terrimicrobiaceae > UBA967. The sequence goes on from NEUK01000060.1 coordinate 38,503, forward strand.
GAGAGGTTGACTTCCGCCTTGGTTTTCGCACATGCGGTTCCACTGCGGCGGGCAGCTTGAAGGGCTACGACGACATCGTGGACGGCTTGGTTGCCTTTGGCTTCATCTGTGATGAGTTCTATTTTCGCCTCTGCGGCGTCTGCTGCTGTAAGAACGGTGGCGCTCATGATCAAAGTTTTTTGCAATCACAACAACTCGCTATCGCTCTGGTAGCGATTTCGGATGGAGTGTATGTGTTGCTTTTCATGTTTGGTTTTTCCGCGGAGCATCTTGTTTCAAAGGGATGGAATCGTTTTTAGATTGTCGATCCACTCCCCCTCGAGGCTTTGCGGGAAGGGGGAAGCTACAGAGCATCGAAAAGTTGGCAAGCGAAAAAAGAAAAAAAAACCTGCATCCGACTCTGGGCCCCCAGTGACGAGTTTCACGCAGATACTTTAATATCGGAAATCCGGCCTAGAATCGGCGTCAGGCTCCATGTCCGATATGGGATGAAGAATGTCAACTGGCTCAGGCAGAGCTTCGATCTCCGGCGTTAGTAAAGGGTGAGTCGCTTCATCATTTACAGCAACGAAGGCCCCTCGCTGAGAGGGCTTGCGGGTTGGCTTTGGCGAATCCAAAGGCGCAACAGGCGGCGCTGACGAAATGTCTTCGTTGGCAATGTAGCCCGCGCGGCCGTCGCTCATTTCCACGAAGCTGTAACCAAACTCACGGCGCAGCATCTTGACTCTTTCGCCACGATGAAGCGAGGCGTCTGGTCCTCGCTCTTGGCCGGGCCCAAGCTGGTAGACGAGCGCGTAGTCGGACTGCACTAAAAACTCTGGAGCTTTCGTTGGATCAAAACTCTCGGTCGCGCATCCCACCAACGAGGCAAGGAGGGGAATAAAAAGAAAAAAGGGTTTCATCTTGGGTATGCGGACTGGAGTAAAATTTATTCAACGATCATGAAACGCCAAATCTCAATTCCTCTTCGAAGTGGCAGACGACTTTGGGTGTCACCACGGCATTTCTCAAGATGGTGCCGCTCTCGATTTTTGTATCTGGCCAGACGATGACATTTTCCAGTCTTGCGCGCTCGCCCACTTCGGCACTCCCCGCGACTGCGGAGGCGCCTGTAATAACGGCGGAAGGATGAATTTGAGAACCGGCCTGAAGGGGCTCACACCATCCAGAGTCGAGATAGGAAAACGCGTGCTGGCCCTCGGCTAATAAGCGATGGACGTCCAAGTAGGAGGAGACATTGCCTATGTCAAACCACACGCCTTCATCGATGACCTCACCTCCCACGGTTGCGCCTTGGCGGATGAGGTCTACGAGGACAGGGATAATGGAAACAACATTCCCTGCCGGGATGTGTGTAAAAATTTCCGGAGAGAAAACACTCACGCCTGTGAAAAGAAATGATGGATTCGCACATCCTCCGATGAGACCCCGCATGTCGCTGATATGCCCCGTGGAGGGATCACACTGGATGCGCTTTTCTCCTCCAGAGGACCTCAGCGCGAGCGTCGCAATATTCCCAGACCTGCGGTGGGCCTCGATCAGGGGTTCCAGCGGAAAGTCGGCGAGCACATCTCCATTGTAGACTAGGAATGGAGATCCGCCGATGAGGTCTGCCGCGTTTTTGATTCCTCCGCCGGTTTCTAAAAGCACAGGCTCATGTCGAAAAAAAACAGGGCGTCCGCGATATTCGGTGCCCCCGGAAACATCACCGAGCCATTGCGAGTAGGCCTCTGGACAATGATGCGTGTTTACCACGATGCGACTCACACCAACAGCCATCAGATGGTCAAAAGCAAAAGTGATAAGCGGCTTGTTAAAGATAGGCACAAGCGGCTTGGGCCGAAACTCAGTGAGCGGGCGAAGGCGGGTGCCTAGACCTGCCCCAAGCACGAAGGCGGTCGAGATGCCATTGTTCAACCCCCTACCCCCTTACCAAGAAAATCAGGCTTCATTTTTAACGAAAAAGCGCATCGGCTGCATGTTGCTTTCGACGAATCCGTGCTTGAGATAAAATTTTCGCATTTCCTCGGGATTGTCAGTGAGGAGCGTAATGCGCAGAAATTTTTTCTCACGAGCAAACCCTATGGCGTGCTCCAAGAGGCGCGACCCGTAGCCGCTTCCACGATGCTCGCGGTGCACCACCAGGTCTTCCAGCACAAGCACGAATCCCCCCTCTGCCGTGCTGATAGTGATGAGAAGATTGATCATTCCGATGATCATCCTTTCATTGCGGAGAACGAAAATCCGCCCCCTTGCGGGCTGCTCCAAAATCAAGCGCAGGCCGCGCATTTGTTTTTCCGGGTCGGGTTGGAAGTCTGCTTCTTGCTGGAACAGGTCGCGGAGGAGATCAGTCAACTCGGGCAGGTCGTCCAAGGTCGCGGGTTCGATTCGGAGATCGGGCATGGGCAATTTATCTCACACCAACTCCACCCAGGCAACCCGCGAGCGGTGAAATCAGCGCCCAAATTTACGGTCTAACTCACCGAACGACCATTGGATCATGGTAGGGCGGCCTTGGGGGCAGGCATAGGGCAACTCGCATTTGAGCAACTCCCGCACGAGACGCCGTGCGCGGGATTCCTCATAGTCGAAGCCATTCATTGCCGCGATGCGCGAGACAGAGCGCACGAGAGCATCAAGCACGGGTTGGCCCGAGCCGAGAAGACCGGTCGAGCGCAGTGTTTCGCACACATCGAGCAAGGCCACACGGACATCCCGTTCCGCAAGGCAGCTGGGTAGGCCCTCGACTTTAAAGGAGGAACCCCCGAAGGCCTCGACGGAAAATCCAGATTTCTGCAGAGCGTCCAGATTTGCAGAAATCCACACCGCGTCCCTAGGCATGAGCTCGACGATTTCGGGCAGCAGGAGGCGCTGCGAGGATACATGGCCCCGAGCGACCTCGCGGCGGAGGCTTTCAAAAAGAATTCGCTCCGACGCTGCTCGCGCATCGAGTAGCACAAGCCCCTCCGCCCCCTCCATGAGAATCCAGCGACCGCCAAGACCTTCAAGAAGACGAAAGGCGTCCTCCTCCACAGCGCGCTCAGGCTGGGGCAGGGAAGGCAAATCCATCTGAGGTGGCGGGGAAAATGAGGAACGGGACGGGTGATAAGGAGGCGGCTCGGTCTTTACTTCATTCTGGGCCATCAGTGGTTCTTTCGGCGCGGACTCGACGGGTGTCCGAAATGCATCCAGAGCCCGCTTGGCGGCCGCATAAACTACCTGGCGAAGCAGATCAGGCCGATGCAGTCGCACCTCTCGCTTGGCGGGATGCACATTACAATCGAAAGACAGTGGATCCATGGAGACCTTTAAAACGGCCAGTGGATGCCGACCTTTCGGCAGGGCCTCCGCATAGGCTTCGCGGAGCGATTGAAAAACCGCTGGGCATTGAACCACACGCCGGTTGAGAACCACAAACTGCAATTCCCGGTCGGGTCTCCCCTCCCCAGGTTTCGCCACAAAACCCTCGATGCGGATCCCGTGTTCCTCGATCGGTTGAACTGGCATGAGGCGCCCCACGAAATCCGCCCCGAAAAGGTCGCGGATCCGCACCTTTTGCTCCTCTGTGGCGGCAGCTTGCCAGACAGTTCGTCCATCGCGCACAAGCGTCATAGCAACGCTGGGATGTGCAAGGGCGAGCGACTGCATCTGGTGCAAAATGTGTGCCGCCTCGGTCTCCTCACCGCGAAGAAATTTTTTCCGCGCTGGCAGATTGAAGAATAGGGATCTCACTTCCACCGATGTTCCTGGAGCACACCCGCTGTCCGACACCGACTCCATTTTCCCGCCGGCTATTTGAATTTCCGTTCCCGCCGCATCATCGACGGGGCGCGTCACCAAACAGAATCTGGAGACGCTCGCGATGCTTGGCACCGCCTCTCCACGAAATCCCATGGTGCCTACATCCGCCAAGTCCGTAGCCGTCCGGATTTTGCTCGTAGCATGCCGCTCCAAGCTCAGCAATGCGTCCTCGCGGTCCATGCCCGAGCCGTCGTCTTCGACCCGAATCAACTGGGTGCCGCCCCGCGCAAATTCCACGCGTATTCGCCGCGCACCGGCATCAATACTGTTCTCAACGAGTTCCTTCACCACCGAAGCCGGGCGCTCCACGACCTCGCCCGCCGCGACTTGGCTGGCAACTTCGTCTGTGAGCAGGCGGATCTTTCCCATGTCGTTTGACTTTGCACGGATTCATTCATAAGAAAAGAGCGTGATCACTCTCACGGACCAAGCGGCTCTTGCCCTGCTGGACCTGATTACCTCTAAAGGTTCAGGGGAAGGACTGCGTCTCGCCGTCGAAAAAGGCGGTTGCGCCGGCCTCCAGTATGTCATGGAAATTGACTGCGCCCGCCCCTCGGATGTCACTATCGAGCACTTGGGGGCGAAGGTTTTTATCGATCCAGAGAGCGCCGAAAAACTGGCTGGATCATCATTGGACTACGAGGACGGCCTATCCGGCGCTGGTTTCCGTATCCGCAATCCCCATGCCACGCGTTCCTGTGGTTGTGGCACATCCTTCGAACCCGCTGCAGCCGCCGAGGCCTAAGCAAAATGCCGCAAAATCCGGAAACAAAAAATAGCCGCGCTTGGTTTAAAGATCCCGACTCCGACCCATCCAAGCCAGCGCGCAAAGATGAGAGTGGCCTTTTTGGATGGACGATACTCATCTTGGTATTCATCGGCATCGCTATTGTTTGCTGGATCGGAAGCTTCTATGTTTTCGGCCATCCGGAAAAGCCCTTTAGCCACGGAATCCTGACCAAGCTCAAAAAAATCGAGACCCCCAAGCGCTTCGAACTCACCGAGGCCCCTCGCGGGGAATTCCTCCGTGCTCAACAGATCATGGAGCGCTACGGGAAAATGAAACCCCGCCAACTTGAACGAACGAATGACATCCTCATTCGTAATTACATTCGCAACTTCAAGCTCGCAGAAGGACTCGTCCCCTATGTGCTCGGCACATTCAACATCCTTGATTCCTTTGAGCTTTCCGAGAGCGATTACTTCCCGTCGGGCGTTGCCGCGCTGGCCGTTTCAAAAGACGACCCACGCCTGTTGGTCGAGCAAATTTTCTCCTCAGGCAAACGGATCATTCCCATACTCCACCGCACGCTCCTCACCGGCCTCGACATTGATCTGAAGCGTGAGAACGAATTGGCAGCCATCATCCATATTGAACGCCTCAAGGACGGCAGACTCAAGCTGACCACGGTTTCGATCATGTATCCCAGCTATGAGTCGGCAGGCTCGGATGGGACATTCACCCTCGAACCTCCGACGATGCTCAATGTTCACGCTGGGCTTCCTGTGATCGATGCCACCCGGCAGGCCGAGGCAGATGCGAAATATGATCACTTCCGCAAGAAAGCACGCCTTACCGCCACAAAAAAACAAGAGCCCAAACCTGAGGATGCGGACGCTGCCAAAGCCCGACTCATGCGCGTCGAGAAGCCGTTGCCCGCATCCACACCGGGCCCGACTCCTGTTGCCACACCCGCTCTTTTCGCCTCGGCAGAGCCCTCTCCCACTCCTACATCCACCCCATTACCCACCCCCTTGCCGTCACCCTCGGCAAAGCCCTCGCCTTCCGCCACCCCCACACCTTCGCCCTCTCCTTCGCCCACGCCCACGCCCGAGATTCCGAAAGCCATAGCGGCGGCGGGTTCCAAAAACTGGGCAGTCTACGAGCAGGGGCGCATGCCGAGAGGACGACTTGTCGCTCCTGGGGAACTCTCGGACATTGCCAAAAAAGGCACCGGCGGGGAGAGAATCTATTTGCAGGGCAGTTTCAATGTCACGGCTGCCGGCAGCGACCGTGCCGTCATGCGCGCCCCGCAGCGCGGCTTTGGGGCACGCACGGACAACATCCGCATCATCGTTCAATACCCGAGCGGCATGACCGCCCCAGCGGATGGCTCCTCCGTCTCGCGCGATGCACGGCGCCCGTTCCAGGTCATGGATGTGAAGGAAAGCCCCGGTGGCCAGATCAATGTCTATGTCCGCGAGGTCACCAAGCCTTAGCGACCGCATCCGGCAGGAAATCGAAACGCGGGGCCCCATGGCCTTCTCTCGTTTTATGGATCTCGCACTCTATGATCCGCTCGAGGGCTACTATGCATCAGACCGTGCCGCCGTGGGCCGCGAGGGCGATTTCTTCACCAGCGTGAGCATTGGCCCTGTCTTTGGCGCAGCGCTGGCGGGGCAGTTTTTGGAAATGTGGGAGGCTTTGGGGCGTCCGCCGGAGTTCCGTCTTGTCGAGCAGGGGGCGAACGATGGCCGGCTTTCAAACGACATCCTCTCCGCTCTTTCGCAGACGCCTCTGGCGGGGGTCCCCCTGACAATCATCGAGCCGATTTCCCTTCTGCGTGAAAAACAGGCCTCCACACTCGCGGAGTGGAATGTCAGTTGGGTCGAAAAACCAGAGAACCTCTCCGAATTCGTGGGAGTCCATTTTTCCAACGAGCTTTTCGACGCCCTGCCGTTCGATATTCTTGAGGCGCGCGAAGGTGGCTGGCATGAAGTCCAGGTGCACGCGGACGAAGCCGGTTTTTCCTTCAAAACCTCCCCTCATCCTCTCGCGAACACCGGCCTGCCCGAGCGCCCCGAGGGCTTTCGGGCCGAGCTCCGCCGCCACCAGCGCGAATTGCTGGAATCCGTCTCCGCCCGCATGAGTCGGGGTTTTCTTCTTGCCATCGACTATGGAATGTCGCAGAGCGAACTCCTCTTGCCACACCGCCGCGGAGGTACGCTTGCCTGCTACTCACAGCACCGCCGCGACGAGGCTCCGCTTGATTTTCCCGGCGAAAAGGACATCACGGCCCATGTCGATTTCTCCGCACTCGCCAGAGATGCCGCCGCTTGCGCTCTGGCGCTCGAAGGCTACACCGACCAGCACCACTTCCTCGTCGGCGCGTCGACCGGACTCCTTAAATCCCTCGATGGCGCCGCGCCGACTCCCTCCACACTCAAAATCCTGCGCTCACTCCGCACCCTGCTGCATCCCGAGACCATGGGAACGCAGTTCAAAGCGATCTTATTTTCAAAAAACACACCACCCGCCAAGTGTCTCTCGGGCTTCCAACACGCGGGCGATTGCGACTTTCTTCTAGCTCAAGTCGAACTCAGAAAAGACATGCCGTTCGCGATAACAGCAAATCCCGAACCATTGCTCACAACCGCCGAGCAGGGCAAATCGTGGGAGGCGGCTCTTCGCGAGTGTTGATGCCAACGCCGGGGAGGTTTGGGCTGCTGATTTCAGCACTGCCGCGAAGCAACGGCCAGTTCTTGTTTTGGCATTTCCCCAGCCCTCTGATACGCGTGCCTTGGTCGTATTGGGTAAGCTGAACGCCCCCCGACCAACTGGAGTCGGTGAAGGATGCGGTGAGGGATTTATTGGGGTCTGTAGCTTGGCAGCGAAAGCCGCGACTGCCTCTTATTTCGCAGGAGGCTCGGGCGTTTCCGCGGGTTTGTGGTCGCTGCCAACGAAATATTTTTCCACGATGTAGAAGCAGGCCGGGATGAGGAAGATCGAGAGGAAGGTGGCCGCGAGCATTCCGCCAATGACCGTTGTGCCGAGGACCTGCCGGCTCACAGCTCCCGATCCGCTGGCGAGCGCGAGCGGAATGGTGCCGAGGATGAAGGCGAAGGCGGTCATGAGGATCGGACGCAAGCGAAGGCGCGCGCCGGCGATCGTGGCTTCGAAGAGGGGCGTTCCTTTTTCGTATTCATCCTTCGCGAATTCCACGATCAGGATGGCATTTTTCGCGGCGAGGCCGATGAGCATCACGAGGCCGATCTGGGCGTAGAGGTTGTTCTGCATGCCACGCATGGAGAGTCCGGCGAAAGCGCCGAAAACGGCGACAGGTGTTGTGAACAGCACACTGAAAGGCAGGCTCCAGCTCTCGTATTGTGCGGCGAGGATGAGAAACACGAAGAGCAATGAGAGCGCGAAAATCGCACTCGGAGGCACTCCTTGGGCCGCGAGGTTTTCTTGGTATGACATGCCGAAGTAGTCGTAGCCCATGCCACTCGGCATGGTTTCGCGGAAGACCTCCTCCATGGCGTTCATCGCCTGCGCGGTGGAGTAGCCCGGAGCCACGGAAGCGTTGATCTGCGAGGCGCGGAACATGTTGTATCTCATTGTGAATTCCGGACCGTAGGACTCCGAGGCCGTGATGAAAGAGTTCACCGGCACGGCTTCCTTTTTGTCGTTGGAAATATAAAACATTCCCAAATTGTCGAGGTCTGTTCGGTATTCGCCCTCTGCCTGCACATAGACCTGCCACTGGAGGCCGAATCGGTTGAAATAATTCACAAAATAACCACCGAGGAATGTCTGCACGGTCTGGTAGGCATCGGTGAGGTTCACGCCTTGGATCATGGCTTGGGCCTCATCCACCGAGAGGTGGATTTGCGGCACATCCCAGAGTGATGTCGTGAAGAGAGTGGTCAATTCCGGGCGGGCCTTGAGAGCGGTCATGAACTTCTGGGTGTTGGAGGCGATGAACTCCACCGGACCACCTGTGCGGTCCTCGAGCATGAATGTCACTCCACCCGCCGTGCCGATGCCTGGAATCGCGGGCGGAGGAAAGGCGAACGCGGCCGTGGGATTAGCGAGTGCGGCGAGTTCCTTGTTGATATTCGCTTGGATGGCGCCGACCTGGAGTTCCGGCGTCTTGCGTTTCGACCATTCCTCGAGGGTGATAAAAAAGAACCCCGTGTAGGTGCTCGTGACGGTGCTCAGGAGGTTGAAGCCGATGATCGAGGTCACATACTGGACGCCTGGAGTCTTCAAAAGCAGCTGCTCGATGCGTTCAGAAGCCTCGGTTGTTTGCTGCAGGGACGATGCCCGTGGAAGTTGGACCACACCGAAAAGATAGCCTTGGTCTTCCTCGGGAATAAACGCGGTGGGCATGGTGCTGCCGATGCCGCCTGCCCCGAGCGTCAGCGCCACAAGAAGAAGTATGGCAATCGCAATCTTGCGAATCAGCCCTCGGCAGATGGCAACATAGCCATTTGTTGCGGTGTCGAAAAGTTTGTTGAAGCCCCGGAAGAACGCTCCCAGCGGTCCGCGTGTCTCTTTGCGAGGGCGGAGGAGGAGCGCGCCTAGCGCAGGGCTGAGCGAGAGGGCGTTGAAGGCCGAGATGAGCACAGACACCGCCATGGTCACGGCGAACTGCTGATACATCGCACCGGTGATGCCGGGAATGAAAACTGTCGGAATGAACACCGCCGCGAGAATGAGCGCGATGGCGATCACGGGTCCGGACACCTGCGACATGGCCTTGAAGGCGGCATCCCTCGGACTCAACCCCTCCTCGATATGCGACTCGATGGCTTCGACCACAACGATGGCATCATCCACCACCAGGCCGATGGCCAGCACCATGCCGAAAAGCGAGAGGGTATTAATCGAAAAACCAAGCATCGGGAAGAGCGCAAAGGTGCCGATGAGGGAAACCGGAACGGCGATGAGCGGAATGAGGGTTGCCCGCCAACCTTGGAGGAAAATGAAGACGACGAGTATGACGAGTGCCATGGCCTCGAAGAGCGTCTTGATGATTTCCTGGATGCCATCGGTGATGGCGAGGGTGGTATCGAGGGCAACCGTGTATTGGAGCCCGGCGGGAAATTGCTTCGACTGCTGCTCGAAGAATTCCCGCATTTGCTTCATGGTGTCCACCGCATTCGAGCCGGGCAGCTGGTAGACGGCGATGATGGCCGCATTCTGGCCCTGGAAGCGCCCGCGAATGTTGTAAACTTGGCCACCGAGTTCAACGCGGGCGACATCCTTGATTCTTACAATCGAACCGTCTGGATTGGCACGAACAACGATATTTTCAAACTCCTCGGCCGTGGTGAGGCGCCCGGTAGTGGTGACGGTGAAAGTGAAAACCTGTCCTTGGGGAACCGGCTCGCCTCCGATCTGTCCTGCCGGGTTCACTTTGTTCTGCGCGCTGACCGCCTGGATCACTTCCGGAACTGTGATATTGAGAGTGGCGAGGCGGTCGGGCTTCACCCAGATACGCATCGCGTATTCGCCAGCGCCGAAGATACTCACGCTGCCGACGCCAGGGATACGGGTGAGCGGATCGTTGATGTTGATGTAGGCGTAGTTCGCCAAAAAGGTGGGATCGAACTCCCCGCTGGGCGAGGAGAGAATGAAAACGCCGAGGGGTGAGGAGAGGGCCTGCTGGACCGTGACGCCGTAGTTTTTCACCTCCGCTGGAAGCTGCGAGGCGGCCTGCGTCTGCCTCATCTGGGCGAGAATCTGATCTGTGGTCGGCTCGGTATCCGTGCCGAAAATGACATTCAGGTTCATAATGCCGGAGTTGGCATTGATGGAATACATGTATTCCATGCCCTCGACGCCGCTCATCTGCTGCTCGATGGGCGTGGCGACGGATTGCTCGACCGTGAGGGCATCGGCGCCGACATAAGTGGTCGTCACCTGAATTTGCGGAGGGACGATATTCGGATACTGCGCAACGGGAAGACTCGCCATGGAGACGAGGCCGACAATGACGGTGATGATGGCGATAACCATCGCCACAATCGGCCTGCGGATGAAAAAATTCGACATGGCGTGTTACTTCGTGGTCTCGGGAGCAGGTGAGGTGGAGGGCTTGGCGGCCCCTGTGGCGGAAGCCGTTGGCATCTGGTAGGCGGAGGCGGACACCTTCATGCCTGGGCGGGCCTTTTCTATGCCTTCGACAACGACTTTTTCACCCGCTTGAAGGGAACCGGAAACAACGCGGAACTGGCCTTGGGGCGGGCCGAGTTTCACAAACACAGGCTTCACCGTGTCGTCGGGTTGAAGCACCGAAACAAAATAGTTCCCCTGCATTTCCACCGTGGCTTTCTGTGGAACAAGAAGGGCTCCCTTGATTTCCTGGACTGGCGCGGTGATTTTGGCGAAGAGGCCCGGGCGCAGCACGCCATTGGGATTTGGGAAGATCGCCGTGATCTGGATGGCGCCGGTGGAGACATTGACCTGGCGATTGAAGAAGTCGAACTTGCCGAGTTCGGGGTAGCTGGAGCCATTTGCAAGCTGGAGCGAGAAGCGGGCTTTTTTTTCCTCCTCCGGCTGATTCTGAACGCGTTGGAGCAGCTCAACCGCGCCGAGGTATTCGGCCTCGGTGATGAAGAAATTCATCTTCATTGGATCAATCTGCGAGGCTTGGGTCAGACTGCTCACGCGTCCACCGGGGCCGACAAGGTCACCGATCTGCGCTTGAGCAAGGCCGGCGACACCATCGAAAGGCGCACGGATCGTGCAGTAGTCCAGATTCACCTGCGCGGCCTGCATGGAGGCTTGGGAGGCGGCAACATTGGCCAGCGAGGCTTGGGTGTTTTGGTAGGATGTCTGGTATTCCTGCTCGCTGATGACCTTGGTTTGGTAGAGTTGGGTTTGCTTTTGCAGCGTGAGTTGCTGGAGCTGGGCCTTGGCAACGGAACTTGCGTAATCGGCCTCAGCCTGCGCAAAGGCGGCTTGGAATGGTCTCGGGTCGATGGTGAAAAGGATGTCGCCTTTTTTGACCGCGGAGCCTTCCTTGTAGTTCTGGGTCAGAAGATAGCCGGTGACCTGTGCTTGGATGTTCGAATTCTGAAACCCATCGAGAAGGCCGACCCATTGATTGCTCACAATGACATCATTCTGGATGATTGGCGCCACGGTCACTGGGACTGGCGGGGCCTCAACGGGGGCACTTTTTTTACAGGAGACAAAAAGACCTGTGGCCGCAAAAAAAACCACGGCGTAAATTCGGAACTTCATGCCCGCACTGCGTAGCGGGAAGCCTGCGGGAGAGCGAGGATTTTGTTTTCCGGCTACTCTTCGTCCTTCGGCCCGATCGTGCGCTCGCCGACGAGGAATTCCTGCACCGAGCCGACCGTGCGCAGCGTGGTGTCACCGACCTTGCGGGCGGTGGATTCCGTAAATTCTGCGATTTTTCCAAGGAGGCCGCCTGCTTTTTTGCTCGGAGATTTTTTCAAAGGCGAGCCGTCCGGCATTTGAAGGGACTCGACAATGGCGCCGCCCTCGGCGGAGACGCCCATGGTTCCGACAAGAGCCCCCAAGTCATCGTAGAGGCGAATAGTCCAAACGGGTTTGCGCGTGGAAGGATCCGTGCGCAGCGTGTAATCCAGCCACTGGAAAGCCACCCTCGCCTCATTGGCCTGCTCCCGCACCAATTGGAGAAGATTGCTCGAATCCAGCGACACCTGCGATGTCTGGATCGCCGCCATCTCGGCCACATTCTGAAAGCCTTTCAGCGGCGTCCGCTCGGAGGTGATCGCTCCATTGGCGACACTCACCTCGCGCACCCCGCCGCGCGCAGAGGGATCGGCGAGGAGGATTCGCCACTCGTCGGGCATCGGATCCGCCCGCTCGCCCCGGAGTTCCACAATTGTTGCGTCGGACGCGTAGGGTTGATTCGCCACGGTGCGCAGGGCAAGGATCGCAGAGCCTGCGGTCGCTGCGAAGACGGAGGTTGTCCACACGAGAAGAAGCAGAAGGACGGCCGGGATCATGAGGGAAAGCTACCTGTGCAGATGCGGGATTCCAGAGCTTTTTTTAGAACGCTGAAGTATCCGTATTCCGTCGGGGGGGAGTGACAAGAGCGTGTCTATTGCCGGAAGGCTCCTTCCCGCTCTGCAGCGCTTGCCTCTTCGGTTGTGTGTAGCAAGAATGGTCGCCTGTGCTTGCTTACTACATTCATGATCTCAGTCCCTTTTTGATTCAGTTCAGCGAGAGCTTTGGACTCCGGTGGTATGGTCTCGCCTACGTGCTGGCGTTTGCCTCCGCATATGGCATCTGCCTCCATCTTGCCCGGCGGGGCTACAGCGATATTCCAGCCCGAGACATAGGCGACTTCATCACTGGCACGGCGCTTTTTGGGGTCATTCTGGGAGGGCGACTTGGGTATGTGCTTTTTTACGATTGGCAAAATTTTTTGGGAAATCCGCTGGTTTTTTTCAGATTCTGGGATGGTGGCATGTCGAGCCACGGAGGCATTTTGGGCATAGTGATTTTCACTTGGATTTACTCACGGAGAAAAAAAATTCCTTGGCTGAATATTGGTGACAACACGGTGGTAGCGGCGCCTGTCGGCCTCTTCCTCGGGCGGTGTGCAAACTTCATCAATGGGGAACTTTACGGGCGCACGACATCAGTGCCTTGGGCGGTTCAATTTCCCAAAGAGCTTTACGACGCCCCACCAGAAATCACACGCCAAGTTTTGCTCGAGGCATCGCAGATTGATCCAGCTTTCAACAGCCTTCCCGCCGTGGTGGAGAATGCGGGAGCATCGCCGGAGCTGCACGGGCTCCTGGCAAAAAGCATCGCGCCGCGACACCCGTCACAGATTTACGAGGCCCTTCTGGAAGGGGCAGTGCTGTTTGCTATTCTTTGGGTTCTGAGGACGCGGTTTCGCCTGCCTGATGGCGTTCTGACAGGTGTGTTTTTCATCGGCTATGCGATTTTACGGATTACCGGAGAATTTTTTCGGGAGCCGGACGCCCCGCTTACGCTTATGCTCACCCGCGGGCAGTTCCTCTCGGTCTTCCTGATCGCCATTGGCGTGGCTTTTCTGGTGGCGGCAAGAATCCGGCCAACATGGGCGCTAAAATTCCGTTGATGAAAAAAACCGCCCTTCTTGCGTTTGTAATCCTCCTCCTCACCGTCATGGTCCTGTCGCAAATTCCCGCCTTCCAATCGACGCCCCGTCCGGCGGCCTCCTTTGAGGAGGCTCTGACAAAATTTGAAGCGTTGCAGCGCGAAGAGGCGACCCTCCCCCTGCGACCGGAAGGAGCCAGTCGCCTTCTTCACCACGGCCAAAAAACGGAACGCGTCTTTGTGCTTCTGCATGGTCTCACAAACTGTCCGGAGCAATTTGTGCCGTTTGCCAAAATCCTTCACGCGAAAGGTGCAAATGTAGTGATTCCCCGCGCCCGTCTCGCGGGGTTCGCAGACCGGCTTAACAAGGATCAAGGGCACCAAACGGCACAGGACTTGATCGATCAGGCTGCCACCGGCCTCGATATCGCGAGTGGGCTTGGCGACAGGATCACGCTTATCGGCCTCTCGGGCAGCGCGGTGGCGGCGGGGTGGATGGCACAAAACCGCGAGGGCATTTACGATGCCATGCTCATAGCGCCTTTTTTTGGCATGTTTGGAGTTTCGCCTGCTGTTACCGATGCGGCAGCAGCAACGCTTTTGAAGCTGCCCAATTTTTACCAATGGTGGGATCCCTCGAAAAAAGAGACCCTGGCGGGCCCGATCTATGCCTATCCTCGCTTTGGAACACATTGCATGGCGGACACGATCCAGCTTTCGCGGGCTGTGCGGAAGAATCTCAAGGAGCGCCCCGTTTTCGCCAAGCGGCTCGTTTTTCTAACCACGGCGAGCGACCGAGCGGCCAATAATCTGCTGACCAACGAAATCTCGGAGCAACTAAAAACCCGAGAGGGAACGAGGGTGATCACCTACGAATTCCCGGAGTCGCTCGGCATACCGCATGACATGATCGACCCAGCGCAACCACATGCAAACACGCCCCTGAGCTACTCAAAAATTCTCGAGCTCGTTGAAATATAGTTGTGCCAAATCCAGTGGTGGGCGGATTTTTGCTGGAATGAAGGCGCTGGCGGTCGCAATGTGGAGTCTATGCAAATTCACATCACTCCGCGAAACATTACCCTCACCGGCGCCATTCATGAATTTGTGGCCGAGAAAATCAGCCACCTCGAGGGTCATGGTGAAACGATTCTCGCCGCACATATCGTTCTTCTACACAACCACGACAGAAAGAAGCCTTACATCGTGAAGGTTCACCTTGCACTGAGCGGCCCCGATATTCATGCGGAAGACGCCGAAGCCGATCTCTATGTGGCGATCGACAAGGTCATCGACAAGCTCTCGCGTCAAATCAGCAAACTCAAAACCAAGAAAAAAGAGCACGACAAGCACCGCATCCAACAAAACCGCGAGGCGGAAAAACGCGGCTACAAGCGACCCTAAGCTCGCGTGGAGGACTACAAGGTCAAACTCGATGTGTTCGAGGGTCCGCTCGATCTGTTGCTCTACCTCATCAAACGCGATGAGGTGGACATCTACGATATTTCGATCGAGCGGATCACCAAGCAATACATGGCCTACATTGAAGCCTTTCAGGTCCTGAACATCGAGCTGGCCGGCGAGTTCATTGTCATGGCTGCAAACCTCCTCTACATCAAAAGCCGGACGCTCCTCCCAGTGGATCAGCAGATGGCAGAGGAGGACGCCGAGGAGGATGATCCTCGCTTCGAGCTTATTCGACAGCTCATCGAATACAAAAAGTTCAAAGAGGCGGCGGGACTTCTGCGCGATAACGAAACGGCTCAGTTGAACCTTTTTGCGCGTGTGCCCGTGACGCCGGATCTCGCCCCTTCCGAGAATCTCCTTGTGGAGGAGGTGGGGATTTTCGACCTCATCCATGCTTTTCAAAAAATCCTCAAGCGACTTGAAAAAAAGCCCGAAGACCTGCGTGAAATTTTTGCCGAGAATTTCACGGTTTCCGATAAAATTGAACTTGTCCTGCGCATCATGCAGGAAGGCATTCCTATCCGGTTTGAAGAACTCTTTGCTGATGCCGCCAGCCGCACGGAGATCGTAGTGACATTCCTTGCCATGCTGGAGCTCATAAGGCTCAAACAACTCCGCGTGCGTCAGGAGGCGGTTTGTGGTGAGATCTGGATTGATCGCGTGAGCAATACCCGCCCCGCTTTTGTATGAGTGAAGAACCCCCGACACCTGAATCCCAGTTCCCGCTCCACCGCATCATCGAGGCCGTCCTCTTTGCCTCTCAAAAACCCGTCTCCGCGAAAGAACTCACAGCCATTTTCAAAGGTGCTGCCGAGACGGGGAAGGACAAGCCAGAGGTAGCAGTCTTTGCCAAACTGAAGGCCGCCCAGATTCAGGAGGCGATTCAAAAGCTCGAACTCGAATATGCAGAAACCGGCCGTTCTTTTGAGGTGAGAGAGAGCGCCGCCGGCTGGCAACTCGTGACACGCGCTGACTTCGCACCTTGGCTGCGCCAGCTTTTTCCGGAGAACCGACAAGCCCGATTGAGCGCCCCGGCGATGGAAACGCTGGCTATTATCGCCTATCGGCAACCCATCACTCGCGCCGATATGGAAGCCGTGCGTGGCGTCGCAGTGGATGGTGTGCTCCAGACCCTGCTCGACCGGAATCTGGTGAGGATTGCGGGACGCTCTGAGATCGCCGGACGCCCGCTTCTTTACGAGACCACCCAGTATTTCATGGATCATTTCGGATTGAAGAATCTGGACGATCTTCCAAATGCCTCGGAACTCCGTCGTGTGGCACTCCCCAAAGCTGCCCCGCCTGAGGCAGTGCCTGGGCAATCCGACCTGGCGGCTGAGGAAAAAAAGACGGAACCAGCAGCCAGCGATTCACAACCCGCCGAGCCTCCACAGCCTGAAGAATCCGTAATCCAAGAGGAACCCCAGCCATGAGCGATCTCGGAGAACTTCGCCAGCGCATCGACTCTCTCGATACCGAGTTGCTACGGCTTCTCAACGAGCGGGCCACTTTGGCAAAAGCGATCGGCGTCATCAAAAACCGCGCCTCGCTTCCCATCTACTCGCCGGACCGGGAGATGAAACTTCTCAGGAGTCTGGTCGAGCGCAGTGAAGGTCCGCTACGCCCCGAATCCATCCGCGCTATTTACCGTGAAATCATGTCGGCCTCATTGGCTTTAGAAAACGACATCATTATCGCATGCCTCGGCCCTTCCGGCAGCTCGACACACCAGACTGCCATTGCCAAATTCGGCTCCAGTGTCCGTTATACGACCCCAGTTTCAACCGCCGAGGTTCTTGAGCAAGTCAGCGCCAAAAAGGCCGACTGCGGAGTGATTCCCCTCGAGGATCCCGTTCATGGGTTCATGAATTCCACGCTGGACGAACTCGCGTGCACCGAACTTTCGATCTGTGCGGAAATCCTTCCCGAGGTGGATAATCAAAATCCGGTCACGAGGATACGCCATATCATTCTCGGCCATCAAATCAACGCGCCTACGGGAAGCGATCAGACCCTCATCATGCTTGGCATTGAAAACAAACCCGGCTCGCTGGTTTCCGCGCTGGAGCCCTTTCGGCAAATGCAAGTCAACCTGGCCCACTTTGCGAGCCGCCCGTCCCTGGAAGACAGCGCCGACATGTTCTTTTTCGTGCAGACCGACGGCCACACCCGGGATTTGGAAGCCGTCGGCCTCCTTGAAGCACTCGCCAAAAGCTGCCGCTTGGTGAAAATTCTTGGGAGCTACCCGAAACCAGAACTTTGAAAACGATTCTTGACACAATTCTTGAAGATGTTCGCCGCGAAGTCGCAGAAGCAAAAAAAACGACACCTCTCGGCGAGATTCAAGCCCGCCTCGCCGATGCACCGCCGGCCCGTGATTTCGTAGCTGCTCTTTCCAGCGACTTCGGCCTCATTGCCGAGATCAAAGAACGCTCGCCCAGCGTAGGCCCGATGCGCATTGAAAATGTCCACGCCGCTGTTGATGCCTACGCGGCTTCTCCGATTGTGAGAGCCGTTTCCGTCCTGACCAACCAGACACACTTTGGGATGGATATCCACCGGCTTGGCGAGATTCGGAAACAAGTCCCCCAGCCCGTCCTACGGAAGGATTTTTTTGTGGAGGAGTATCAGGTTTATGAAGCCCGCGCCTTCGGAGCGGATGCCATTCTCCTGATGGCCAATGTGCTCGATGCAGCGACTATGCGACACCTCCACCAAGTCGCACTTGAGCTTGGCATGGAGGCGCTCTTCGAAATTCATACGACGGAGGAAATCGCCTCGCTGCCCGCTGGCGTACGCGTTGTTGGAATCAACAGCCGGAAATTCAAAACCCAATCGGGTTTCGTTGCAGCTGGCCAATCCTCGGCCACCGACTTCAGCCTCGACCTCGGAGTTTTCGACCTCGTGAATCTCCTTCCCCCATCAGCCATTCGCGTGGCAGAGAGCGGAATTTCTCCGCACAACCTTTCCGCAGTTGCGTCAAATTTTCAAGCCGCACTTGTAGGCACATCGCTCCTCCGTGATGAGCGCGGTATCCACGCTTGCCTTCGTGATTTCGAGATGGCGTGTCGCTCATGAAATCACAACCCAAAGCCCACCGCGCCAGCGGCCGTATTGTGACGCTTTTTCTGCTCGCCCTGTGCGTTGCAGCATTTCTTTCAACCGTTTGGAATTATTCACGCAACCATGCTTTTGCAAAGAACGCCTCGCTGGACTCGAATGGAATGCCCTCTGTATTGACCGCATCATTCGATCCGAAATCAAAAATTCAAGCGGGCCAACGGGTCGTCATCCGAATCGACGGCGACACTAAGCAAGTCCGTGGAGGAGTCATCAAAAACCTGACGCCTCAGGGTATTGCCACGATTGAAACTGACGAGCAAGCCAGAGCGCCGCTTCACTCCAAGGCCAGCGTCAGTATCGACGGAACGATGGCCCCCCAGACAATGCCTTGAGCGTTTCTGAGCAAGCACGAATCATGCAAAAATGTCGTAATAAATTGATTGCCTTTTTGTCGTAAACGACTAAACATTCTTCCCTCAACTAAATCGCACACTATATGGCTAACCTCACAAAACGTGATCTGGTAATGCAGATCAGTAAGAAAACCGGACTCACTCAACAGGAAGTATTCAGCGTCATCCAACTCACATTGGATGGTATCACAGACGCCCTATCTACAGGCCGCGATGTCGAGCTGCGCAACTTTGGCGTCTTCGAGGTTCGCCTCACGAAATCACGCGTTGGTCGCAATCCGAACAAACCGGAAAACGACGTCGTTATTCCAGCCCGTGCGACAGTTAAGTTCAAATCTGGAAAGATCATGCGCCAGCGCGTGCTTCTCCGCACCGAAGAACTGCGCGGAAACCAAGGCGCTTAAGCCAGCCGATCACTACGGGTGGAATTCATTCGGCTCCGCGGGGCCAGACAAAACAACCTTCAAGGGATTGATCTTGAGTTGCCTCTTGGCAAACTCATCGTGGTCACAGGCCCCAGCGGAAGCGGTAAGTCCAGTCTTGCCTTCGACACCATCTATGCCGAGGGACAAAGGCGCTATGTTGAGACATTCAGTCCATACACGCGCCAGTTCCTCGAGCGAATGGACAAACCACTTGCCGATAGCATTGAGGGCATTCCTCCCGCCATAGCCATCGAGCAGTCCAACAATGTCCGCACCACGCGGTCAACAGTTGGCACGATCACGGAAATCAATGACTACCTGAAGCTTCTCTTCCCGCGTGTTGCCAAGGGTTTTTGCCCAAAGTGCAAGGCGGAAGTCGTTCAGGGAACTCCCCATTCCATCCTGCGGCAAATCCTTGCCGACCACAGTGACAAAACGGTTTTCCTGACCTTCAGTGTCAAGGTTCCTGAAAAAACAGCGCCGAAGGAGTTTTTCGATTTCCTTGCTCAGCAAGGCTATCTGCGCATCTGGATCAAAGGCAAAATCCACCGCACCGACGAGGCACCCGAAATCCGGAAGCTTCCCGAGAGTGTTCTGGTTATTCAGGATCGCATCGATCTTGCAAACACTGCCCAAGCCCGCCTCTCCGAGGCTATCGAAGTCTCCCTCCGACTGGGGAATGATCGCTTGATGGTGATTGATTCGGAATCTGGAACACCCCACTCCCACACAGCGGGATGGCATTGTTCCCACTGCGACATCGATATCCGGCCTCCATCTCCAGGCCTTTTTTCTTTCAATTCTCCGCTGGGGGCCTGCCCAGAGTGCAAGGGCTTCGGACGCATCATCGGCATCGATATGCAGCGGGTCATTCCAGACCGCTCCCTTTCCATCTCAGACGGAGTCGTCCGCCCATTTCATAGTGGCCAATCCGCTGAATGCCAAGACGATCTCATGCGCCATTGCAGAAAGCGTGGTATCGATACCGTCCGCTCTTTCGAACGGCTTTCCAAAGCGGACCAAGACTTTGTCATTCATGGTGATCCGAATGTTGATTCACGCCAAGCGTGGGACTCGGGTGATTGGTATGGAGTTGATGGATATTTTCAATGGCTCGAGAGCAAGACCTATAAAATGCACGTCCGGGTGCTGCTCTCGCGCTACCGCAGTTACCAACCCTGCCCAAAGTGCCACGGTGGCCGATTCCAGCCCGATACGCTGAATTTTAAAATCCACCCGCCTGGCCTGACAATCGCAGATGTCGCTACAACTCCTCTCAAGCGCCTTGCACCGATTCTTGAATCCTTCGAGCTTCCCCCATCCGACTCCAGCGCACGCCTTGTTCACCAACAAGTCCTCTCCCGCGTCAACTATCTCTGCGAAATCGGATTAGGCTACCTGACTCTCGACCGTCCCACCCGCTCGCTTTCAGGTGGCGAAATCCAGCGCGTCAACCTCACCACCTGTCTCGGGGCATCTCTCGTCAATACCCTCTTCGTTCTCGATGAACCCAGCGTTGGCTTGCATCCACGCGACACCTCCCGCCTGATTGAGATCATGCGAGGCCTTCGTGACAAAGGCAACACCCTGCTGGTTGTGGAGCACGAAGAAGCAGTGATTCGCGCAGCGGATGAATTGGTCGATATTGGCCCGGGACGCGGCATTTCCGGCGGCCAGCTTCTTTACTGCGGCCCAGCCGAGAATTTTGCATCAGCTAAAAATTCACTCACAGCGGATTACCTCCAAGGGAAAAAATCCATTCCCATCCCGAAAAATCGCCGCAAGGCCGAGGGCCATATCATTCTTAAAGGTGTCACGCACCACAATATCAAGAATCTCACAGCCAAGTTCCCCCTGGGGGTCCTCTGTGCTGTAACGGGTGTTTCCGGATCTGGAAAAACCTCGCTCGTTCGTGATGTTCTTCACAGGCAACTTATTGGCGAGGATCCTGCCGAGGATGAGGCTGCGGGCTTTGTCAAATCGATCAGTGGTGACGAAGAAGTGGACGAGGTCGTCATGGTCGACCAGTCGCCCCTCGCCAAGACGCCACGATCAACCCCGGCCGTGTATCTTGGCGTTTACGAGCACATTCGAGACCTTTTTGCGGACACGCCAGCCGCAGAATCTGCCGGCTTCACCGCCTCCAGCTTTTCCTTCAATGCAGGAAACGGCCGTTGCGACCGCTGCAGCGGACTCGGATTCGAAAAAGTGGAAATGCAATTCCTCAGCGATCTCTTCCTGCGCTGCCCGGAATGTGATGGCACCCGCTTTCGCGCGCCTTTACTGAAAATCCAAGTCGGTGGAAAATCCATCCACGAGGTTCTGGAGATGACAGCCGCCGAGGCGATCACATTCTTCAAACCCCTTGACCCCAAGAAAAAAATCACGATTCCCTTGGAACTTCTCGGCGAGGTCGGCCTCGACTACCTGCGCCTCGGCCAGCCGGTCAACGCCCTCTCCGGAGGCGAATCCCAGCGCCTCAAGCTCGTCCACCACCTGATCCGCCAATCCCGCGAGAAGGCGCTCCTGATTTTCGACGAACCCACGACCGGCCTACACTTCGATGACGTGGCCCTTCTCATCAAGGTCTTCCACCGCCTCGTGGAGGAAGGCAACAGCGTCATCGTTATCGAGCACAACCTCGAAGTCATCAAATGCGCGGACTGGGTCATCGACCTCGGTCCCGAAGGGGGAGATGAAGGGGGGAAAATCGTAGCTGCGGGGACTCCCGAAGACGTCGCAAGCGTTGCCGAATCTCTCACCGGTCAATTCCTCCAGCCGCTTCTGGCAGGACGCAGTGCTTTTTTACAGGAGCAACCCACCCGCCCGCGCCCGAAGACTCCTCCATCCCGATTCATCACCGTGCGAGGCGCCCGCGAGCATAATTTAAAAAATATCGATGTGGATATCCCGAGGGACGGCATGGTCGTCGTCACAGGCTTGAGCGGCTCGGGCAAATCGACACTCGCCTTCGACATCCTCTTCGCCGAGGGCCAGCGCCGCTTCCTCGACAGCATGTCGGCCTACGCCCGCCAGTTCGTCGATCAACTGGAGAAGCCGGATGTGGACTCGATCGAAGGCCTGCCCCCAAGCGTGGCCATTGAGCAACGCGTTACGCGCGGTGGCGGAAAATCCACCGTCGCGACCGTCACCGAGATCTACCACTTTCTCCGCCTCCTCTTCTCGAAGCTCGGCACCCAATTCTGCCCCTCGTGCAATGTCGCCGTCGAAAACCGCACGCCAACAGCCATCGCGGCTGAAGTCGACCAACGCGCCGCCAAGGGGCCGGTCAAAGTTTTCGCCAATCTCGTCAAGGGCCGTAAAGGCTTCCACACGGATATCGCCCGCGCAGCCGCCCGTCAGGGCATTACCACCCTCATCGTGGATGGCAGCGCGACTCCTGTGGAAGGCTTCCAAAAACTGGAGCGTTTCAAGGAACACACGATCGATGCCCTCGTTGGGGAACTGTCGGCCCCCGATGCAAAAAAATCCGACGAATTGGTCCGCAAAGCCCTCCGCATGGGTAAAGGCACCGCCCGTATGGAGGATGCAAAGGGCAAATCGACCATTCTCAGCACCGAGATGAATTGCCCGTCGTGCAGCCGCGCCTTTGAACCGCTCGACCCACGCCTTTTCTCCTTCAACTCTCCACACGGCTGGTGCAACCACTGCCGAGGCTTCGGAGAAGTCTGGAAGGGTCTCGGCGCGGAGGGGGATTTTGAGACCGCCATCGAAGCCGAACTCGATGAAGAGCGCCGCCACGAGGGCCTCGAGGATGATGAGCCCCGCCCCTGCCCGATCTGTAAAGGCACACGCCTCAACGAAACGGCCACTCATGTGCGGATTCAAAAGACATCCATCGCCGACTTCACCCGCTCGCCGGCGTCCGACGCCCTCTCGCTCTGCGACACGCTGAATTTCCAAGGCCCGGCCGCCGAGGTGGCCCGCGATGTGATCACCGAAATCCGCCAACGCCTGGAGTTCCTTGCCAAGGTCGGACTCGACTACCTTTCGCTCGACCGCAGCGCGAAGACCCTCTCCGGCGGGGAATCCCAGCGCATCCGCCTTGCCGCCCAGCTTGGCTCCAACCTGCGCGGTGTTCTTTATGTGCTGGACGAGCCGACCATCGGCCTCCATCCACGCGACAACGAACGCCTCCTTGACGCCCTCCAGGCGCTGGCCAAAAAAGGAAACTCTCTCGTTATCGTCGAGCACGACGAGGAGACCATGCGTCGCGCCGACCGAATCCTCGACCTTGGTCCCGGCGCAGGCAGCCGTGGCGGCGAAGTCATCGCCTCCGGCACACTCCAGGAAATCCTGGACCATCCCACCTCGCTCACCGGACGCGCACTCCGCGAGCCGATGAGGCACCCGATCCGCGGCGAGCGCCGCCCAACACCCACCGAGTGGCTCGAGCTCAAGGGCGCCCATCTTCACAATATCAAAAACGAGAACGTGCGAATCCCCCTGCACCGTCTCAGCGTCCTCACAGGCGTCTCCGGTTCAGGAAAAAGCACCCTCATCCGGGGCATCGTCGTTCCAGCCGTTCGCGATGTCCTCACACGCAAACGCGCCCCTCTGCACTCGGACCTCCACAAGGGTATCGCCGGCTTTGAACCCCTCGGCGCCGTGCTTGAGGTGGACCAATCGCCCATCGGGAAAACTTCCCGCTCCACACCGGCAACCTACGTGAAGGTCTTCGACGAAATCCGCAAGGTTTTCTCCACCCTCCCCGCTGCCCGCATGCGCGGCTACACGGCAAGCCGGTTTTCCTTCAACAACGAGGGCGGACGCTGCGAAGCCTGCCTCGGCCAAGGCGTGATCAAGCTCGAGATGAACTTCCTGCCGCCGTCCTACATGCCTTGCCAGGACTGCAATGGACGCCGCTACAACCCGGCCACGCTCGAGATCCTCTACAATGGAAAATCCATTGGCGATGTCATGGACATGACGATCGAACAGGCCACGGAATTCTTTGCCTCGCATCCGAAAATCCATCGCCCGCTCGCGCTTTTGCAGGAAACCGGACTCGGCTACCTCAAGCTCGGCCAACCCAGCCCCACACTGAGCGGCGGCGAAGCCCAACGCATCAAGCTCGTCACCCAACTCGCCCGCCGGGCCACACCCGGAGCCGAGGAAATCCGCACCACCCGCAAGGGAAAATCCACCCTCTACGTCCTCGAGGAACCCACCATCGGCCTCCACGCCCACGACGTCGCCCAGCTCATCAATGTCCTCCACCGCCTCGTCGATGAAGGCGGCACCGTCGTCGTCATCGAACACCACCTCGATGTCATCGCCGAAGCCGACCATGTCATCGATGTCGGCCCCGAAGCCGGTGCCAAAGGCGGAAAAATCATCGCCGAGGGAACCCCCGAAAAAGTCGCTCTTGTCAAAGGCAGCTGCACCGCCCCGTTCCTCCGAAAAATGCTCTGTATCGAGGAACCAAAAAAAGCCAAAACCCGCCCGAAAAAAGCTTAGGCGCATTCAAGCACAACGGCGAACGAGGTTTGCCCTGCAAGAAATTTGAAACAAAGCTCCTGATTTTACAGCGCCACTTCAAAAGGTGGGTTGACAGGGAAAAATTGTTCAACTTATTTGTTTAACATGCTCTCCATCACCTCAAGGGATCTTGTCCATCGTTCCAAGGAAATTCGCAAGCTGCTTGCCAGCGGGCAGACCCTTCGTTGGACATCACATGGCTCCCCTGTGGCTTTCATTCAACCTTTAACAGATAGCATCCCATCCAAACCGGACTGGATTGCACGAGCCCGCGCATCCGGCGCGGTCAATACCAGCCAAACTTCTCTGGCAAAGGCTCTTTACGACGAACGGGGCTAAACATTTTCCGATGGCCAAGGTTTATTTTGACACTGGGGCGCTCATCAAACTGTATATTTGCGAACCTGGCAGCCTTTTTGTGCAAAATCATGCAAATGAAGCTGCTTCGATTCCTTTAAATCCACTTCAGGAAACCGAACTTCGAAACGCCATCCATGCGGCGATTGGCCGGAAGACCATCACGCTTGACGCCGGAAAGTTGGCACTCGAAGCTGTGAACACTGATATTCGCGACGGAGTCCTTGCCATTGAAGTGCTGGATTGGAAGCTCGTCTGGCAGCGCAGCGCGCATCTCGCCCATCTGCACACTCAGAAACTTCTTTGTCGCACTCTCGATATCCTCCATGTCGCCGCAGCCGAATCGTGCTGTGCCGACCTGCTTGTGACTGGTGAGAAGCGCCAGTTCCAACTTGGCAAAGCCGTGGGACTGCCAACTCTCCTCGTTCCCGATACCATTTAGCCGTCCGGGAATCGTTGGTGCTGTTTAGTCTGTGGGGATCAGTCCGGCACGATTTCCGTGCCGATGCCCGCGTTGGTGAAAATCTCGAGGATCAAGCAATGTTGGATGTGCCCGCCGATCATGTGGATTTTTCCAACGCCGCGTTCCATAGCGGAAATGGCCGAAAGAACCTTCGGAATCATGCCGCCAGCGATGATTTTTTGCTGAATGAGGCTCTTCACCTGCTTGGTGGTGACGCTGGGAATGAGGGATTCGAGGTCTGCGGCGTCGCGCATGATGCCCGGAACATCGGTGACATAGATGAGCTTGGTGGCCTTGAGTTCCGCCGCGAGGGCCGCCGCTGCGATGTCGGCATTGATGTTTAAGACAACGCCCTCTGGCGTGGCTCCGATGGGGCTGATGACGGGGACGATTTCCGCATGCACCGCCTCCTGCACGGCTCCGGCATTCACTTCCTGGGCCTCCCCGACGAAACCGATCTCGATGGTCTCCCCATCGATGACGGCCTGCTTCTGAAGCTGGCGCGCGATGAAAACATTTTTCCCGGAAAAGCCCTGTGCACAGCCACCGAATTCATTGATGGTCGAAACAATGGAGGGGTTGATTTCCTGGTCGAGTGTCTCCTCCACAATCTTGATCGCCGTGGCATTTGTGGCCCTGAGACCCTCGATGAAGCGGGCCTGAAGGCCGGCGTCTTTCATGCGGGCGGTGATCGCCTTGCCCCCGCCGTGAACGAGGACGGGATTGATGCCGGCCGCTTCAAGAAAAACAACATCACGCAGGAATTTGTCGACGATCTGCTCATCCTCCATCGCGGACCCACCGTATTTGATGACGAAGGTCTGGCCGCGATATTTTTGAAGGTAGGGAAGCGCCTCGATCAGGCATTCGGAGCGAACTTCGGGTGTGGTGAGCATGGGTTTATTCGCCGAGGTTCAGACGCACATATTCTTCGGTGAGGTCAGTGGTCCAGACATAGTAGGAGCCATTCCCGAGCTTGAGATCGACGGTCACCTTGAAGGATTTTTTCGCTGCGACGGCACGGAGTTTTTCAAAGGGTGTCTTCGCGGCAATGCCGTTTTTCACCGAGGCGAGCTTGTCGTAGAAAATATCGGCCTTCGTGTCATCGACCTTTACGCCGCAATATCCAACGGCGTCGAGGATTCGGCCCCAATTCGGATCGCCGCCGGCCCAGGCACACTTCACAAGCGTGGAATTCGCGATGGCCTCGGCGGCTGTGCGGGCCTCCTTGTCGTTGGCCGCTCCGGTGACCTCGACTTCGACAAAACGCGAAACCCCCTCGCCGTCGCTCACGATCATTCGCGCCAGGGCGCGCGTGACTTCATCCAGCGCCTGGGAAAAAGCGGAGATGTCCGGAGTGCAGGCGCTGAGGCCATTGGCGAGGAGAATGACCGTATCGTTCGTGCTCATGTCGCCATCGATCGTGATGCGGTTGAAGGAGTTTGCGACCGAACGCTTCAGCTCGGCACGTAGAGCTGGCTGGGGGATGATGGCATCCGTTGTCACCACGCACAGCATGGTGGCCATGTTCGGATCGATCATTCCAGCTCCTTTGGCGATGCCTCCCACGCGGAACGAGCCCTTGGGAGTTTTCACCTCAACCGCATATTCCTTGGCGAAGGTATCGCTGGTCATGATGGCCGCGGCACACGCAGCGCTGCCATTCCGCGAGGGCTTCAGCGCCGCGATGCCTTTGGCGACGCGGTCCATCGGCATGGGAACCCCGATTCGACCAGTTGAGCAAACGAGGACCTCCTTTGGTTTCAATCCCAGAAGATCCGCCGTGCCCGCGCACATGGTGCGGGCGTCTTTGAGACCATTTTCACCGGTGCAGGCGTTGGCATTGCCACTGTTGAGAATCACAGCGCGGTTTGCGCCGGCCTTGAGATGCTCGGACGAAATGCGAACCGGCGCGGCTTTGACCTTGTTGGTGGTGAAGGTCGCCGCAGAGGTGGCTGGGGATTCCGAGAAAACCACGGCCACATCGTCACGCATCACCTTGCCATTTTTGATTCCACAACCAGAAGCCCCGGCAACAAAGCCCCGTGCGGCGCAGACGCCGCCTTTCATTTTTTTGATTTCGATCATAGCAGTCCAGCCGTCTCATCGAGACCGGCCATGAGGTTGAAGTTCTGCACCGCCTGACCTGCGGCGCCTTTTACCAGATTATCCTCCGCAGAAAGCAGGATCAGCCTGCCCGTGCGAGCATCAAACCTTGCGGAAATGTCACAGAAATTTGTGCCTGTCACATGCTTCGTGTCGGGGAGATTCGTAGAGACACGAACAAACGGCTCGTTCGCATAGGCCATCTGAAGCGCGGGCAGAATGCTTTCCGGAGAAACCCCGGCCGCGAGTCGTGTGAAGATCGTCGTGTGGATTCCACGCGTCATGGGCGCCAGGTGCGGAGTGAAAGAGATCATGACCCGACTTGAAGCCGCCAAGGAAAGCTCCTGCTCGATCTCGGAGAGATGCCGGTGCTTGGGTAGTCCGTAAGCGCGCAGGCTTTCATTGCACTCGCCAAAGAGAAGGGCCGTCTCCGCCTTGCGCCCCGCCCCACTCACGCCGCTGGCACTGGCCACGGCGATATCGGAGACATCGATGAGACCGGCTTTGATCAGAGGAACGAGCGGCAACAAGATCGAGGTGGGATAGCAGCCGGCCGAACCGACAAGCTTGGCTGCGCGTATGGAGCCGCGGTGCAACTCGGGCAAACCGTAAACGGCCTCGGACAGCAGTTGTGGCGCGGGATGCTCCTCGCCATAAAATTCCCGGTAAATCCCGGCGTCGCGCAGGCGGAAATCCGCACTCAAGTCGATAACCCTCTTGCCTGCCTCCCAAAGCGGCACGGCATACTCCGCCGCCAAACCATGCGGGAGGGCGAGAAAGAAAAACTCCGCCCCGCAGCCAAGAAGCGAGTCGATCGCGGGTTCCGTGAAGAGCAATTGAGAAAAATCCCCAACTCCGGAAAGGCGGGGCAACACGCCGCCGGCAGGCTTGCCCGCATGCTGGCGCGAAGTCACGGCAGCGATGGACACCGCAGGATGCCGCGCAAGAATCGCGCAAAGCTCCTCACCGGAATATCCATTGGCACCGACGATCGCGACTGGGACTTTTCTGCTCATGGTGATCAGGCTGCGGCCATCGAGGCGGCCCGTGCAAAGCGGGCCAGCGTGCGCTCCTTGCCGATTACGACAAACATTTCATAGAGGCCAGGACCGACCGAACGACCACTCACCGCGACACGGGCCGGATGAACCAACTCACCAGTTTTGACACCAAGAGTGGCGGCGGTTTCCTTCAAAGCGGCCTCAAGCGAGGGATGTGACCAATCCTCGACCTTCGTCAGCGCGGCAATCAAGGCCTCAATGCGCCCCGCTGCACCCACTTTCTTCAAACTTTTTTCCACCGCCTCGGGATCAAAAGCAAAATCCTCCGTGAAAAGATATCCGATCCAGTCCGGCACATCGCTGAGGTGCTTCACCTTGGGCTTCACAATCGTGAGCGCACCCAGGAGAGCGGCCTCCGAGCCGTAGGGGATGCCGGCCTTGTCCACAAAGGGCTTCGCCAACTCCACGAAACGCTCGAAGCCCATCGCGAGGATATGCTGCCCGTTGAGCCAAAAACATTTATCAAGATCAAATATCGCATTGCGGCGATTGATTTTCTCGATGTCGAAAAGGGCAAGGATCTCCTCCATGGTGAGCTTCTCGCGATTTTCGCCAGGCGACCAGCCGAGCAGGCAGAGATAGTTCGCCACCGCCTCGGGCGCGTAGCCGTTCTCCATAAAATAGGTGATGCTCGAGCCGCCATCGCGCTTGCTGAGCTTTTTGCCTTCATGATTCAAAATCAGAGGAATGTGGCCGAAGACCGGAGGCTTCTCGCCAAGCGCATTGTAAAGCTCGATGTGCTTCGGGGTGTTCGAGAGGTGGTCCTCGCCACGGATCACATGCGTGAGCTTCATTTCGATGTCATCCACAACATTCACAAAATGAAAAATAAAAGATCCATCCGGACGCCGAATCGTCATGTCGGGGTGCGTCGCCGGATTCGACATATCAAACTCGATCCGCCCGCACACCATGTCCTCCACAACCACCGGCTTGCGCGGCGAGCGAAAACGAATCGCTCCGCCATCCTCATACACATGTCCACCAGCCTCCAAGCGGGCCAGGTATTTTGCGTAAATGTCCGAACGCTCGCTCTGCCGATAAGGACCAAAATCCCCGCCCTTGTCCGGACCCTCATCCCAATCCAGACCCAGCCATTTCAGCCCGTCGTAGATGACCTGATGAGCCTCCGCCGTGTTGCGTTTCTCATCCGTGTCCTCGATCCGGAGAATCAATTTCCCGCCGTGGCGCCGCGCGTAGAGCCAGTTGAAAAGAGCCGTGCGCGCCCCTCCCACATGAAGAAAGCCAGTCGGTGAAGGAGCAAATCGTGTGCGAACAGTCATCCCCACACGAAACGGGATTTCACTCCGGAACTCAAGATAGGAAAAATCAAAAAAAATGGCCGAGCGCGATCCCTTCGCGCCGAGGGAATCCATCGAAGCGAAATTGCGCAAAACTTGGAACCCGCAAAAAGCCAGAGAACTCAAGCTCACGGTCTGAAAGGATGCGGCCGGTTTATTCACAAACTGGTAGCTCGGGCCGCCACTACCTCGCATTCCGGTCGTTTGTAAATAGACCTCGCCCTTGGTTTCTTTTTTGATTGAGGCAGTGCGCAGGGGCGGTGCCCAGCAGAAGGTTCTGTGCCCTTGTCAGCACTGCCACCCCCTCCATGTATTGGGAAATGGACAGGCAGACTTCAAAACGCCACAAGGGAATCCTTTCAACAATAGCAAAGCCGGCACCTCGACGGGAAAGCGCTGCAGCAACCATGCCACTTGTAACTCTCACCGAGCAAAAATACACCCTCTCAGCCTACCCAAGCGAATCCCTCTCCGGCCTCCAGCTCATGTGCCTCATGTATGCCGCATTCAACCGCATCGCTCCCGATCAGGCAACCGGCATGGATTTGAACGTGCCTTGGATTACTGCGCTGAAATTATTTAATGCGGAAGAGAGTTCTGAAGGTTATTAGATGTCGATAATTTATGCCTGCCCCCATTCCAGGGCTCAACCATCGACCGACCGCTGCGCCAAAATCCGCTCGAACAATTCGTAGATGACATCCCGTGTGTTGGCGTATTCCAGCAGGATGCGGTCTGAGGCGACCTGACGATAAATGATCCGACGCCCGCCGATCCGCAGCCGGTTGAACCCCTCCAGAGGCCCTTGGAGCGCCTTGATGTCACCTTGCCCTTTGGCCAGTGCCCGCAGGGACATCCGCACGCGATGTTTGCCCTCGGGCGGGAGGGCACACAACCATGCGGCAACCTGGTCAGAGGCCGAAATTTGCATCCGTGAGATTCAGATCCCGGTAACCGGTTTTCCCATCCCGCGCTGCCTTGAGTGCTTTCATGGCCGCTGGATCTGCCAGCACATCCATCGTCTCCAGGAGAGCTTCAAAATCTTCCAGAGGCAGCGCGACCACAACCGGGCGATTCCGGTTTGCGATCACGAATCGCTTGCCGGAGCGGCACAGCGCCGGTAGCCCAGCTTGTGCTTCTTTCATATTGTAGGTAACTGGCATGCTGCTTTGTATATATCACAACCAAGCCGCCGTCAAGGGCTGTTCTGCGCATCCCACCCGGCCTGCACGAGACGATTGCCCCCGCGACAGAGGCATCCTGGCGGAACATTCTCTGGTGCCCCGGGTCTGGGTAAATATCGAAATAGAGATTTGGTAGGGTCAGAGGTCAGAGGAGTCAGCAATTCTTGACATTATTTCCATGACGGTGAGCAGTGCGGTTTCCAATCCTCGCCAATTGCGAGCTTCAAATTCCCTTGAATCCTCCCGAGCGCTTCGACCAGAAGTCAATAAGACAGTTGCTGCCCCCCTTTGAGACCTTTGACAACTCAATTGCAAATAGAGCCACAATGATGGCAAAAGAATAATTTATTAGGCGACAGGGTTCCTCCAAAATCATAAGAGACAGAAATGATCAGAATATTCTTGCCCAAGCGAATTTGCTTTGAAGTCCTCTTCAAGTTGGATCGCCTCGGGTTTCCATGCGGAACTTTGACCGAACCAATCTGGGAATGGATATCGGCATCACGCCAGCGAGACGCCAACTCTCCTTGAGTTTGATTGGACCTCATTGCCGCCATTCGTCTCCCGGCATAATGCGTTTCATGAATGCATCAAACAAGGGAACAGTAAAAGCGGTGTCGCCATGACTGGGGCTCCAGATCATGCCTTTAACGATTAACTGGCTACGGGTTGGGCCGAGCGAGGTGACACCACGCCCGAGCTTTTCGGCGATGTCTCCCGACCGGTGTGGTCCTGCGCCTATATCAGACATTGCCCGTAGATATCTTTTTTCCAGTGGCGTGAGCCGATCAAACCGAACCCTGAAGAAACTATCATCCAGAGCCGCGATTGCCGATGTGGTTGCCTGTTTGACATCCTCAAGGGTAATGGGCGAACTCGTAGCCACATCCCACGAATGTTTGCCCCATTCTTGGAGGAAATAAGGATATCCACGAGTTTCCTTGATGATCTGATCCAGCGCGTCCTCGTTCACATTTATTCCTTGCTCGGCAGCCGGTTTGTAGATTGCGAGCCTTGCTGCCTCCACGGATAAAGGGCCGATTTGCGGAAAATCAAACAACCTCTCGGCGTAGGATTTAGCTCGCCCCATTTTTCCCGGCAACTGGGGAAGCCCTGCTCCCACCAATACGACGGGTAGTGAGCGTTGGGCTGAACGGTGCAGGGCGGTGATGAGCGAGGCAAGCTGCTCCTCGTCCACGTATTGCAGTTCATCCGCAAACATGACCAGAGCCGTTCCCGCCTTTTTTGCAGCCGCGCCCGACACCTCAAGCAACGCCTGCAAGTCGTGTTCCAAATCGCCGTTGTCGGCCAAACCTGGCTCGGGCTCAAAATCCATACCGACTTCGATATCCTGATACTTTACCTTCAATGCTTTCGCAAAGCCCGCTAATCCCCTCAACGCCCGCTGTGCCAGTTCTTTGGCCTGCTCGTTGCGGGACAGGCGGAGTAGCGCCTGCCGAAGTTGTGGTGCCAGAATAGCTGGTAAAGACCTGTTTTCTGGAGCTTCTACGCGTATAGTCTCCATTCCCGATGCCGCAGCATCATCGCGTAATTTATCCAACAAGACCGTCTTGCCGACGCCTCGCAATCCCACCATGAGGATACTCTTGGTCGGCCTGCCTGCTCTCACTCGCTCCAATGCAATCCGCACCGTTTCACGAAGCTCGTCACGTCCCGCGAGTTCGGGTGGAGGGGTTCCCGCCCCGGGCGCATAAGGATTTTTAATGGGGTCCATGGCTGAATTATATCAAAATTATGATGGTTTACAAGAACTTTGTAAACCTCCTAATAAACTTCAAACTCGGAGCACTTTCGTCACCTCATCCCCGAGGTGGCTGATCACTTTGATGGTGATTCTACCGTTCTTGGGTTTGTCGAAGGGACGGCTGGTGTCGCTGTTGAGGGCCGCCTTGGGGAGAGCCTCTCACAGAGACATAAAGACACGGAGGCAAGAAACGAGTAGGCGGGGTTTCGCTTTATGGGAACGCCGAGGTCCTCCTCGGCCCCTCTGCTCAGCGATGCCAACGGAAAATTGGTCGCTACTCGCCACTCGCCACATCTCCTCGACTCCCTCGATCCACGCCGTGTCATGGAGATCACCTTCGAGGTCGCCCGCGTTGGCAAAAGCCTCTCACGGAGACACAAAGAGACGGAGAAAAGTTCCTGCCCACCGCGCTGCCGTCGCCCTCTTCGCCTTGTTTTCAGCTTTGCCTCCTTC
>NEUK01000061.1 GCA_002290555.1 Spartobacteria bacterium AMD-G4
GACTCCTGTTTTTTTGTTAGTATTAACAATCTTGTGTTCTTGAAAGCACCAATCGACTCGGTGACAGGTCTTGCATCTCTGCGGGAGAACGCCGATGCCGATATCGGGCTAATTACACCCTTTGAGCGGCTGAGACTGAGGGATCCTTTGTTCTGTTTTTCTCGACGAGCACCACTCAAAAAGCCTTTTAACTTTCGACTCCCCACCACCCACCGAACAAGCGGGTCCGGAAACAAGAAACCCAACGGCGATGCTCTTCCCAGGCAATGAGCCAATGACACAAGCAAGCCGTTCTAAAAATATGTCCCAAGTTCACTTCAATCTCTATCGATCGGCCGGTCGCGCAGCTCGTTCTTTTGCGTTTGTAGGATGCTTAATTCTGTTGATCGTCGCAGCCCAAGGGCAAGCCAGTGGGCAAATTCCCGTCATCACCAGCGCGGCGAGTGCGAACACGACAGTGGGAACGGCCTTTTCCTACCAGATCACGGCAAGCGGCAGCCCCACACGCTACGGGGCTACCAGACTGCCGAGTGGATTGACCCTCAATGCTACGACTGGCCAAATTTCAGGGGTGCTGGCCGTTATCGACGGCGCCTACAATGCCACTGTGAGCGCGACCAACGCGGGAGGCACCGGCAGCCAGGCGTTGCAGATCAGCCTGGCGCCTGCGCGGCCAGTCATCACCAGCGCGGTCACCGCAGCGGCAAGACAGGGCACCGCATTCACGTACAAAATAGCGGCCACCCATTTCCCTCGGACATTCAGCGCCACGGGCCTACCAAGTGGGCTGACAGTCAATGCGACAAGTGGAGTCATTAGTGGAACGCCCTCTGCGGCGGGCAACGCCACAGTCACCCTCACAGCGAGCAATGGTGCGGGAGGGGGCACAAAATCCCTTGTTATCGCCGTTCTCCCGCAGGCGCCAGTTATCTCCAGTGCAGCCAGCGCAAACACGACAGTGGGAGGCGCCTTTTCCTACCAGATCACAGCAAGCGGCAGCCCCACACGATACGGGGTCACCGGCCTCCCAAGCGGACTGACCCTCAATGCAACGACCGGCCAAATTTCAGGGGTGCTGGCCGTTATCGACGGCGCCTACAATGCCACTGTGAGCGCGACCAACGCGGGAGGCACTGGCAGCCAGGCGTTGCTGATCACCGTCGCGCCGGCGCGGCCAGTCGTCACCAGTGCGGCCACTGCGGCAGCAAAACAGGGAACCGCATTCACCTACACAATAGCAGCCACCCATTTTCCCCGGACATTTAGTGCTACGGGTCTTCCAAGCGGCCTGACAGTCAATGCCACAAGCGGAGTCATCAGCGGCACGCCTTCCACAGCTGGCAACGCCACAGTCACCCTCACAGCGAGCAATGGTGCGGGCGGAGGAACAAAATCCCTCCTTATCGCAGTCCTCCCGCAAGCGCCCGTCATCTCCAGCCCGGCCAGTGCGAACGCTGCGGTGGGAACGACCTTTGCCTACCAGATCACAGCAAGCGGCAGCCCCACACGATACGGGGTCACCGGCCTCCCAGGCGGACTGACCCTCAATGCAACGACCGGCCGAATTTCAGGGGCGCCAACCCTGATCGACGGCGCCTACAATGCCACTATCAGCGCGACCAACGCGGGCGGCACCGGCAGCCAGGCATTGCGGATCAGCCTGGCGCCTGCACGGCCAGTCATCACCAGCGCGGTCACCGCAGCGGCAAGACAGGGCACCGCATTCACCTATAAAATAGGGGCCACCAATTTCCCCCGAACATTTAGCGCTACGGGCCTGCCAAGCGGCCTGACAGTGAATGCCACAAGCGGAGTCATCAGCGGCACGCCTTCCACAGCTGGCAACGCGACCGTCACCCTCACAGCGAGCAATGGTGCGGGCGGAGGAACAAAATCCCTCATTATCGCAGTCCTCCCGCAAGCGCCCGTCATTACAAGCGCGGCGAGTGCGAACGCTGCGGTGGGAACGGCCTTTTCTTACCAGATCACAGCAAGTGGCAGCCCCACACGATACGGGGTCACCTCCCTTCCAAGCGGACTGACCCTCAATGCAACGACCGGCCGAATTTCAGGGGCACCAACCGCCATCGACGGCGCCTACAATGCCACTGTGAGCGCGACCAACGCGGGCGGCACTGGCAGCCAGGCGTTGCGGATCAGCCTGGCGCCTGCACGGCCAGTCATCACCAGTGCGGCCACTGCAGTGGCAAGACAGGGCACCGCATTCACCTATAAAATAGGGGCCACCAATTTCCCCCGAACATTTAGCGCCACGGGCCTGCCAGGCGGACTGACAGTCAATGCCACAAGCGGAGTCATCAGCGGAACGCCCGCCACAGTAGGCAACGCGACCGTCACCCTCACAGCGAGCAATGGTGCCGGAGGGGGAACAAAATCCCTCGTTATTGCAGTCCTCCCGCAAGCGCCCGTCATCACAAGCGCGGCGAGTGCGAACGCTGCGGCGGGAACGGCCTTTTCCTACCAGATCACAGCAAGCGGCAACCCCACACGATACGGGGTCACCGGCCTGCCGAGTGGATTGACCCTTAACGCCACGACGGGAGTCATTAGCGGAGTTCCGAAGATTGCGGGAAATGCAACGATGACGATTTCGGCAAGCCGTGTGGACGGTAGTGGAACGAAAGCCTTTGTCTTGCAAGTCGCAAAAGCGATTCATATCAACGCCTCAGAAATTCCTTCTGGAGTTCGCAATCAACTCTATGCGGGTCATACATTCACGGCAACTGTCGCCTCTGCGGGAAGACTTTATTGGATAGTGACAGACGGGTTCCTGCCATCTGGCATGACCCTCAACTTCTATGGCCTGCTCAGTGGCACGCCAACAAATGTGGGAAGATTCGCGTTTACGCTGTGCGCCTGCGATACGAGGGGCTATGCGGACTACGTGGATGTTGTCTTGGAAGTGGAGGATACGAACACGGAATTCACCGTGGGCAGTGTGCTCTCGGCAATTCCAAGCGGAGGCGCCACGCAATCCGCAGGCAACACGACGTGTTCCTTTAATTACAACCCCAGCGGATCCACTTGGATTGCCGGAGTCTCGGAGGAGGATGTCTTCTTTGCCTCTATGAACAGCTCCAGCGGTTGGCGTCTGGGCCTCGGCAAGGGCGGACAAGTTTACTCGCTTCGGGGATCGTTTGGCGAAGCGATCCCGCCCCAACGCGCTGATGCCCCGTGGGTGGACGAGGCGTGGCAATTTGTTGCGACCAGTCTTGATTTGGTCAGCCCAGTCCACGAGTTTCAAAAGGCAGGCTATACTCAGCGTCGCCTTGGATATCCCATCGAATTTTTTATCCACCAATCGGGCATTTATCGGGGCGGCTTTACTGGAAATGACTTGGTTGGATCCCCTACCATGCCGTTTTACTCGCCGATCCTCAAAAAACACTGGAACCCAGCCACAAGGACGCTGTCACTCGTCAGTTGGTCTCAAATGGCCAGGAGTCCGAATGTGTGGAAATCTGGCATGTTGACCTACGCCTCCTACCGAGATCTCGGGAATGGCGCGATCGAGGTGACCAATTTTGTCACCAATTTCGGCGACCAAGACCTTACATTCATCAACACACCTTGGGGTGGCGCTCGACCGTCGACTTTTCCAGAAACCATTTTGTCCTTCTGGGCAGGCACCTGGCAAGTAGCCGCGCAGGGACCATATGGTTCAAACACGCCCATCTTTGCTCGCGACACGGGTGGCTGGCAGGCGTGGGTGAAAAATTCCACTCAAGAGCAAAGCGACTCGCTGGCTGTTGTTTTTGGAAATCGACCCCTGCCAGCTGTATCCGGTGAGGAGTGGATGAGTTTCCGGACTGTCCTGACCTATGGGTTGACTAATGTCGGCCGCGATTACGCGGTATCATCGATTCAAAACAATATCAGGCTTCAAGCTGGCCAATCCCTTGCCTGTCGTTGGCATCTGGTGGTCGGGCCTTTCGGGCAAACGAGAATCAAAGCATCCGACTTGGCACGCCATGCGGGACTATGGATGCCGCAAATAGATGCCTCTGTGGTCACTCCGGTCTGGACAACGGCGGGAACCCCGTCCAGCACGGGAGAAGGAGCGGCGGATTTCTATCTCTACGCGCAACCCATCCCCGGAACGGTGCCGGTCTTCGCCATGGAGGACACACGCACGGGTAGAATTTTTGCAACACTCGACCCCTATGAGCTTTGTCCCACAGCGCCTCATCCCAATCCGTTGCCGACCTCCCACGGCCAATACGCGCTCTATCAAAACCGCGTCGTTCACTATCAATACAACAGCCCCGGGGCGGTTCGTGATTTGTTGGGCTACGCCTACCTTGTGGCCAGAGCCACAGGCGATAATGTGGAGGTTTCATTGCCCGGCGTCGGAGGCATGCCACTCAAAGTCTGGGCTCCAGCTCGCTAAGGGAACTGAATTTTTGGGCCCCTGAAATGTAGCGCTGGTGTCTTGCTTTTCGAATAAAGCTTCCTACGCGTGGCCCCACGCGCCGGTGGGCATGCTACAAGGCAGAGGGGCTGCGAGCAAACGGATCTGCCGTGGGGCGGATCATCTCAAGCCCCGAAGACCAAACGGCAAATAATAACAGAGGCCGTGACGCCAGCGAGATCTGCAATGAGGCCGGCTGGGACGGCGTGTCTTGTGCGGCGGATGGCGACAGAGCCGAAGTAAACGGCGATGACATAGAATGTGGTCTCGGTGCTTCCCATCACGGAGGCTCCCATGCGTGCAATGAGGCTGTCCGGCCCGTGAGCTTGCACAAGCTCAGCAAATAGGCCGTTTGCGCCGCTTCCGCTCAGTGGGCGCATGAGCACAAGGGGAAGGAGTTCTGACGGAAAATGGAGCGCGTCGAGGGCGGAACCAAGAAAACGGGTGATGATGTCGATGCCTCCCGCGGCTCGGAACATCGCCACCGAGGCAATGATAGCTACGAGGTAGGGGATAATGCGGATGGAAACTTGAAATCCCTCTTTGGCTCCTTCGACAAATTCCTCATAGACCTTCACACGGCTGAGTGCGCCGTAGAGAGGGAAGAAGGCAATCAGGAAGGGAATGGCCAGATAGGAGACGGCTTCCACGAGATTGACCAGGGTGCTCCGCGCGGCGCTTTGAGTCTGCATGAATTGCCAGCCAAAGATCAGGAAGCATGCGGCGAACGCCAGCAGGATGAGTGTGCCCCACCACTTTGGCTTTTCAAAAGACTCCGGATTTTCCTCCGCACTCTGTTCCATTGGCCTGTCCGATTTTTCCACCTTGGGCAAAGCAAACAGAGGCAGACGCTCGAAAGTCTTTACCGCCAGAATTCCCGCAATGGTCGAGCAGCAGGTGGCGAAAAACGCCGTTCCGATAATGGCTGTGGGATTTTTTGAGCCCGCCGCCGCGAGGATCGCCACGGTCGTGGCGGGAATGAGCTGAATCGAGCTCGTGTTGATCGCCAGAAAAGTGCACATGGCATTCGTTGCAGTGCCGGGGCGTGGATTCAGCTTTTCAAGATCCTGCATGGCGCGTAGGCCGAGCGGAGTCGCGGCGTTGCTGAGACCAAGCATGTTTGCGGCCATGTTCATAACCATCGATCCCATGGCGGGGTGACTTGCCGGCACATCGGGAAAAAGCCAGCGCAGAAGCGGGCGCAGCGCTCGAGCCAGAATGTTAACAAGGCCCGACTTCTCCGCGATTTTCATAAGCCCCAACCAGAGAGCCATCACGCCCGCAAGCGGCAACGCAATTGTCATCACCGACGTTTTGCATGCTTCAAAAGCCGCTCCAGTGACTTCCTGCAGCTTGCCCTCAAAGCCTCCGAGCAGCACCGCCAGCAAAACCAGGCCCAGCCAGATGTAATTCAGCATGCCGCGAAGGGTGCCTTAAAACGGCGCTCCCGGGAAAGGGGGAAATTATCTGTTTGAAATGCCGGTTCACCACTTAGTGATCCTTGAGTCATTTGAATCTGCGAGGGCGGCTTCAAACCCAGCCGAGCCAGCCGACGAGCGCGGCGCCGCCAACGATGAGGATGGGGTTGGTTTTTGTGGTCGTGCAGAGGAGAGTACAGGCGCCGGTAAGAACCCAGGCCCGCGAGTCGTGGTCGGCGGATTTGCTCATGACCCAGCCGCTGGCAAGAACGAGGCCAACGGTGAGCGGAGCAAAACCGCGCTCGATGGCGGAGCGGAGGGGCGAATCCGCCGATCGGCTCCAGAGGCGGCTCACGAGATAGACGAGGATGCCCGCCGGCAAAATCATGGCCACAGTGGCGAGCACGGCTCCGGTGATGCCAGCAGCCTTGTAGCCGATGAGAGTGACCAGCAGGATGCTGGGCCCTGGCGCAGCCTGTGAGATGGCAAAGAGGTCGGCGAATTGATTTCCGTTCATCCAAGAATAGCTTTCCACCGCCTTGCGGTGCATTTCGGGGATGACGGTATTGCCACCTCCGATGGAAAGAAGCGACAGCGAGCTGAAGAGGATCAGGACATGGAAAAGGTTCGTGCCTTCGTCTTTCATTTGGCTTTGGTTTTTGGCCAAGCCCAGAGGAGAGCCAGCGGAGCAGTGAGTGACAGCACACCGAAAAGTGGCCAGCGGAGAACGCCGTTAAGAAAAAAGGTGGCGGCAAAGAGAATCCAAGGAACAGCGCCCAGAAGGCACTTGCTTCCCGTTTTGAAGGCCATCGAGAGCGTGAGGGCGATGGCTCCGGCTGCTGCGCCTTTAAGCGCGTCCTGGAGAGCGGGAACATGGCTGTATTGGAAATAAGCGGCCCCAAGCAGAAGGATGAGAACAGCCGGTAAAAAAGTGAGGCCAAAGACAGCTGCAACGGCACCCGGCAGGCCAAGAAATTTCGCCCCGACAAAAATGGCGACATTCACCTGATTCGCCCCGGGCAGAATCCGGCACATGGTGAGAATGCTCAAGAATTCCTGATCGCTCATCCACTTCTTTTCCACCACCACGACCTCGCGCGACCAAGCGGAGAGGCCGCCGCCGAAGGATGCCAGCGAGATGTGGTTGAAAGTGATCGCCAGCTCCGCGAGAGAGGGCTTTGCCGACGCAACCTCACTCATGGTGCAGCTCGGGGTCGTGGGGGAAGTCGTCCTCGTGATGCTGCGAGGGGTCCAGCGGATCCGGCGCGTCGTAGTGGTGCGACTCCTCCCAGTCGGAGTGGAAGACATCGATCAAACGGGCCACGACATCCTGTTGGTCGAGGGTGACTCCGAGTTCACGGCGAAGATCAAAGGCAGAGCGGTCGAGGTTCATCGATCCCAGAAGGGCGCGCTTGCCGTCGGCTATGAGGAGCTTGGCATGCACACGGAGTTTTTTCTGTTTGTGAATCTTTGCCCCGGCACGGTGCATGACGCGCAACGAGGCGAATGTGTCGAGGATGTCGCACTCGCTAATGCCGTGGCGTCCCCCGCAGAGAATGTGCACTTTGACCCCGCGTGAGGCGGCGTCCACGATACGGTCCAACACAGCCGCATCGACAAATTTCGGGTGCTGCACGAGGAGGGATTCCTTGGCGGAGTCGATGAATCTGGCCACGGCGAGGCGGGAACCTTTGTTGCTCCAGACGAGGCCGGTATCCGCTGAAGGTGACCATGCGGTTCTGTTCCAATCGGCATCAAAGCACTCGGTGATCTGCGCGGCTTGGTTGGCGTTCTCGAAAACGAGTCCGTAGTCCCTCGTGCGCGTAAAATACTTTTCGCAAAGATTGTAGGTGGCAACCATGGCCCGCGATCCATCGGCGACCATGGATTTTTCGTGTGTCACATAGAAATCCGGATTCGACCAACGCACAGCAAGGCCGGCCTTTTCCAAGGCGGTGAATGTTTCGTCATTCGCCCGGTCGCCGCCGGACCTCTTGGCGTTCAACATGACCCTCACAGCCACCCCCGAGCGTTTTGACTCCAGAATGGCTTCGAGAATTTCGGGATGCGTAAAGGTGAATTGTTTAAGAATGAGACTCGTCCGTGCCGAGCGGATAAAATCGATGACGGGAGTCGCGCCGTCGTCTGGTTGAACGATTAATTTCATTTTTTTGGGGCCCTGCTGAACTTGGTTGCAGGCCTGATATTGGAGGTTTCGAGCGGCCTCTTGAAGCAAAAGTTGCTCCATTCACCGCCCAGGGGGATTGATTGTGTTTGGAATCGCCTCCGGTGTCCTGCCAAGCTGCAAAAATGAGCAAGAAATCCGTTAACGAAAAACCCTCAAAGTCCCTTCGCCTTCTCGGCAGCGCCTCCTCACTTCCGCAAGTGCCATCTGTGGAAATATTGGAGACCTTTCCAAACAGCCACCCCGCCCGCGGCTATGTCGTGCGGGTGGACACGGAAGATTTTTCCTCACTCTGTCCTGTAACCGGGCAACCGGATTACGCCGAGATCGTCATCGAGTATGTGCCCGCCGCGCGCTGCGTGGAAACGAAGTCTCTTAAATACTACCTCGCCTCATTCCGAAACACGCCTTCGTTCAACGAACAAATTGTGAACCGAATCCTGGATGACCTCGTCGCTGTCTGTGCGCCAGAGAGCATGACAGTGTGCGGCGCCTTCGCCGCACGCGGTGGCTTGGCTTTGACAGTTACCGCAACGCACACGGCAAAAAAACGCAAGTGAGCCGACGCCGGCAAGCGGCCTATTTTTTGTAGAAGGAAATGGCCGTCACCAGATCGACGGCGCGTTGCAGTACGGTGTCGCGCAGGGGTTCAGTTGCCTCATCGGCCTCCGGGGCTGCTGAGATTTCTGGGTTTGTGTTGGCAACCAACGCAGCCTCGTTCATTCGGGGGCGTTCGGTGTCGAAGACAAACTGGCTCACTCCTTTTTCCTTGGTCAGCTCAAAAATTTTCTTCTGTGTTTCGGTGGGAAGGCTGATTTCGATGTCCGGCTCCACTCCAATAGGAAATATTGGTCCTGACTCGGGAAGCGAGACGCGGGAGACGGCCAGTCGGATCGTTTTGCCTCCCCCGAGGGGAAAGTCCGAGGACTCCACCGCACCGCCGGCGGTCTTGGTTCCTACGATCATTCCGTTTGAATGAGCGCGCAGCGTGGCAGCAAGAGCCTCGGCCGCTCCCGATGTGTTGGCATCCGCCAGCACCACAAGGATACCATGGAAAACGGCATCGCGGTCGGCGGTCAGGATGCGTTCCTGTTTGGCATTGGGCTTTTCGATGGTGAAAAGGATGATTCCTTTAGGGCAAAATCGACGGGCGAAATCTGCTGCGATGTCAAATTCCGCTCCGCCCGGTATGCCTCGGAGGTCGAGGATCACTGCAGGAATGGATTTCTCAGCAAAGTTGCCGAGGGCCGAATCTGTCTGCTCGAGTGCCGCGGCATCCATCGCTCCTGGCCGAACATAACCGATGCGACCGTCAAGAATCTCGGCCAGAAAGGGAATGGCCTGTGAAGTGGCATGGCCTTGTTGATTCAAATCCGCCCCGGCTCCGAGGCGAAGGAGGAGGCCCTCCAAAAGAGCGCGCTGGCGGGAAGCTTCATCGAGCGACTCCGGGGAAAGGTAATTGGTGCTTAAGGCGTCGATGGCCTTTTGAATTTGCGACTCATCCAAGGCATCGACGGCCTCCCTTAGAGTGGGGAGTGGCGTGGGAGAGGGCGTGGGGGCCGGCGCTTCTTCCGCCCAAGCTGTCGCTGCAATGCAGGCGGAGAGAACCAGGAAGAAAAGTTTCATGGGTGATTGGGCGTGGCTCCGATGTCGTTCCTTCGCTGAACACCTTCAAAGGAAATTTTGTCGGCCGCCTGATAAGCGAGGCCGCGGGCCGATTCGAGAGTGGCGGCTTTTGCTGTGACACCGAGCACGCGCCCTCCGTTGGTAAGAATTTGATCATCAGCGGCTTTCGTTCCAGCATGGAACACCTCAACGCCAT
Organism: Spartobacteria bacterium AMD-G4; assembly: GCA_002290555.1. GTDB lineage: Bacteria > Verrucomicrobiota > Verrucomicrobiia > Chthoniobacterales > Terrimicrobiaceae > UBA967. Next base: position 9,858 of record NEUK01000061.1, read on the forward strand.
CGAGATTTCCAGCATCAGCAAGACCGCTGATGGCTTTGCCTTTCTCGTAGGCGCCTGGGTATCCACCCGAGGCAAGGATCACGCAGACGGCCGCTTTCGGATCCCATGACGGGGATTGGCTGCCCAGTGCACCTGCTGCGGTGGATTCGAGAAGAGGCAGAAGATCGGACTCCAGACGCCGAACCAGCACTTGTGTTTCGGGATCGCCCCAGCGGCAGTTGAATTCCAGAACCTTTGGGCCTGATGCGGTGAGCATGAGGCCGGGGAAGAGCATACCGCGGAAGTCGAGCTTGTCTTTCTGGATGCCAGCAATGAAACGATCGAGGATTTCGGAGCGGATGCGGGCGCGCAGGGCGTCATCTACCGATCCACTGGGGCTGATCGTCCCCATGCCGCCGGTGTTCGGCCCCTGATCTCCGTCGTGGGCTTTTTTGTGGTCGCGGCAATCGGGGAAAAGAAGATAGGTGGCGCCATCCACAAGAGCATGGATCGAGCATTCGACACCTTCGAGGAATTCCTCGACCACGACTCGGCTTCCAGCGTCACCAAATGCACGGTCTTCCATGCAGAGGCGCAGGGCGGCATCCGCCTCGGCAAAATTCGCAGCGATGATCACGCCCTTGCCGAGGGCGAGGCCATCGGCCTTCACCACGAGCGGATATTTTGCGGTGCGGCAATAAACCCTGGCCGCAGCACTGTCCGTGAATTCGCGGTAATCCGCCGTGGGGATTCCGTGGCGGATCATGAAATCCTTCGCAAAGGCTTTTGATGACTCGAGGCGAGCGGCGGCAGCGCGGGGGCCGAAAATTTTCAAACCCTCATCTTCAAAGGCATCGACGACACCTGCGGCGAGGGCGTCGTCCGGTCCGACGACTGTGAAGTCGATGGCGTTGGCTTTGGCGAAGGCAAGAAGGCTGGAAACATCCTCCGCGCTGATAGAGACATTCTCGCCGATGTTTGCTGTGCCTGCGTTGCCGGGAGCAATGAAGATTTTTTCAACACCAGGCGACTGGCTGAGTTTCCAAGCCAGTGCGTGTTCGCGCCCCCCCGAACCTATGATGAAGATTCGCTGGCTCACGGATTGAGAAGCAGGGTTGTCGTCTGCTGCGGCAGCATTTCGCGGGTGAATCCAAATTTTGAGCCCTGTGAGAAGCGCACCTCGCCGATGGTCCATCCACGCGCCCCAGTGGGAATGACCAGGCGCGGCCGGAGTTGGGCCACAACTTGGCTGCGGGCCTCAGGCGAGAGGGCCTCGGGATTAAAGAGCAGGACATCGACCGTTCCGATCTGGGAGATTTGCTCGGTGTCCAGCGGGCGGGTCGGGACTCCGGCGAAGCAGAAGCGCATGCCATCCATCGTCCAAGTGAAAAAGAGGTTCATACCATCGGATGTCGGCATTTCTGGATTTCTGTAATTCGGAACGCCGAGGATTTTGATTCCGGTGACATTGTTGACTCCGATTCCCACGCCTCCGCGAAGAACGGAGGGTTGGTCGTCAATGGCGTTGATATTGTTAAAATCGGGACGCTCGGCGGTGATGAGAACGGCATCGCCTTTAAGCGGAGCGGGGAGTGTGCGGCCCCCGGTTTTCGCGGCGTAGGGATTTGCCAGAAGAGTCGTGCCGATGGACGAGGTGAAGCGGTAGCACTGGTTGCCCAACCACTCGATCTGTGTCTCGCGACGAACCGATGGTTGGGTGGGTGTTTCCGGTGTTCCGCATCCGGCAAGAGCCAGTGCGGCTGCTGCCAGGAGAGCAAGGCGGCGCATGCTCAGGCGTTGAGTGCGAGTTGCGTGCCGAGATCTCCGATGCGGCTGAGGGTCAGGCCCTGGAGGGCAGGAACCTCGGATGCCATCATTTTGAAGACCTCCTCGATCGTGTAGACTCCATTTGATCCGCCTGTGGCCTGCACAAGATCACGCAAGACTTCCCAGTCGTCGCGGGCCTCGCCCGGAGGCTGAATGGCTTGATTGAGGCGTTGGATGCGGCCTTTGATATTAATCATGCTGCCGCGCTTCTCGGCCCAGCCACTGGTCGGGAGAACGACGGTTGCACGTCGTGTGGTGGGGTTTGCAAGAATACCGGTGACCACGAGCGCTTCGAGATTTTTGAGGTGCTCTTCGGAAATGCCGCAATCCACGGCATCCTCTCCCAGCACGATGAGGCCTGTGATTTGGCCGGAGGCCACGCCTGCCGCGATGGCGGGGAGTTTTCCCGTAGCCAGGCCGAGGAGCTTCGCGCCGATGGTGTTGGGGTTTCCATCGTCCGAGATGAGGAATCCGTCTCCCTTCTGCGGGCGGGGCAATACATCGAAATTCTCGATTTTCAGGCCGGCAGCGAGGCGGCGTGCGAGGAAGAGCTCCTCGTTCGTCATGCGGGCTGAGGCGATAAGGGCGGTTTTGGCTGGATCACGGCCCTTGAGCTGCTCGGCGGCCACTGCGAGGGCGCGGGTCCAATGGGCAGGCGCTTCCTCGCCTTTCACCACGGGAGCGGTGAGGCGGAAGTCGCTGTTCAGGTAATGGAAATTCAGTCGGTGGCTGTCCGGCATCCAGCAGGAGTTCACAAAATCGTTCTCACGGGGAGTGATGCGGTGAACGGTGTTCTCACGGCTGGAGATCAGGATATTCGAGCCCATGCCGCAATTCACATCGATGCTCTTGGTTTCCTTTAAAAACCAGACACGCATCTTGAAGCGGAAGTCTTTGCTGGTGAGTGCGCCCACGGGGCAAATATCCACTGTGTTCAGCGAGTAGTTGTTGTCGAGTTTCTTGCCGGGATAAACCGAGAGCGTCGTGTGGCTGCCGCGATTCAGGAAGCCCAGCACATCGTCGTGCGCGATTTCCTTCATGAAGCGAATGCAGCGTGAGCACATGATGCAGCGCTCGTCGTCGAGAACGATGCGCTCGCCGAGGTCCACGCGCTTGGGCTTTTTCACCTTCTCTTCGATGAAACGGGACTCGCCCTTGCCAAATTCGACCGAAAACTCCTGCAAGCGGCATTCGCCCGCTTGATCGCAAATCGGACAGTCGAGCGGGTGGTTAATGAGCAAAAATTCCATCACACCCTTGCGGCATTCTTCGACGAGCGGCGAGGAGGTGCGAACGCCCATTCCCTCGGCGACTTCCATCGCGCAGCAAATCTCAGGCTTTGGTCCCCAACCGATCTCGGGCTTGCCATTGGCGTCCAGCACGGGCTGGCGGTCTGGAGTCATCTTCGGGCGGCCGGTCTCCACGAGACACATGCGGCAGTTGCCCGGCGAGCTGAGTTTGGGGTGGTAGCAGTAGTGCGGAATGAATTTGCCGCTCTGCATGCAGGCCTCGATCACGCGCGTGCCTTTGGAGAATTGTTTCCATTCCCCATCAATCTGCACGTTGACCATCGTCACTGGTGTTGCCGTTTCGCTCATGTTTGAAAATCCTCTGGAAAAATCCCCGTCACGGGGTGTTTACAATGGGTCACCTTATCGGAGGATGCCCCTCCTGAAGCAAGCAAAAGAAGGGAGATGACATGGAGTGCCAGGCATGACTTTAATCCTCCCCATGGCAATGCATCGATGGACCCGCTTGAGCACACAACGGATGGAGGAGGATTGGTATGCGCGACTCTCGCACATCGATCCCGAGCACCTGGTCATGCTCACGCAAGCCGAATCCAGCGCGCTGAAAATCCAGGTTTTCGGCGACAAGAAAACCGTCGAGCAACTGCTCCGCGACTTCGGAGGGAAAATGACGCAGCTCGCTCCAGAGGCGTGGATTGAAAGTCAGGCCCGCCCGCCGTTTTCCATTCGGGGGCGTTTGTGGATTCACTCGGATGACGCCACCTTCCGCGCTGCGGCAAACACCGAGCGCGATATTTTTATTCCTGCCGGCATGGCTTTTGGGACTGGCGACCACGCGACGACGGCCACCTGCCTGCGCCTCCTGTGCGATATCGCTCCCCATCTCCCCGCTGGCTGGCGGGGACTCGATGCCGGCACTGGAACCGGCATTCTTGCCATCGCGGCGGAAAAACTCGGTGCCTCCGCCGTGGAGGCCTTCGACTTCGACCCCGTGTGCATCCGGGTTTCCAAAGAAAATGCCAAGGCCAACCGCAGCCGGAAAATCGCCTTCACCGTTGCCGATGCCCAACGCGTCGGCGCATTTCAGAAAGCCGATGTCATCCTTGCGAATCTCTATAGCGAACTCCTCATCGCCTCCGCTCCCGGCCTTGCCAAAAAACTCAAACCCGGCGGGCATTTCATCTTCTCCGGCGTCCTCGTGAGCCAAGCCACCGAAGTCAGCGCCGCCCTCGAAAAATGCGGCCTCGGCACCCCGCGCCTCGTCAAGCGCGGCAAATGGTGCGCCGGCATCTGCCTGGCTTGAAGCAGGTGGCCAGCTCTTCCCTTATTGTTCATTTCCCTTTCGGGAAATGCCCTCAACCACTCGCTCTGCGATGCGGTCCGGCACCTGATTCTTATCCAGATAACTTTTTACGGAGGAGAGCACTGTTTGAATTCGCTCCAAAATCTCCCCGCCGTTTGGAACATCCATCTTTCGAGCAAAGGCGAGCAAATCCTTATGGGCGGGAGAAGGATTTCCTGACAGTGGCATGGCATGCCCCAAGGTGGGGTTTGGCGAAAATGTGAGGTCGAATGCCGGCGCGAGTTGCCACGCTCTTCCGTCAAAAAGAAAAGCATGCTGCTTGGAGTGGTCGTCCTGGTTGCAGGAGAGAATATTGAAAGCCATGCGGCCAAAACACTCGGCCATTTCCTGGGCATTGCCTGTGAGCCGCAGCACCGCCCTATGCAGGAATTCGTAGTCATGCACCCGGCTGCCAGCGCTCGCATGCGCAAGGCCCCACAACGAATGCATGTGCACGGCACCCTCCCAAGTCCGGTCGAAGCGTTTCAGGACCAGATGATCCCTCCCCTCGCGCGAGACCAATTCAAACTCCGACACTCGCAGACCGCACTCCCTTGCCATCTCCAAGTAGCTGGCCTCGATTTTCGTTTCATGGTCGATGCGGCCGGCGAATTCCCCTGTGCAGTCAAATTTCACAACACATGCCACGCTTTTGCCTGCTTTTGCCGGAGAGCGTCGCACGCGAAATGTGCCATCCGGAAACCGCTCGCAGTGAACCTTGGGTTGGGTTCCTCCGGCCGTGCCCATCGCGTGGGCCAAAGGATTTGCCCAATCGATTTCCAGGCCCTCCGCCACACTGCGCGCCTCTTTGAACATCTCCTCCAAGCCCTCCACCTCTGCATCGCCTTCCGGGAGGCTTGGTTTGTAAGCCAGGCAGCCACGCCCTCCCTCGCCGATCTAGGATAGCAACTCCAATGCTCCAGCCTCGCAGCCGGCCTGCACCACGCTGCGTCGCGCCACCGCCATTCCAAAGGCATCCGGCAAACTATCCGCGAAAAGACCGAACAAACCGTGAAAGACACGCTCCTGGCCCGCTTCAAAACGCGGCACAAAAGGCCCTTCGCCCTGCGGCAGAAAAAACGGCGACAACCTCCATCCGGTTTCCAAAAATCCGGCGTCTATCGTAAAACCTATCGCCCCCCGAGAATTTCTGGCTAGCTGTCCCATGAGCTGTCGATGTCCTTGCGGCCCCGTGTGCCAAACCTCCACCGAATCGATCCGCTTCATCGCGCCCTTCTCCTGGAAGGTTGGACGAACTCCTTCATCGTTGTCGCTTGAAATTCCGGCACCACCCCGGCCGCATCCACGGGATGCCCGAGATAGGTCATCAATCGCGCGAGATTCAGCACGGAAATATTCCCGCCGGCTTCGAAGCGGCGAATCGTCGCGATCCCCACGCCCGAGCGCTTGGCCAAGTCCGCCTGCCGCACATTCGTTGCCAAGCGCAATTCCTTGAAGCGCCTCGCAATCGCCTGAAGTTGCTCGGCGGGCGTTTCAAGCAGGGGCTCACTGAAAATCATATATAGTCTACTAAAGCGATATAACGCATTTAACAAATTATTTATGAGTTTTTATTGAAGGCCTATTGAGGTCCTCATATCTCAAGCGGAGTGCAGTGGTCGGGAATACGCCGGAAGCGATAAAGGAAACGGAAAAGAATTCAAATCCTCTGCGTGGCGACCTTCACTATGCCATTTCGCAGTGCTGGATTGATTTTTTCAAGGATCGGAAGATGGTAAAGGCCTATTATGTTTTTAGACGGACTGAAATTCCTATTCATCTGCATCGAAGTTCTCCTGATTTTCAATCTCCTGATCGTTGTTCACGAGCTGGGACATTTTCTGGCAGCGCGCTGGCGCGGCCTTGTCGTGGAAAAATTTGCCATCTGGTTTGGAAAGCCGATCTGGAGCAAAACGATTGGCGGTGTGGAATACCGACTGGGCTCGATCCCCGCAGGAGGTTTTGTGGCCATCCCTCAACTCGCGCCCATGGAGGCCCTCGAGGGCGAATCTGAAAACGGCCGCGACAAGCTGCCGCCGGTCAAGCCGCTGGATAAAATCATCGTCGCCGCAGCAGGTCCACTTTTCAGTTTCGGCCTCGCCTTTGCCATGGCCTGCATCGTGTGGGTGGTCGGAAAACCCCAGAGCGAATTCGACACAACGGTCGTCGGATTTGTCAAGGATGGCGGCCCCGCAGCCGTGGCTGGCCTGCGCTCCGGAGATCAGATCATCGCGGTGGATGGCAAACCGGTGAAGCACTTCCTGAGCGGCACAGATAGCGTGAAATGGCGCATCGTCCGCAGCGAAGGAGAGACGATTCCTTTCACCGTCCTGCGCGAGGGGCAGGAAATCACCATCGATTCCAAGTGGTCAAAACCCGAAACCTCCAGCTGGCGCAGACCCGCGCTGCGCGAGGTTCAGATCGGACCACGCATCATGCCCGGCGTAGGGTTTGTTGTGAAAGGCAGCCTCGCCCAGAAATCAGGATTCCAAGCCGGGGACTTAGTTACCAATATCAACGGCGTTCCCGTTTTCAATTTGAGTGAGATGGGACCAGTCATCGACGCGAATCGCGGCAAGGAGGTCGCCTTTGGGGTGGAGCGTGGCGGAGAGGATTTAAAACTCAGCATGAAACTCCCCGACGCCACACCGGACGCCGCTCCCGTGGATTTCGGCATCGAGTGGGGACGCTCCGTCTTGGTGCACCCCTCGCCGCTCGTGCAGGTGCGGGATGCCGCCACGAGCATCTTCCGCATGGTCGGGGCGCTGCTCTCGCCAGCGTCGGATGTAAAAGCCGCCCATTTCAGCGGCCCGGTGGGCATCATGCGTCTTTACTACCAGATTTTCGAATCGGAGAACGGGTGGCGCATCGCGCTGGCTTTCAGCGTTCTTATCAATGTGAACCTCGCCCTCATGAACCTGCTTCCATTTCCTGTTCTTGATGGTGGACACATCACTCTCGCGATCATCGAAGCCATCCGCAGGAAGCCAATCAGCATCCGAGTTCTTGAAGTCGTCCAGACAGGCTGCGCCATGCTCCTCATTGGCTTCATGCTTTATCTTACGTTTTACGATGTGGGCGACATCGTAGCTTCGAAGGCTCCGGTCGCCGAACAGACGAAGTAAAAATGTCGCTGGTTTTCCGAAGCCATCCAGGCCGCCGTCCCAGCCGGGAGGTCAAAACCGGCCGCACCGCTATCGGGGGTGAAAATCCCGTCCGCGTCCAGTCGATGCTGACGAGTGATACGATGGATACTGCCGCTTGCGTGAGGGAAACACTTGGCCTGGCGCAAGCCGGTTGCGAGATCGTCCGTATCACCGCTCCGACCGTGAAAGATGCGCGCAACCTCGAAGCCATTCGCGACACGCTCCGCGCTGCAGGTTGCGAGGTTCCACTGGTCGCAGACATTCATTTCAAGCCAGACGCCGCCCTCGAGGCTGCCAAGTGGGTGGACAAGGTTCGCATCAATCCCGGCAATTTCGCCGACTCAAAAAAATTCCATATCCGCGAATACACGGACACCGAATACGCGGCGGAAATTTCTCGTATCCGCGAGCGCTTCGGCCCACTGGTGGCACTCTGCAAGGATCGTGGCGTCTCGATGCGGATCGGCACGAACCACGGCAGCCTGAGCGACCGCATCATGAACCGCTTCGGCGACACACCGCTCGGCATGGTCGAAAGCGCGCTGGAGTTCGCACGCATAGCCCGCGAACTCGACTACCACGATTTCGTTTTCTCAATGAAGGCGTCAAATCCCAAGGTCATGATTCAAGCCTACCGCTTGCTTGTCGCCCGCCTGGACAAACTCGAGCATGACGAAGGCGGGGGCTGGAACTACCCGATCCACCTCGGCGTCACCGAAGCGGGGGATGGTGAGGACGGCCGCATCAAAAGCGCTATTGGCATTGGCAGCCTGCTCGCCGACGGCATCGGCGACACGATCCGCGTTTCTCTCACGGAGGATTCCGAACACGAAATTCCCGTGGCCCAGGCCTTGGAAAAAATCGCCGCCGCTCGCAAACCCATGCCGACCCTTCCGGCCTGGCCCTTCGATCCTTTTTCCTACGCGCGCCGCGCAAGCTCGGTCTTGCAAGTCGGGGAATATCAAATCGGCGGCGTGGAACTCGTGCGCGTCGCAGTGGCTCAGGCCGCCTACGACAAGGTCGCCCACAAAATCGCGGGCCTCGGCGACTACAAACCCGAATTAATCATTGAGAATTGCGCACTCGTTGAAATCGACCCGTGCGATGCGGCCGCTGTCGCCCGCGTCAACGCATCCCCCGTTCCTCTTTTTGTGACGATCCCGGACTCGTGCGATCTGCCAGTCATCGGCGCCTACAGGCTTCTGGCCTCCCTCATCGAGGCGCGGCATCCCATCCTGCTCAAAGACACCTTCACACCCGGCACCTCCACCGATTTTGTCGATAATCTCCTAAATGCCGCCACCAACATCGGCTCCCTTCTCTGCGACGGCATCGGCGATGCCGTGCTCGTGCAAGGCGACGCGGCTCCCGGCCAATCGCTCCGCATAGCCTACAACACCCTCCAAGCCGCTGGTGTCCGCATTTTCAAAACCGACTATGTCGCCTGCCCAAGCTGCGGCCGCACCCTTTTCAATCTCCAAGAAACCACCGCGCGAATCAAAATCGCCACCAACCACCTCAAAGGTGTGAAAATCGCCATCATGGGCTGCATCGTAAACGGCCCCGGCGAAATGGCCGACGCCGACTTCGGCTATGTCGGCGGCGCCCCCGGCAAAGTCAACCTCTATGTCGGCAAGACACCCGTAAAATTCAACATCCCCCAAACCGAGGCCGTCGATCGCCTCGTAGACCTCATCCGCGAACACGGACGCTGGGTCGAGCAAACAACGGCGGTCTGATCGCGTAGCCTTGAAACCCGAGGCGCCGCGTTTCCAGCAGCACATTCAAAGCTCAGGCCTCGTCACAAGGTGCAAAGACATGCGAGTGGTGAGCAGACAGGAATTAGGGCGATTTTGGTGGATTCTTGAGCAAATCTACCATTTTTTGCGCCACGCCAGCGGCAGATGCGGGATTTTGGCCGGTTACGAGCAGGCTACTGGCCACCACCTGCTTCTGGAAATCCGGAGCCGGAAGGTGCTTTGCCCCCCGCTCTTCCAACTTCGATGCGAGCAGGAAAGGAACAACTTTCGTGAGGCCGACCGCCTCCTCCTCGGCGTTCGTAAAGGCGGCCACATCTTTTCCAGCAACAAGAAATGTGCCGTCTGAGAGCTTCACATTTACCAAGGCGGCCGGCCCGTGACAGACAGCTCCCACCGGCGAGCCGCCTTGGTAAATTTCGCGGATCGTTTTTTGAACAGCTTTGTCATCCGGAAAATCCCACATTGTTCCATGTCCCCCGGCGAAAAACACAGCCGAGAATCCCTTGGGATCAAGGGACGAGAGTTTCTTCGTCGCTAACAATTTTGCACGAAAGGCCGAATCGTTCCAATACCGGGCATTCACCGCGTCCTGCAAGTCCAGACCATCCACCGGCGGCTGGCCGCCTTCGATCGAAGCCATCTCCACCGCAAATCCCGCTTTTTCAAAGACCTCAAGCGGATGCGTGAGTTCTGAGAGGAAAAACCCGGTTTTTTTACCGGTATCGCCCAACTCGCCATGGCTCGTGAGAACCAAAAGGACCGGTTTCACATCGGCATGTGCGGGAAGAGAAAGCGCCACTGCGAAGGCCGCACATAAAAACGAGAGGAGAATTTTTTTCATAAAGGAGCTCTTGAAATGCAAGGCTGGGATCGGACAATTTTTGTCAGGCCTGCAATTTAGAGAACTCCGTTCTTGAAGGTTTTGCTACCTTAACGCGTGCCTTGCATCGCTGAGCCGAGTGCCCCGGCGCCTTCCCAAGATGCCGGCCGATTCCAAGGAAGGGAGCCTTCGGAATGAGCAGAGGTGGCGTTGTCCGTGGCGCAGCCGGTGAGAGCAGCGGCCAAGAGGACGAGGAGGCTAATTTTGAGCAACTTGATAAATGATGTCATCGCCAGGCTGGATGCTAAGCCCGCGAGAAAGGCTCGCAGGTATGATGTCTGCTATGGAGGTCGCGGGTTCTACTGTGGTTATACGAACTTTTCCGATGAGAGTTGACCCGCGTTTGACCAGAAACTCCATGTTGCTTTCGATGCCTTTTTTGTTTCCAAGGCTTAGGACGACAAAGTTCCAGGCTTGGTTTACGGCAAGGACTCGACCCGTGAGACCTGTGAGGTTTTCTTTGGCCTCGTTCTTACGGGCTACTTTTTGGGAGTCAAGCAGTTTATTTTCAAGCGTCTTGTTTTCCTCGCTAAGCTTGGAGTTGAGGGTTTCCAGTTCGGCAATACGGGCCTTGTCATCTTCTGTTGGAACTGGCACTTGGGCCGTTGAGGCGGCTGCAACTTGGGCTTCGAGCTGAGTGATTTTTTCGGCGTTGGCGAGTTTTTCTGTCTCGGCGAGAGCCAAATCCGACTCGGCTTTGGTGAGTTTTGTTTTAGCGTCGGCCAGTTCGTTTGTCTTTGTGCTGACTTCGCTCTTTTGTTTCGCAAGATCGGCATCGAGGGTTAACTTTGCGGCCTTGAGATCGGTATTGGCTTTTTCGGCTTCAGCGAGTTTTTTAACTTCTCCGTCGAGATTGGTTTTAACGGTAGCGGTCTCTTGCTGTGAATCTGCCAAGTCGGCTTTGGTTTGTAGAAGATTGCTTCTGTTGAGAAAGCCCAAACCTGCGGAGGCAGCAGCCAAGACGATTGCGACGATAATAAGGATTTTGCCCATGAGATGGAGGAGCGTTGAAAGGGGTGTTGTAGTTGGCGCGCTTTGAAGGAGCAAGCGAGAAATTTCGAATGACGAGGCATCTATTTTTCGGCGAATGGGAGTATTACGCGGGTTTAAAATCTACTTGCTGTTTGAACATGTCGACGCGGTCGACAGCGACCTCCAGGAAATCCCCGACCTGATAAATCTTTTTGGACTTTCTTCCGCACAGGCGGCCGCGGGATGGTTCGTGGATGTAAAAGTCGCCCTCAAGTGCGGAAACATGGACAAGACCGGTGAGTAAAAATTCGGGCAATTCCACGAAGAAACCGAAATTTCGCACATCCATGATCATGGCACGGAATTTGTGACGATTGCCCTCGGTCGTTTGGAGTTGGAAGAACTCGAGTTTTTTGAGCCGCACAGATTCCTTCTCGGCATCCGCCGCAGAGCGTTCGGTGGTGGAAATATGCTCGGCCATGGCGCCAAGAGTGGAGGAGTCTGGCCCGCTCTTGGTGAGGCCAAGTTGACGCTCGAGGGCCCGGTGCACGATGAGGTCGCTGTAGCGGCGGATAGGACTGGTGAAGTGCGTGTAGTCCGATTTTGAAAGTCCATAATGGCCGAGGGGCTCTGGAAAATAGCGGGCTCGCTTGAGGCTTTTCAGTAGGGCAATTTTTACAGCCGAGGCAAAGGGTTTGCCGTGGAGCGAGGCGAGGAGTTTTTGCAATTCGGGCCGGTGTGTGAGGTCGCCGGCGCGGATGCCTTGAGAGGCGGCGAATTCACGAAATTCCACGAGCTTTTCGGGGTCCGGCTTCTCGTGGATGCGGTAGACGGCGGGTTGTTTGCGGTGCTTGAGCTCGCGGGCCACGAGTTCGTTCGCGAGGAGCATAAGTTCCTCGATGAGCTGGTGGGAAATGTCATTCTCCACACGCTCGAGCCGCACGGGGCGCCCGGTTTCGTCCAACCAGACCTTGATCTCTGGAAACTCCAAATCGAGGGATCCTGCGGCAAAGCGTTTTTTACGCAGCAGGGAGGAGAGCTCCCAGGCGGTGTGGACACGCTCGGAGAGGAGGTCGCCTTTTTTCGGTGGCTTCTCAAGAAGCGCGAATGCCTCTTTGTAGGTCAACCGTGCGGCGCTGCGAATCACGGTTTTGGCGAAGCGGACGGATTGGATTTTCCCGCTCTGGAGGATCTCGGCAAAAACGGAGAATGCCATGCGGTCCACCTGCGGCTTGAGACTGCAGATGCCGTTGCTCAAGGCCTCGGGAAGCATGGGAATGACCCTGTCGGCAAGATACACGCTATTCCCGCGCGTGTGTGCCTCGCGGTCGAGAGCGGACTTGGGTTTCACATAATGTGAGACATCGGCGATGTGAATACCAACCCTCCACCCACCGGGGATGTGCTCCACATTGATGGCGTCGTCGAAGTCCTTCGCATCATCCGGGTCGATAGTAAAAATGAAGCGGTCGCGCAAATCCTCGCGCTTTGCGGCATCGGCGGGATCGACCTCGGGCGACACCCCCTTGGCCTCGTGGAGGACATCATGAGGAAATTCCAATGGCAACCTGTGCTTGCGAATGATGGAGAGCATGTCGATGCCTGGAGCCCCTGCTGGCCCAAGGATTTCGATAAGGTGCCCCTCGGGGTTCACATGGCGTGATGGCCAGGAATCGAGCTTCGCAACGACCTTGTCGCCAACCTTCGCCAGAAGCGGTGGGGCTGGTGGATTGACATACAGATTTTGGGCGAAGCGTGGATCGTCGGCTACAACGTAGAAGAAGTTTTTTGAGCGTTGGAGTGTGCCTACGATGGTCTCGTTGGCACGTGTGAGTATGCGGATCACCTTTCCCTCGCGGCGTTTTTCCGGCCGGGTGAAGAAGCCGGGCTCCTCTGGCTGGCTCGAGATGCGCGCCACAACCCGGTCGCCGTGCATGGCCGTGAAGCAATTTTCGAAGCGGATGAAGAGGTCTGGATCGCCTTGCTTTTCGTTCAGCACATGGGCCCCGCCATTGGCGTGCATTTGGAGGATGCCGGTAAAGAGATCGGCCTCCTTGGGGATAATGAAGCGGTCCCGCCGGATGCGGGCGATTTCGCCTGTGGTCTCCATTTCTTTGAGAAGTTGCAGGAGCTTGCCTTTCCATGCAGGAGGAAGGTCCAGCGCCGAAGCGATTCCAGCGGCGTCCAGTGGCCGTTGAGAGACTTGACGGAGAATGGAGGCGCGAAGTTTTTGCGAAGGCTCACCGGTGGCTTTTTGAGAAGTGCCGCTGCGTCTCGCGGGTCGCTGAGGTTTTGCAGGGTTGGCAGCAACCGTCGACGAACTCGGCGCTTTGCTGGAATCGGATTTCTGAGTGCGGGAGCGACTTTGCAGGTGACTATTCGGCCCGCTCTTTTTGGGATTCGGCATGGCCCATCCATCGCCCCGTCGCATGGCGCTGGCAAGCCCCGCCTTTTTCCATTCGACTCGGGAGGGGTGCAGCGCGAGGGTTATGGCCTATGAAAAATGTGCGTATCGTCGAGCAACTCGTTATCTTTATTGCCAATCGTCCAGGAACACTCGCAGACATCTGCGACGCACTCGCCGAGGCGAACATCAATATCTACGGCCTGACCGTCATCGATACTGTGGACCATGCAGCGATCCGCATGGTCGTAAGCGATACTCGCAAAGCCATCGCCCTGTTGGAGTCTCATGGAACCCTCGTGTTGGATAGCGAAGTGCTCATGATTGAAAACGACAACCGCCCTGGCAGCTTGTCGCGTGTGGCACGGCTTCTCTCCAAATCGAAGGTGAATATCGAATACGCCTACCTCGCTTCCATGCCGAGCGCCCGGAAGGGTCTTCTTATCCTGCGGGTGAGCGATGTAAAAAAAGCCTTCAAACTCCTATCCAAGGACGAACCTGTGGATTGATTACAAGCCTGTCGGGTGGTCGATGAACTGCCAAGGCAGAGCGAACCTGCGGGAGACCAATTCTGCAGCGGCTTTGACTCCAAAGGTCTCTGTAGCATAGTGGCCCGCATAGAAAAGGTTCACGCCCAACTCTTCTGCCGCCGTGTAGGACCAATGCGGGCCCTCACCAGTGATCAAGGTATCCACCCCAGCCTCGGCGGCCTTTGCGATATCGCCGCCTGCGCCTCCGGTTACAACTCCCACTCTTCGCGCAAGCACCGGACCACCTGGAGCGAGGTGCACCTGACCGCCCACAGCGCGCGATAAGTGATCCCGCAAAACCTCACGGCTGATCTCGGCTTCAAACATGAGTCCGATATTTTGCCCCGCCGTTGGAAAAAATGGCACCCCATTTTGGAGTCCGATGGCGCCTGCCAGCAGAGCGTTGTTGCCGATTTCAGGATGAATATCCAATGGCAGGTGAGCACTGTAAATTGCCATGTCCGCTTCCACCATCAAGCGCGTCTTCCTGTAGGTGGCGCCTGTGATACGCTGGGCTCCGCTCCAGAAGAGGCCGTGGTGCACGATGAGAAAATCCACCCCGGCTTGGGAGGCCTCTCGGATAACCGCCTCGGTGGCATCCACCGCCGCGCCAATACGCGTGAGGCCACCTGAGTTTTCAACCTGGAGACCGTTCAGGGCTTGTGGAAAATCCCCCACTTCATGAGTGCGCAGGATTTCATCGAGGTATTTGACCGCATCGGCGAGGTGCATCAAAAAATCTCTACACACTCCCGGGGATGGGCCGAAGTATTTTCTGTGCCGAGCCTGCTCGATTGCTCTGTCGCGATGGGGAGTCGGCTCTGTTTTCCCGGCGCACTCGCGGGTTTGTCCCCTTGCCGCTTGAGGTCCGGGAGGATAACGGTCTGGCTATGTCTGGAATGAAAGGTGTGATTTTCGATTGGGACGGTGTGGTGATTGATTCCTCAGCGCAGCATGAGCGCTCGTGGGAAATTCTCGCGCAGGAAATCTCCAAGCCACTTCCAGAGGGGCATTTTAAGCTCGGCTTCGGACAGAAGAATCAAGTGATCATTCCTCGGATTCTTCAGTGGGCCTCGGAGGAGAAAGACATTCAAGACTTGGCCGATCGCAAAGAAGAAATCTACAGAGGATTGGTGAGGGCATCGGGCGTGCACATACTCCCCGGCGCGAGAGAACTCCTGATCGCATTGCAGGAAAAGGGAGTTCCTGCGGCTGTGGGATCGTCGACGCCGCGGGGAAATCTCCGTGCAATCTTTGCGGCAACTGGTCTCGACCGTTTCTTCCAAGCGGTGGTCTGCGGGGACGACGTGAGCCATGGCAAACCGGCGCCGGATGTTTTTCTTCTGGCTGCAGAGAAACTTGGTCTGCCACCGGCAGGCTGCCTCGTTATCGAGGATGCCCATGCCGGGATCGAAGCGGCTCTACGAGCGGGAATGAGAGTGCTGGCCGTGGCCACAACAAACCCACTGCAAGATTTGCATGCGGCCACCGACGCACTGGAATCTCTCGCGGGAGTGACTCCAGACCGCTTGGCCGCCGTATTTCTCAAATAAGCAAGGTCGCTTATTTCCGGTCTTTGGATTTTTTCGGAAACTTCTGCTTTGATCCCGAGATGAAGTCCTTGTTGGAATCCTGAACGGGGGCCAGCGAAACCTGGATGTCTCCGGCATTCGTCTCGACGAGGCGCGGGGCGTCACGAAGAACATCGAGAAATTGCTGGGGCACCTGGGCGAAGGATTGGCCAGGCATGATGTCAATAATGCCAACAGACCGGGCCGGGAGGCCGAGGGAATCTTCCAGGAGGCCTATGATATCGCGCGGGGAGATACGGGTCTCGCGGCCCGCACTGAGTCGGACCCACTGCATACCTCGCGAGGCGGGGCGAAGGTTCGGCGAGGAGTCCTGAAAATGTTCGGAACGGGCTGGGGCGGCTTTCTTGCGAGGCTCTTCGATTTCTTTTTCAGCCGGGGACTCTGGACCGGCCATTAACTCAAAGAGGGCGGCGGCGATGTCGGTAGAATTGTAGCCCTCCTCAAGCAATCGGTCTGTGAGAGCCATGGAGAGGTTGCCGCGATCAAGAACCGCACGGACTTTTTGCACCATGGCTTCGGAGCGGCGCTCTTCGACTTCTCCTGCCGTGGGAATTTTACCACGCAGAATTTTGGTGCGTGTGAAACGCTCGATGTGCTGGAGCTTGTAGATGTCCCGACCGGAGACAAAAGTGATGGCCATGCCTTTGCGCCCAGCGCGGCCGGTGCGGCCGATGCGGTGGACATAGTCCTCTGAGTCGTAAGGAAGGTCGTAGTTTACGACGAGCTCGAGCTCATCGACATCAATGCCCCGTGCGGCGACATCCGTAGCGACAAGGAATTCAAATTCTGCCTTTTTGAATTTGTTCATCACGCGGGTGCGCTGGGCCTGTGCGATGCCCCCATGCAAGCGGTCGGCCGAGAAGCCTTGGGCGATGAGGTCGTCCGCAAGCTCATCAACCATGCGCTGCGTGTTGCAAAAAATGATCCCGAGCTTGTAGCCGTGGAAATCGATGAGGCGGAGGAGCGTCTCAAATTTTAGGCGCTGTGGCACCTCATAATACCACTGTTCGATCGCGGGAACGGTGAGCTGTTTTTGTTCGATTTTCACCGACTTGGGCGAATTCGAGTGCCGTTCAATCAGGTCGCGAATCGGCTTCGAGACGGTGGCCGAGAAGAAAACCGTTTGCCTTTCCTTGGGCGTTGCGGAAAGGATTTTTTCGATGTCTTCGCGGAAGCCCATGTCGAGCATGCGGTCGGCCTCATCGAGGACAACCATCTTGACCGTGCCGAGCCGAAGAGTGCCTTTGTCCATGTGATCCATGATTCGGCCCGGTGTTCCAATCACAATCTGAACGCCTTTTTTGAGTTCGAAAAATTGACGCTCATAGGATGCTCCGCCATAGATGGGAACGGCGTGTAGTCCTTTCTTGTGGGCAGAGAGTTTATGCACCTCATCCGCCACTTGGGTTGCCAACTCCCGGGTGGGACACATGATCAAAACTTGCACGGAGCGGTCGGAGGCCACGCAAAGTTCGATGGCGGGAATCGCGAAGGCGGCTGTTTTTCCAGATCCTGTCTGCGACTGGCCAACGACATCATGGCCCTCGAGCAGAACGGGGATTGCTGCGGACTGGATCGGTGAGGCTTCCTCGAAACCAAGATCCGCAACCGCCTTCAAAACTTCAGGCGACAGGCCCAGATCCGCAAAATTCAACTTAGTCATCCCACATCAATAGCCTCCAACCGCATCTCCGTCACGGGAAACCCTACGAATCTACTTCGAAAGCTCGAGCATGCGGCGCACGGAGAGCTCGGCTTTGGAGCGAATTTCTTCGGGAATCTCTATTTGTGGCCTCAGATCGGCGAGGCAGTCGCGCAGCTTCTCAAGCGTATTCAGTTTCATGTAGCGGCAGTCAGCACACGCGCACGAGTCGGTCGGGCCGGGAATGAAATTCTTGTTCGGCACTTCGCGGCGAAGCCGATGCAACATACCGCTCTCAGTAACAATGATGAAATCTTGGGCGGGGTTGTCGCGGCAGTAGGTCACCATTTTTTCGGTGGAGCAGACTTCATCCGCGAGCAAGCGCACGGCAAGCGTGCACTCCGGATGCGCCACGACCACGGCACTGGGATGCCCGCTTTTGATGCGGCTGATGCTGCTGCGGGTGAACTCAACATGCACATAACAATTGCCCCGCCAGAGATCCATGTGGCGTCCCGTTTTTTCCATCACCCAGGCTCCAAGATTCTGATCGGGGACAAAAAGGATGTTGCGATCCTTCGGAGCGGATTCAACGATTTTGACGGCATTGCCGCTGGTCACAATCACATCGGCCAAGGCCTTCACGCCAGCGCTGCAATTGATGTAGGCGATGACAAAGTAATTTTTATCACGGTGTTCCTCAAGATACTCAGACAGCTTGTCCGCAGGGCAGGAATCGGAAAGCGAACAACCGGCGTTCATGTCGGGAATGACAACGGTTTTTGAGGGACTCAAAATTTTGGCCGTTTCACCCATGAAGTGAACGCCGCAGAAAGCAATGACATCGGCATCCGTATCGGCTGCTTGTCGGCTTAGGCCAAGTGAGTCGCCAACAAAGTCGGCCACTTCTTGGATAGCGGCCGCTTGGTAGTTATGAGCGAGGATCACGGCATTGCGTGAGCGCTTGAGATCCATGATTTCCGCGATGAGATCGGTCGAGACAGCTTGCATAGGCATGACGATGCGGGATGAGCGCCGAGCAATCAAGCGGGTGTTTTGCTGCGAATCGTGGAGCGCCCTCGACAGAGGCAACCGGAGGCGGATAAAAAGACAGGATGACAAGTATGACTGGACACGGCCGTGGCGAGGCCCGCACGAAAAGCTGGGTGGCCGTTGTGGAATGCCATTCCGTGAATCGCAAGACGGCTGAAGTCGTCTTGCACGCGGAGCGAGGTGCTCTGCGTCTTGAGCCGGCCATCCGTGAGCGTGTCTTGGAGCGTATTGCACGCGGGAGAGTTCAAGTAAACATCTCCCTGGTTGGCTCCAGAGAAGCAGGACAAAGGTTCTTTGATGAAAACCGCGCCTCGGATTTTGTTGATCAAGCACGCCGTTTGCAGAAAAAACTTGGCCTCGAGGGTGGCATCACTCTCTCAGATGTGATTGCGGCTCCGGGAGTGATTCAGACTTCAGATACACAAATCGA
Organism: Spartobacteria bacterium AMD-G4; assembly: GCA_002290555.1. Taxonomy (GTDB): domain Bacteria; phylum Verrucomicrobiota; class Verrucomicrobiia; order Chthoniobacterales; family Terrimicrobiaceae; genus UBA967. The sequence goes on from NEUK01000061.1 coordinate 28,665, forward strand.
GGACGCAAGCGGTGTCGTCATGTCCGCGCTGGATCTCGCTTTGGATGGGCTTGTGGCAACACGGGCAAACGAGGGCGCTGCTCTGCAAAAAGTTCTTTCCAAGGGCACAGACCGCTTGGCGGCAATTATCAAAAAAACAACTCCGCTCGCTGGCAAAGTGACAGCGGCCTACCGCGAAACTTTGCACAAGCGCATTGAGCGGGCAGGAGTGAGCCTGGCCGCCAATGATCCCCGTCTCGCAGTTGAAATTGCCCTATTCGCAGAACGCAGCGATATCACAGAGGAAATCGAGCGCGCGGCCAGCCATATCGCCCAATTTCGCGAAAAACTCATCGCAAAGGGCCCCATCGGACGCACTCTGGAATTTCTGACCCAGGAACTCGGGCGCGAATTCAACACGCTCGGATCGAAATCGGCGCACACCACCATCTCCCGCCTTGTCATCGAGGCGAAATCGGAACTCGACCGCATTCGAGAGCAACTCGCCAACATTGAATAGCCTTACCATCCATCGCAAAGGCATCCTCTTTGTCATCTCCGCCCCGTCCGGAGCCGGCAAGACGACGCTCATCAGTTCACTCCGCCACAAACAGGATTTTGTTTATTCCGTCTCCTGCACCACCCGCGCACCAAGGCCCGGAGAGGTTCACGGTGAGGATTATTTTTTTCTCACCCAAGACGAATTTCAACAACATGTCACGGATGGCGATTTTCTGGAATACGCCGAGGTTCACGGTCGTTTTTATGGAACATTGAAATCTACCGTGCTCACCCATCTCATGAACGGTGTGGATGTCTTGCTCGATATCGACACGATTGGCGCTGCCAGTATTCGCATGTGTGCCGACCCAATTATCCAAGATGCGCTTGCGGATGTTTTCATCATGCCTCCGGGACTTGATGAACTTGCCCGGAGGCTGCGTAGGCGCGGCACTGAGAGCGAGGAACAGATTTCCGTGCGCCTTAAGAACGCCTTTGGAGAAATGGAAAAGTGGCGAGCCTATCGATACACAATCATCAGCGGATCCATGGAGGAGGATATTGAAAAATTTCGCGCCGTGATGCGGGCCGAACGCTACATGAGCTGCAGATTGCAACTTGATTTCGCATGAAGAAAAAAAACATCATCCTTGGCGTCTGCGGCTCAATCGCCTGTTACAAAGCGGCTGAACTGACCAGTCGCCTCACACAGGCCGATCGGAATGTGACTGTGGTAATGACAAAACACGCCACGGAATTTGTTGCACCTCTCACTTTCCAGACTCTATCGCGCAACCCGGTGACTACTGGAATTTTCGATGAAAAGGAGTCCTGGCATCCCGGTCACATCTCACTCGCCGACTCGGCAGACCTTCTGTTGATTGCACCGGCTACCGCAAACACCCTATCAAAGCTCGCATGTGGAATTGCAGATGATGCACTCACATCCATTGCTCTTGCCACGCACGCGCCGCTTCTCATCGCTCCCGCGATGAACGGAAAAATGTGGATGCATGCGGCCACCCAGGAAAATGTCCTTCGTTTAAAATCCAGAGGAGCACTCTTCATAGGCCCGGAAGAAGGGTTATTGGCCTGCGGTTATGAGGGTATCGGACGCCTCTGGGATACAATGGGGATTCTGGCTGCCGTTGAAAAAATCTTCATTTCGGAGTGAGGCTAATTAGGCCTTCCGATTTTTTTTAAAGAAAAATCACAATATTTAAAAAAAGATATTGACGAGGGAATGCAAGAAACTTATTCACAACGGCAGTGAGTTATTCACACGATGTTCACAGACACTTTCCCGCATACGCGGAGAGAAAGGGGGGATATTAAATGCCAGTAGCAAAAAAACCTGCCGCTAAAAAACCCGTTGCAAAGAAGCCAGTTGCTAAAAAAGCAGCCGCAGCTAAACCTGCAGTTAAGAAAGCAATAGCTCCAAAGCCAGCCGCCAAAAAGCCAGCCACCAAAAAGCCAGCCGCTCCAAAGCCAGTTGCTAAAAAGCCAGCCGCTCCAAAGCCAGTTGCCAAGAAAGCGCTAGCCAAAAAAGCACCAGCCGCAAAGGCTCCGGTCAAGAAGCCAGCTGCCAAGAAAGCAGTTGCCAAGAAAAAGTAACATTCCTGTCTTCAGACAAGTCTTAACAACCAAAATGGGAGAAGTCGCAAGGCTTCTTCCATTTTGTTTTTCAGCCCGAGGCTCTGAGTTCGCCTGAGTCTTGGAGTTTATAACGACCTCACCGGTGTTTTTTTTCGTTTGCGCCGCTCCAGCTTTCCGTAAACTAAAGTGCTAAATTACTAATGATTTCATCCACCGAAAAAACCCTCCGCGACCTTCTTGCCCAACGCATCCTTGTTTTGGACGGCGCCATGGGCACAATGATCCAGCAATATAAATTGCAGGAGGCCGACTACCGCGGCGAAAGATTTGCGGATTGGGAGGGCCAGGATTTAAAGGGCAACAACGATCTGCTCGTTCTGACGAAGCCAGAAATCATTCGCGAGATTCACAGCAAATACATCGCGGCAGGCGCCGACATCATCGAGACGAACACCTTTAACTCGACGACAATCTCGCAGGCGGATTATGGGCTCGAGCACATTGTTCCGGAGTTGAATCTCGCCGCAGCCAAAGTTGCGAGGGAAGCAGCGGATGCCTTCACAGAGAGGCGGGTATTCGTTGCGGGTGCGATTGGCCCGCTCAATCGCACACTGACGATCTCGAGAGATGTCAATGACCCCGGAAAACGCGAAGTGAACTTCGAGGAGGTCGCAGCTGCCTACACCCAGCAAATCGAAAACCTTGTGGCAGGCGGAGTGGACATTCTGCTCGTGGAAACAATTTTCGACACGCTCAATGCCAAGGCGGCACTTTTTGCAATTTCCCGCTTTCTTGATACTCACCCGAGCATGCCGGTTATGGCATCGGGCACGATTACCGATCTGAGCGGAAGGACTTTGACGGGACAGACGGTGGAGGCTTTTCTGAACTCCCTTGCCCACTTCCCGCTGCTTTCCATCGGCTTGAATTGTGCCCTCGGCCCGAAGGAAATGAGGCCCTACATCGAGGAGCTTTCAAGCATCTCGCCATTTTTTGTTAGCACTTATCCCAACGCTGGACTGCCTGATCCCCTTTCGCCTACAGGATTCCCCGAAACTCCCGAGAGTCTGGCACCACAACTCCTCGAGTGGGCGGAGCGAGGTTGGTTGAATATTATTGGCGGGTGTTGCGGGACAACGCCAGATCACATCAAAGTCATCGCCGATGCGGTGCGTAGCTTACCCCCGCGTCGGATTCCTGCTCGCGCAAAGACCCTGCGACTCAGTGGACTCGAATCCTTCACCGCCAGTCCCATCATTCCTTTTATCAATATCGGCGAGCGCACCAATGTCACAGGTTCGCCAAAATTCGCGAAGCTCATCCTCGCCGAAAACTACGATGAAGCGCTCTCCGTGGCGCGTCAGCAGGTTGAGGCCGGGGCGCAGATCATTGATGTGAACATGGACGAGGGCATGCTCGATGGGGCAGCGGCGATGACGAAATTTCTGAACCTTGTTGCCAGCGAACCGGATATTTCCCGCGTTCCCGTGATGATTGATTCTTCAAAATGGGAGGTGCTCGAAGCGGGCTTGCGATGTGTGCAGGGCAAATGCGTCGTCAACTCAATAAGCCTGAAGGAGGGGCCTGACAAATTCAAGGAACAGGCGCGCCTCATACGCGCCTACGGAGCCGCTGCGATCGTCATGGCCTTCGATGAACAGGGACAGGCTGATGGATTCGAGCGCAAGGTTCAAATCTGCGAACGCGCCTATCGTATGCTTGTTGACGAGGTGGGATTCCCACCGGAGGACATTATTTTCGATCCAAATATCCTGACGGTTGCCACTGGCATAGAGGAGCACAATGACTACGCAAATGCGTTTATCAATGCGACGCGCTGGATCAAGGAAAACCTCCCGTTCGCCCGCGTGAGCGGAGGCATCAGCAACATCTCGTTTTCATTCCGGGGCAACAACCCCGTGCGCGAAGCCATGCATGCCGCATTTCTTTACCATGCTATCAAAGCAGGCCTCGACATGGGTATTGTGAATGCCGGACAGCTCGGCATCTACGAGGAAATCCCGAAAGACCTTCTTGAGCTCATTGAGGATGTTCTGCTGAACCGCCGCTCCGATTCCACAGAGCGGCTTGTTACATTTGCGGAGAACTTTAAATCTTCGAAAACAGGCGGCACCGGCTCGGCGCCTGTCCAAGACACGGCCTGGCGCGAACTCCCCGTCGAGAAGCGCCTCCAGCATGCTCTGATCAAAGGTATTGTGGACCACATCGATGCCGACACCGAGGAGGCCTTGAAAAAATATGGGAAGCCCCTCTTGGTCATCGAAGGCCCTCTCATGGACGGTATGAAAATCGTTGGCGACCTCTTCGGCGCGGGGAAAATGTTCCTTCCCCAGGTCGTGAAAAGTGCGCGTGTGATGAAGAAGTCTGTCGCATGGCTCACCCCACTGATGGAGCTTGAGCGGGCCGCCAATCCCAACGCCCGCACACAGGGCCGCATTCTCATGGCGACGGTGAAAGGTGATGTCCACGACATCGGCAAAAACATCGTTGGCGTTGTTCTGGCCTGCAACAATTACGAGGTGATCGACATGGGCGTTATGGTTAGCTGCGACAAAATCCTTGCCGCGGCGCAGGAGAAAGAGTGCGACATTATCGGCCTCTCTGGCCTCATCACCCCATCGCTCGACGAAATGATCCACGTGGCCAAGGAAATGCAGCGGCTTGGTCTTACCAAACCTCTTATGATTGGAGGAGCGACCACCAGTCGGGCGCACACGGCTGTCAAAATCTCTCAATTTTACCCCGCAGGTGTTGTTCATGTCCTTGACGCCTCGCGAGCGGTAAATGTGGCCAGTTCGCTCCTCAATCCCGACCAGAAACCAGAATTTCTCGCGAGTATGGAGTCCGACTACGAAAATCTCCGCATCCAGCATGCCGGACGACAAGCCGGCAAGCCAATGCTTCCACTCCAAGAAGCCTCTGCAAACGCCCCTAAGCTCTCCCACGACAACATAGCTGTACCGACCCAGACTGGGGCTGTGGTCTTTGACTCCAAAACGCTGGGAAACGTTTCGCTGAAGGATCTCATTCCCTTCATCGACTGGACGCCGTTTTTCCACACATGGGAATTACGCGGGAGATATCCCGCGATTTTTAACGACCCGCATTGCGGAGTCGAGGCCAAGAAACTTTTCGACGAGGCGCAGCAACTTCTGGCGGAGATCGTAGCAGAGGACAGTCTGCAACTGCGCGGAGTCTGCGGGCTTTTCCCGGCAAATGCCGATGGCGAGGACATTGTGGTCTACACGGATGAGACGCGCACCGAGGAGGCAACTCGCTTCTACGGGCTGCGGCAACAGATGAAGAAGCCTGAAGGGCAGTTCAACCTCTCCATAGCCGACTTTGTCGCACCATCGCCCGCCAAGGATTACATAGGCGCTTTTGCTGTCACCTCGGGACACGGAATGCCCGAGCTGGTCAAAAAATTCAAAGCGGCGCATGACGACTATAATGTCATTATGACCGAGGCTCTTGCCGACCGCTTTGCAGAGGCGTTCGCAGAATACATGCACAAATTCGCCCGAGGCGTGTGGGGCTTCGGCGAAAGTGAGAACCTCACGCCCGATGAAATCATCCGTGAAAAATACCGTGGTATTCGCCCCGCACCGGGCTACCCCGCACAGCCAGACCACACGGAGAAATGGGCCATCTGGAAGCTCCTCGATGCCGAGCAAAATACCGGCATCACACTCACGGAGAGTCTTGCCATGTTTCCAGCCAGTAGCGTGAGCGGGCTCTATTTTGGACATCCCGAATCCAAATACTTCGCCGTGGGAAAAATCGAGCGCGACCAGATCGAAAGCTATGCACAACGAAAAGGCATGTCGGTGGAGGAAGCCGAAAAATGGCTCCAACCCTACCTCAACTACAATCCCGACAGCCAACTCACGCGGCCCTGTCAGCCTGGTGCCAGCAACTGATTTTTAGATATGAAAACTCTCGTCATCGGTCACCGAAATCCGGATATGGACTCGATCTGCTCTGCCATCGGATACGCGGAATTCAAGCGTGCCACCGGAATGGAAAGTGCTGTAGCCGCTCGCTGTGGGAACACCAACCAGCGCATCGATTTTGCTTTAGAGAAGTTCGGCTTGGATTCACCTGTTTTCTTTGCCGATGTTTACCCCCGTATCGAGGATGTCATGCAACGGAATGTCGTCAGCATCCACCGCGATGCTCCTGTTTATCAGGCGATGACACGCTTTGGCGAAGACAAGTTTCGTGGCCTGCCGGTCGTGGATGATGCACGCAACTGCATCGGACTCCTCTCCGCATTCAAACTTGGAAAATATCTTTTTCCGCCGATTGAAAACCTGTCTTCCAGTCGGATTGTGGAGGCTTCGATTGCTCATATTCGCGATGCGATACGGGGAATGCTCATTACAGGCAGGGAAGATACCGTCGTTCGCCCACGAACGCTGGTTGTCGCGGCCATGCTTACCGAATCCTTCCAAAAACGTCTTGAGCAGCTCGATATTCCTTCCACCGTTCTGATTGTTGGAGATCGTTGGAATATTCAGGAACTCTCCATCATCGCTGGCGTGCCAGCCATCATCATCACAAACAACTTCTCCCCGCCGGATAAGATTCTCGCACTCGCGCAGGAGCATGGCGCCACATTGCTCTCCTCTCCGCACGATACCGCGACGACGACTCTTTTGGCCCGGGCTGCCGTAACGGCCGGGCAAATGCTCTCGCCGGATTTCGCCTGTATTCCCGGCGATGCCACCTTGAGGCAGACGCGGAGCGACCTCGCCTTGTCGTCCCAGTTCGCCTTTCCCGTTATCGGAGCCAATGGTCGGATGCAGGGTATTATTTCCAAGGGCGACCTCCTCAGGCCTGCGCCGCGTGAACTGATCCTGGTTGATCATAACGAACTGACCCAGGCTGTGGCGGGCGCCGAGGAAGTTCCCATTATCGAAATCCTGGACCACCACCGCATTGGAGTCGCCCCAACCCAACAGCCGATCCTTTTTGTGAATCGACCCGTCGGATCTACCAGCACAATCGTGGCCGATTGTTTTCGCCAGGCTCGCATACCCATTCCCAAGCCCATTGCTGGATTGCTCATGTGCGGCATGATATCCGACACGCTCAACCTCACCTCACCCACGACTACTCAAGTGGACAGAGAAATTATGGAGGAGCTTTCCAAAATATGCGGCATTCAGCCTTCGGACCTTGCCAGCGAAATTTTCAGTGTGGGTTCGCCGCTGCTCACATTAACAACAAAAAATGTGATTACGGCCGACTGTAAGGAATACGAGGAAAGGACCGTGGTTTTCAGTGTCTCGCAAATTGAGGAAATCAGCTTCTCCCAGCTCGAAAAAAAGCGTTCCGAGCTGATCGAGGAACTCGAAAAATACCGAGCCTCGCACAATTACTTCTTCTCCGCACTCCTTGTCACAGATGTGAACACCCAGAACTCGATTTTGTTTGTCCGAGGTTCGGAGTCTTTCACCCGCTTGATTGGATTCCCGGAGGATGGCAGCGACTCTTGGCGGTTGGACGGAATCGTTTCGCGCAAGAAGCAACTTTTGCCCTATCTCACCCAAACATTGGCGCGTATGGCTTGAACAAAAAGCAACGCCATCCATGAAGACCGGAGACAATCTGACTGGTGCGCTCCTCGTGGCGCACCCCTGCCTGCAGGATCCGAATTTTCGCAGGACGATCATTTTTCTCTCTGAGCACAGTCCTGAAGATGGCGCGACCGGTTTTGTTTTGAATCGTCCGTTGCGGATTTCGGAAACGAAAGGAACTGGTGTTCCTGTCTTTTCAGGAGGGCCCGTGTGCACAGATCAGACACTACTCGCAAGTCTTCAATGGCGCGAAAATCCAACGGTCGTGGCCTTCCGCGCCTTTCTCTCCGACGCGGAATGCTCTCGGGATGGATGGGAGAGGGGTCTTCGAATTTTTGAAGGTTGCTCGGGCTGGTCGCCCGGCCAACTCGAACATGAGATCGAGGACAACACATGGCTCGTCCTCGCCCCCACGCGCGAGTTGATAGAAATGAACATTCCCGGTGACGCTTGGAAAACAATAATGCGCCATGCGAGCCCGCACCTACACTTGCTCTCCGAAGCGCCTGATGATCCCAGAGCAAACTGATTTTTTGCAGTGCTGAGAACGCTCCTGCCAACAAAAATTTCTCCCCTTACTGGGAGCAAATCCTTGATCAAACATGACGCACTCCTCAGCAGGCCTATTCGATAAAAATAAAAACCGGCCTGAAGATCAAGCCGGTTTTTATTGTGAAAAACTTTTGGAGAGGGGCTGTTATTTCACAACACCAAACTCCGCGCGGCGGTTTAGGGCCCATGCCTGCTCGTTGCTGGCAGGATCGACCGGCATCTCACTGCCGAAGCTAACAGTCTGGATGCTGTCGATATTCACTCCTGCATCGATGAGAGCTTGGCGAACGGCTTGGGCACGGCGTTCACCAAGACCACGGTTGTATTCCTGAGTGCCACGCTCATCAGTGAATCCCGCAATGATGAGTCGCTTGGAGGAGTTCTTCATGGCCGTGGCCACTTGCTGCACCTTTGATGTCTCAGCTGGTTCGACGATGTAACTGTCATAACCGAAGCTAACCGGCGAGAACTGACCCTTTGTCACGCTCTCGCTAAAGAAATTTGCCCCGCCCTCAAAGCGTTCGGGAAGAGGAGTGCTCGTCACAAAATCTCCATCAATACCGGCGAATTGATCGGATTTTTTTTTGTTACAAGAGGAAAGAGACACAACGGCTACCATGGCGACGAGTGGAAGGAAAAATTTCATGACCCAAGGATGTCTGATTTTAGAGAAAATTCAAGATGGAGCTTATGAATAATTCGATAAACAAAAAAAGATGGGCAAACTGGCGTCGCCACCTCCTTTTTTTGTTTACTAAGGCTCGGTGTCTGGGCCGATAAGCCACGCACGGCAATCCCGCCCAGCGAACCGACACAATCTCCTCGAACAAATCGACGGCATCAAGACCCCTCAACCCGGGACTCTGGAAGAACGGGTTCTTTTCTAAAAGAGTCTTTTCAGCGTTTCTTGTTTTCCTGTTTACTTGCCGGATGTCACGCATACCAGTCACCATTCTTACCGGCTTCCTTGGGGCCGGGAAAACCACTCTCTTGAATCGCATTCTGGGGGAGAAACACGGTCTCCGAATTGCGGTGATCGAAAATGAATTTGGCGAGATTGGCATCGACCATGAACTGGTCATCAATGCCGAGGAGGAGTTGTTTGAAATGAACAACGGCTGCATTTGTTGCACGGTGCGCGGGGATTTGATCCGCATCTTGGGGAACCTCATGAAGCGCCGCGACAAGTTCGACCACATCCTGATCGAGACGACCGGCCTGGCTGATCCAGGACCTGTGGTGCAGACTTTCTTTGTGGATGAGGAGTTGCGGGAGCAGACGGTGGTGAATGGCGTGGTGACGGTGGTGGACGCGCATCATTTTTCGCGACATGTCGGCGAGACGCACGAAGCCGAGGAGCAGGTGGCGTTTGCCGATGTGATCATCCTCAACAAGTGCGACCTCGCGACTCCCGGGGAGCTGGAGGCAACCGAGCTGCGCATCCGCGCCATAAACGCCCTCGCCGTCATCCACCACACGACGCGCGCGGAGATCGACATTAAAAAAGTGCTCGAAGTGGGCGGCTTCAACCTCGACCGCGCCACGGAAATCAACCCCCACTTTCTCGATGCGCATGGACACCACCATCACCACCACTCGGATATCTCGAGCGTGGGCATCGAAGCCGAGGGGGAGTGCGATGGCAAAAAACTCAACGACTGGATTTCGAAACTCGTGCGCGATCAGGGGCAGGACATTTTCCGTATGAAGGGAATTTTTGCCGTGAAGGGCCAGGCCGACCGCGTGGTTTTTCAGGGCGTGCACATGCTCATTGATGCAGCCAGTGGAGGGCCCTGGGCGGGTCGTCCTCGTAAGAACAGCCTTGTTTTCATCGGGCGCAAACTCGATCGCGAAGCCCTCACCAGCGGATTCCGCTCCTGCCTCTCTTGAAAAGCCCCGGCTCGATCACTGCGGGGGATCACCTCCTCGACCTGAAATGGAACCCTGAGGGGACGCGATTGCTTGTGACTCCCGCCACCGGCCCTGTGCTTGTGACGGACGAGGCCGCAGCGCTGCTGGAGGAACTCCCTGGGCACGGCATGGGAAATGGAAGCTCTGCCTGGTTTGCCGGTGAGCCTGTGACTTGCGGGTATGACGGAAAAATCCACTTCGGTTCGCGGGAATGGAAGCCCGGGCGGGGGATGATCGAGCATGTGCGGACGAGTCCGGATGGATCGCTCCTCGCTGCGGGGCAAGGTAAAACGCTTCACATTTTCGATGCGGCTGGGAGTGATGAACAAAGCCTGCGCGACCTGCCGACCGTGGTGTCAGATTTTGCATGGAATCCCAAGTCGCCAGCAGAGATCGCCACAGCGGGTGCGGGCGGGGCGGTGCTCTGGAGGCTTGGCGAGAAAGAACCCTTTGCCCGCTTTGACTGGGGCGGCGCGAGCCTACAGGTGCGTTGGAGCAATGATGGACGCTGGCTGGCCACGGCGGATCAGACCCCGAGCGTGCATGTTTACGATATTCCAAAGGACACCCCTCTTAAAATGGAGGGGTTCGAATCCAAGGTTCGTGCACTGGCCTTTTCTACTGACGGGAAGCGCCTCGCCACAGCGGGTAGTCCAGTGGTGACTGTCTGGCCCTGCGCCTCCTCAAAAGGTCCGGATGGAGCACGGCCCATTCAGGTCGATGGCAGCGAAAGCGAAGTGCAGGCTCTGGATTTCTCACCCGTCACGGGGCAACTCGCGACTGGTGACGGAAAGGGAACGCTATTAGTGGTGACCTTTGAGAAGGGCCAGTTCCGTCGCAAGCGTGTGCGGCTCGATTCAGGCATCAGCACCTTGGCATGGCATCCCTCCAAACCGCTTATGGCTGTGGGCCATGAAAGCGGATCTGTGATCTTACTTTCGCTCGAGGCCTAAACGAGCGCCCCGCCCTCGAGAGTTGGCGTCTCTTGCACGGCGGAGTCTTCAGCGATTAAAACATCGCCCGCCTCGGCTGGTGACTCGATCCCTTCGGCCCGAGGTGCGTCAGGTTCAGGTGTGGGATCAACTTCGTCAGGCAAAATCTCAGTGAATTGAGATAAGGAATCCGCTGCGTCGGGCAGAACATCGGCAACTCGGGGCAGGACTTCTGGCGTATCGGGCAAAATCTCTGGATCGCTGGGTTGCCGTTCTGAGGACTCAGCGACGGGCGCGGAAACTTCAGCGACAGGCGCGGAAACCTCAGCGACAGGCGCGGAAACCTCAGCGACGGGAGCGGAAACTTCAGCGACAGGCGCTCGGGGTGCGGCTTCTGGGCCTGTGGCACAATGGTCGCGGGTCGAGCCGCTTTAGGATTCGGGCTGGGCCGGGAAGGGCGATTGCTTGGGGGTTTTTCCTGTCTGTCTCGGGGTAGGCGTGCCGAGGGGGGGTGAGGGATCTCGAGGCCCTTCGAGGCGAAGTCGACCACATGCCCTTGCAGCAGCAGCCAGTGGAAATCTCGAAGGAGGGCTGGTTCGCGAAGCGCAGGATCCGGTGGTAACGTCGGCAATTCGAGCAGAGCCTTCCATTGTTCCACGCGTGGCTTGCCTGTGTTTGATTCCAGATAGTCAAGAATGGCTGCGAGGCTCTCGGAGACGGGATTCACTTGGCGGTCGAGCATCTTAGGGCGTGCCACGGAGACATAGGTAATGTTTTCGTGTGCCTTGAAGATTTGCAACCCGCCTGCCGCCAGTTTTTGGCTGAGAAAATTGGCGAGCTGAAGCGGGAATCGGATAAGATTGTCGAGTTCTCGGCGTGTGAATTCGATGACGGCTGGCGCAGAGTCGTTGACCGGTGCCGAGCCAGGAGCTGTGAAGTGATCCCCAGGGGAGACGATCGCTGCGGCGGCATGGTTTTTCTGAAAGTGTTCCGCGACTTCAGCGAGTGTTTTGAGGGGTTCAGGCTCGGTGCCTTCGGGAGATTCGAGTGGGAAATAAACCTCCTGCGAACTTTGCGAGTCGCGCCATTTTTGGATGGATCCCTCATCGCGAACCATGCGGATGCGGGCCTTGTAGATGTCGAAGGCGACATTGCCGAAGCGCTCGGCGTGCAATTTTTGGACTTTGAGTTGGTAGTCGTGGAGGTTTGGAGGCCCGAGCAGAACCCCGCTCATCCCGCACTGGGCAATAATCGGGGAGGCCGCTTTAGGCGGTTCCACAGCCATACTCTCGCAGCGGTAGAACTTATCCAGCTGGGTGGAGAGGATGTGTGTGGCCGCATCGCTTTCGTTGAGCCAGAGCGTGCCATCCAGGGCAACCTGAAAAAGAGCCGGGCCAGACTTGCGTTGAAATTCCACACGGTAGCGTGCCGACTTTTCAAGAACCAAGCGGGCCAACTCAAAAAGCGAATAGGTTTTGGCAGTAGATTTGATCTGCTTGAGAAGGCCGTCGATACCGCGCGGTTCCGGCACAAACTTGATCTCCCAGCCCTCGAGGAGAGGCATGCGGGGTGCGGATTCCTGCTGGCGGCGGTGGCCGTCATCCCGCGAATCCCTGCGTGGCGCAGGGCCTTTGCCTGGGGGACGCTTGTCACCTGATGGGCGGCGCGTTTTGTCCGCTTCCGGCCCGGGCCTGCGAGTCAGGCGATCAGACTTTGGCGGCTTTCGATTCCAGCGGGAATCAGCATCATCACGATCGTAGCCTGATCTTCCCCGTGAGTCGTTATCGTCCCTCGAGGATATCTGTGCGATTTTACTGGAAGGAGTGGATTCCTTGACCCATGAAGGCTGGAAGGACTTGAGCAAGTCGATTTCCAAACCGGACAGGTCGGTGGGATTTTCTGGGTTTGTGTTCATAAACCGCCTTGGGCGGGAGCAATCTGGATAATGGATGGGGGGGTCACAAGATAATTATTCGGCATTTTCACTAAAAAGTATTCAGGCGATACCGGAGTCCTTGAGCCTCTGCTCGATGTCGCTGACCTGAAGCGCGTCCACAAGGGCTCCGATACCACCTTCCAAAAAACGGTCGAGGGAATAGAGCGAAAGTTTGATGCGATGGTCGGTAACGCGGTTCTCGGCAAAATTGTAAGTGCGAATTTTTTCCTCGCGTCCCCCACCGCCGATGAGACTGCGCCGGTGGGCGGAGTATTTTTCCTCCTCCTCGCGGCGCTTATCCTCGAGGAGCCTGGAGCGCATAATTTTAATGGCGGCCTCCTTGTTTTTCTGCTGACTGCGTCCGTCCTGACATCGCACGATCCTTCCAGTCGGGATATGCATGACCTGCACGGCGGAATCCGTCGTGTTCACTCCTTGACCGCCTGGTCCGCCGGCACGGCATACCTCGATGCGGAGATCCTCGGGTTTGAGTTCGATGTCCACCTCCTCGGCCTCGGGCAGGACGGCGACCGTGGCGGTGGAGGTGTGGATGCGGCCTTGGGCCTCGGTGGCAGGCACACGCTGGACACGGTGAACGCCACTCTCGTAGCGAAAGCGGCGGAAAACAGATGTGCCAGAGATGCGAAAAATAACCTCACGCACTCCGCCCAAATCGGCCGGACTCGATTCCAACTCTTCAACTTTGAGGCCGAGGGAATCGGCATAGCGGCAATACATGCGGTGCAGGTCAGCCGCAAAGAGCGCTGCCTCGGTGCCACCGGTGCCAGCGCGAATTTCCATGATGGCATCGCGGTCCTCATCAGGCTCAGGTGGCAGGAGGGCTACTTGGACAGCGCGCTCGAGGAGCGGAACTTCCGGCTCGATGCGTTCCATTTCCTCGCGGGCCATGGCCGCCATTTCTTTATCATCGGATGCCGCGAGTTCGCGGTTTTCGGCGATTTCGCGGCGGGCCCTGACAAGTTTATCCCAGGACTCAAGCAGCACCTTCGTGGAGCCATGTTCACGGAGGACTTCTCTGGCGTGTGGGGCGTTGTCAAAGAGACCGGGCGAGGAAATTTCGCTCTCCAGTTCCTCGAAGCGGCGGCGCTTGCGCTCAATGAGAGGTTCAAAGTCCATGGTTTAAATAAAAACGGTAAACAGGTTGTGCACCCGTTTACCGTTTTTGAAAAAAAGAAAGTCTCGTTAGACTTTTTTTACAGCGCGAGCGGCGCGAACGGTGCCGTAGCGCTGCTTGAATTTGTCAACGCGGCCGGCCGTATCCACAAATTTCTGCTCCCCGGTAAAGAAGGGGTGGCAGGCAGCGCAAATGCCGAGCTTGATGTTCTGACGTGTGGAGCGTGTCTTGTAGGTAGTGCCACAAGCACAGACGATGGATGTTTCCTGATAGTCGGGATGAATTTCTGGCTTCATTTGTTGGATGGTTGCGCATATTAACTACGCTTTATGCCGTGGCAACAGGAATCACCGTCTTAATGAACATTATTTTCCATGTCGCCTTAAGTTTTTTATTTTTTTTTGGATCGGCCGTCTACTGTCAGAGTCCTACGCCAACACCAGTAGAGGCCTCCGTCGTTGAAAAAGACTCCCATACCATTTTGGAGGAGGCGCGCCAGGGAGGTCTGGAGGAATTTCAGAAAAAGGAGCCCGCAACACCAGAGGAATATCGTGAATACTTGCAGCTCCTGACACAGCTCACCGAGGCGGATACTCTCGCGGATGACTGGAGGAGGGCCGCGCAAACCATGCAAGGCCAGACCACAGAGGTGCGACAGGCTATTGCCGATTTCAAGCCACCGGAGGTCTCGCCCGAAGAAGGACTGGGATTATTTGACTCGGCGAGGATCGACAGCTGGCTGGCTGGGGATTGGCTCGAGGCCCTACAAAAAATCGGCGCCACCCGCGAGCAGCAAGCGGGCAACGCCTTTGCATCCTTGAAAAATCAGCAGCAGAAGCTGCAGGCGCTTGAGTCCGCCGGTCCCGCAGAGACACCGCGTGACAAGTGGCTGTTGAAACTCCAAGAGACCCGTGTGAGGGCCACGCTTGCGGAACACTCCCAGCGTTCGGACAATCAAAGTTGGCAGTCGGATGTGGATTTGCAAGAGGCCCTCATGCAGCTTGGCAAGCTAAACGCCTCGAGCTTGGAGAGTCGCGTTTCGTTCCCCGAGAGCGTCCTTCAATCCAAGCTCGATGAGATCAGGCGCGAGGAGGAGGACCTGAGAGGCACGGTCGCAAAAGTTGGCAAGCAACTCAAAAATTTCTCATCGGCCAACTCGACCCGTGGAGACAAGCAGGTTGCCGACCTCCTTTTGGAAAGCATCGAAAGCCAACTTCAGCTTTTGGAATATCATCGCATCGGACTCCTGGTCACCGGCCAGGTCTGGCACACGCGACACGATCTTTGGAATACTACGAATGCCACATCCATCGATCAGCTCGCCCGCTTGGTCGAGAACAGGTCGCAGGAAGCGCAGACATGGCAGCCTCTCATTCCCGGACTCCGCGCAAAGCTCCAGGAACGCCGTCGCCTTGCATCCGTTGCATCCGGAGGAAATGATCCCAAACCGCCATCGCGCGCCACTGAAGCCCTTGATAAAGCCTTGATCCAAGAGGAAGCCTGCCTCTCGCAATGGGAAAATGGATTTTCCCGGCTCATTGAATTAATCAAGCTCACAAGAGCCGACATCGAATCCAAGCGCAAGAGCCTCGGTGTTGGTGAAAAGATGGATGCCGCCGCGATCACGCTGAGCACGCAGGCCAAGGACTTTTGGAATACCGAGATTTTCACTCTCAACGACTCGGTCTTTGTCAACGGCCAGATTGTGCAGCGTCCGAGTTCCGTGACTCTCGGAATGCTGCTGATCGCTCTCGCCATACTTCTCGTCGGAGGCACGGCCTCAGCCTCCTTCAGCCGGTGGCTGCGCTCCAGGCTTCGAGATCGCTTTGCCCTCGATGCCAACACCGGAGCCATTGTTCAAAAATTCACCCACATGATTCTTCTGGGTGTCACCTGCTTGATTGCGCTGGCTGCGGTGAAAATCCCGCTCACGATTTTTGCCCTCCTTGGAGGCGGCGCGGCCATAGCGCTGGGATTTGGTGCCCAGCAGCTCGTGAACAACCTCATCAGCGGACTCATTCTTCTCTTCGAACGCCCGATTCGCATCGGCGACATGATCGATGTGGAGAACTTTTCCGGCACGGTGACTGCCATCGGGACGCGCTGTTGCCAAATGCGGCGTGCCGATGGGGTCGATATTCTCATTCCCAACAGCGTTCTGCTACAAAGCACTGTGGTGAACTGGACCCTTTCGGACAACCATGCGCGTCAGGAATTTTTCATCGGGATCGCACATGGATCACCAGTCAAAAAGGCAATTCGCATCGTGCACGACATCGTGGCCGCGCATCCGAATATCCAGAAAGGCCATGAGGTGGATGTATTTTTTCATGATTTTGCCAAGGATTCCTTGGTCCTTCGGGTTTTTTACTGGATCGACAAAACGCTCCCGCACACAACAAACGGGGTGCCGAGCGAGTTGCGGATTGCGATCTATGAAGCCTTCCTGAGCGAGGGAATTGCTTTGGCTTTCTCCCAGCGGGATGTCCATTTGGATTCCGCCATGCCTCTTGCCAACCAAATCATACCTCCACCCAAGTAATTGATGCCATTTTCGAACAAGAAGGAATGCTTTGCAGCAGGCGGGCGGTTGCCCGTATAGATAGTTTGTAATGTCCAAAAAGATCGCGCCGGTTACCCAGTCCGATTTCATCAAAGCCTACCGCGTCATGCTGACCTCGCGGGTGTTGGAGGAGAAGCTCGCAGGGCTCTACCGCGCCGGCATGATCAAGGGAGGCGTATTCCTCGGCCGAGGCCAGGAGGCCTTGAGCGTCTCCGTGGGCATTCAACTCCGTCGCGGAGATATTTTTGCCCCCCTCATACGCGATCAAGGTGGGCGCCTGGCCTTCGGTGACACGGTTCTCGACACCCTGCGCACCTATCTCGGTTCCCAACTCGGCTCGATGCGCGGTCGGGACGGAAACATCCACCGCGGCCGTCCCAGGGATGGATACTACGCCATGATTAGCCATCTCGGGGCCATGATCCCCACCGTGGCTGGCGCTCTTCTGGCCCGCCGCCTGAAAGGCGAGCAGGGCGCAGTGGGGGCAACCTGCATCGGCGATGGGGGCACATCCACCGGTGCGTTCCACGAAGGTCTCAATGCGGCCGCGGTGGACAGACTACCGCTCGTTGTGGTTGTCGCGAATAACCGATACGCTTACTCCACGCCAAATTCCCGCCAATACGCCTGCACCGACCTTCTCGACAAAGCCGCAGGCTACGGAGTCGGAGCACACAAGGCCGACGGCACAAGTTTGCTCGATTGTCTCCAGACCCTGCGCCATGCGATTCACGCGGCACGCGAGGGAGGCGGGCCACAGCTTGTCGTTGCGGATTTGCTCCGCCTCGTCGGCCACGGAGAGCACGACGACTTTGCCTACCTTGATCCCGAATTGAAGAAATCGGCCTTTGGTTCCGACTGTGTTCTGCTCGCTGAAAAGCACATCATCGATGAGGGCTGGCACACGGCTGATGAAGTTGCCTCCTGGAGGCGCGAGACCGAGGCCGAGGTTAATGCCACAGCCGACCGTGTTCGTCGCGAACCCTCGCCGGATCCGAGTGAAGACGACTGGGCCGCCCTCTCCAGGCCAGAATACCGGGAACAATACTCCGCCTCATGATCACTTATCTCGAAGCCATACGCCTCGCCCAACAGAAGGCCCTCGCGACCGACCCGCGCGTTTTTCTCTACGGGCAAGACATCGGCAGTTTCGGCGGAGCCTTCAAAGCGACAAAAAACCTTGCCGCTGAATTCCCCGGCCGCGTGCTGGACTCCCCCTTAAGCGAGGACGCCATCGTGGGAATGGCGATTGGTGCCGCCATCGAAGGTGCTCGGCCAATTGTGGAAATGCAGTTCGCCGACTTCTCGACCTGTGGTCTCAACCAGATCGTGAATCACGCCGCCACGCTTTTCTACCGCACCAGCGTCCCCTGCCCGATCGTTGTGCGCCTCCCCTCCGGCGGCACCTCCGGCGGGGGTCCGTTTCATAGTCAAAACCTTGAGGCCATCTATGCCCACTGGCCGGGTCTGGTTGTGGTCACGCCCGCAACCGTGGAGGACGCCTATACCATGCTCCTTGAGGCCGTGAATATCGACGACCCGGTCATTTTCTGTGAGCACAAATTTCTTTATTACCATCTCAAGGCCGACGCTCTTCCCGAGAACGCCCTCCCGATCGGTAAAGCCCGCATCGCCCGCGCCGGCCGCGATGCCACCATCGTGACCCATGGAGCCATGCTCCACGAATCCCTCGCCGCCGCGCAGGAACTCGTCGAAGACGGGTATGAAATCGAAGTCGTCGATCTCCGCAGCGTGAAGCCTTTGGATACAGACACCATTCTGGCATCCGTTGCCCGCACCGGCCGCCTCCTCTGTGTCAGCGAGGAATGGCCCTGGGGCGGTGTCACCGCCGAAGTGATCGCTCGAGTCTCCACCGAAGGCTTCGGCCTGCTTGATGCCGCACCCATGCGGGTCAACGCCAAAGACACGCCGGTTCCCTATCACCCCGACCTTTGGGCGGCCCACCGCCCCACAGCATCCACCATTGCCGCCGCTGCCCGGCGTCTCCTTCACATCTGACCCACCATGGCCATCGTTCCCATTAAAATGCCCCAACTCGGGGAATCCATCGCCGAGGCGACCATCGTTCGCATCCTTTTCAAAGAGGGTGACACCATCGAGGCCGATGCCGACCTTATCGAGGTTGAGACGAACAAGGCTATGATGGCTGTCACCGCGCCCTGCTCGGGACTCATCACTGAAATGCATGCTGAAAACGGCATAAGTTACCCGGTGGGAGCGATTCTTGGTCAGATCGAAGTCAGCGCCGAGGAGGCACAGCGACTTGGTCTGGATGAACCTGAAAAAATCTCCCGCAAGCCTGCAAAAAATCGCTCCGATACTCCGCCCGCCCCGCAAAAAGTGGAACCTACCATCCCCGGTGGACTTCCCGTTCCAGCCCATGCCGGAGGAGTCACCTATCTTTCGCCCCGCATGAAGGCCCGCATGTCGGAGCTCGGCCTCCGCGCGGCTGATCTCGCGGGCATCGCTGGCAGCGGTGCTGGTGGCCGTGTCACCATCGAAGACCTCGAACGCTTCATGGGAAGCATCGAAAACAACAAAATCACGCCCGCATCGCCGATGCGGAAGGCCGTCGCCGACGCGATGATCCGCAGCTGGTCACGCCCGCTCGCCACCGTGGGAATCCCCATCCAACTCGACAAACTTCTTGCCCATCGCAAGTCACATCCTTCCAAGCCGGGTCCCGCGCTCTACGCGCTTCGCGCCTTGGCCGTGGCCCTCGGTGAGAACAGCGCCCCGGCCGGACGCCTTGTCGGCGAAAGCATCGTGCACCCGCCCTCGGTGGATATCGGTTTTGCCGTGGAGGCCGAAGACGGCGTTCTCGTTCCTGTGATTCGCAATGCCGACCAATTCCCGCTCGATGATCTCGTCTCGCGCTACAACCGACTCGTGGAACTCGCACGCCAACGCCGCTTGCCTGCCGCCGACACCGGTGGATCCATTGCCACGATCACCAACTACGGCACCTTCGGCCTCACGCTTGCCACGCCGATTCCGCTGCCCGAACAAACCATCCTACTTGGCATGGGCGCGGGTCAGACCGTTCCAAACTGGAATCCACAACTTGAGGAATTTGTTCCTGTCGTGGAGGCCATGTTCACGCTGAGCTTCGACCATCGCGTGCTGGATGGCGGAGCCGCTGGCAGACTGCTCAAGCGCATCGCCGAGTTGTTGAACGCTCCGGAAACCCTTTAAGTCGTCAACGCCCAAACCGTCTCGCCGCCCACAATGGTGCGGACCGCGCGGCCGCGCCAGGTGTGGCCGTGGAAGGGTGTGTTTTTGGAAAGTGAGGCCGATTGGGTTTTATCAAAAGTCCAGTCCATCGCGGGGTTGATGAGCACGATGTCGGCTGGGGCGCCGAGTGAGAGCGTGCCGCGATCCAGCTTGAGCAACGATGCGGGCTCCGAGGTCAGGAGCGCGATGAGGCGGGGGAGGCCGATGGCCCCGCGTTTGTGGACAAGGATGTCGTGGAAAATGGCAAACTCGGTTTCGAGCCCCGTGATGCCAAAGGGAGCATGATCGATTTCGACTTCTTTTTCGTAAGCTGCATGGGGCGCATGGTCGCTGCAGAGGATCGTGAGTGTGCCGTCGGCGATGCCTTCGATGATGACATCGATGTCCTCCTGCGTGCGCAGGGGCGGGTTCATTTTGAAATTGCTATCGAAGGCGGCGAGCGTGGCATCCGTAAGCGCGATGTGGTGTGCGCAGACTTCGCCGGAAATTTTTACGCCACGGGCGCGGGCCTCGCGGATGAGACGCACGCTTCCGCTGGAGCTGATGTGTTGGCAGTGGATCGGCGAGTCGCAGAGTTCCGCGAGCATGATGTTGCGAGAGACGATCATCTCCTCACCAGTGCGCGGCCAGCCGGGAAGGCCAAGCCGGAGGCTCCACTCGCCCTCGTGCATGATACCGTCGCCGACGATCGAGTAGTCCTGGCAGTGGTCCATGACGGTGAGACCGAACATGCGGGCGTATTCCACTGCGCGGCGCATGATTTCGTTGTTCTGAATGCAGTGGCCATCGTCGGTGAGTGCGACCACTCCGGCATTAAAAAGCGAAGCGATAGGAGCAAGTTCCTCGCCTTTCAGCCCCTTGGTGATCGCTCCGGTGCAGAGAACATTCACACAGGCTTCGCGCGATGCCTTTTCCTTGATCCAAGTGATCGTTGCGGCGCTGTCGGCCGAAGGATTGGTATTCGGCATGGCGACGACGGTAGTAAATCCTCCTGCCGCTGCGGCGCGTGTGCCGCTGGCCATTGTCTCTTTGTGCGATTGGCCTGGCTCGCGCAGGTGGACATGGATGTCGATCAGACCCGGCGCTACGACGAGGCCGACGGCGTCAATGGTCTCGGTCTCCTTGCCCGACATCGGTTGGGTGATCTTGCCATCGGCGATCCAGAGGTCGGCGGTTTCGTCACGGTTGTTGGCCGGGTCGATGATGCGGCCATTGGCAATACGGGTGATTTTTTTCATGTGGGCACGCCGGCTCCTCCGGCGCAGGAGTAGAGGACGGCCATGCGAACGGCAATGCCGTTGGTAACCTGCTCGAGGATCACGCTCTGGTGGCCATCGGCCACATCGCTGTCGATTTCCACACCACGGTTGATCGGGCCGGGGTGCATAATGAGGCAGGACGGCTTGAGCTTTGCAGCGCGGGCTTTGGTGAGGCCGAAGAGGGACACATATTCGCCAAGGCCGGGGAAGTATTCCTTGCGCTGGCGCTCGTGCTGGATGCGAAGGAGGTTAATGACATCGATGTCCTGCAAAATGTCATCGAGGCGATGGGTCACACGGACGCCGAGTTTTTCGAAGCTTTTAGGAACGAGGGTTGATGGGCCGACGAGTGTCACTTTGGCGCCAAGCTTGAGAAGTCCGAAAATATTCGAGCGGGCGACGCGGCTGAACAGGATGTCGCCGACTATGGCGACATGGAGTCCCTCGATGCGGCCGAATTTTTCCCGGATGGTGAATATGTCGAGAAGGCCCTGTGTGGGGTGTTCGTGGGCGCCGTCGCCGGCATTGATGATGCTCGAGCCGAGGCGCTCGGCGAGAAACTGGGATGATCCGGGCGAGCTGTGGCGGAGGACGATGATGTCCGCTTGAAGGGCTTGGAGATTCAAGGCGGTGTCCTTGAGTGTTTCGCCTTTTTGAAGGCTGGATGCTGTGGCCGAGATGTTCACGACATCCGCGCTCAGGCGCATGGCCGCTACCTCGAACGAGGTGCGTGTGCGTGTGCTTGGCTCGACAAAGAAATTCACGAGTGTCTTGCCACGCAAGGCGGGCACTTTTTTCAGACTGCGTTCGCCAACGCCTTTGAACGCGCGGGCGGTATCGAGAAGGAAGGCGATCTCGGCGGCGGTGAGCTCGTCGAGGCCTGTGAGGTCTTTGCGGGTCCAGATGCTCATGATTTGATGGCAACGACCGAGTCGGGCACACCGTCGAGACTTTCAAAGCGCACACGGATTTTTTCCTCACGCGAGGTCGGAAGGTTCTTGCCCACATAGTCCGGCCGGATGGGGAGCTCACGGTGGCCACGGTCAATGAGCACGGCCAGTTGAATAGTCGAGGGGCGCCCGAATGAGGCCAAGGCATCAAGCGCGGCGCGCGCCGTGCGCCCGGTAAAGAAAACATCATCGACAAGAACAAGCGGTCGGGAATCGAGGTCCACTGGAAGGTCGGTGACTTCGAGCGTGGTCACTTTGCCACGGATCGAGAGGTCGTCACGATGCATGGAGATGTCGATAATTCCTAAGTAAGGACTGACACCGTCGATTTTTGCAATGTGGTTGGCCAAGCGGCGGGCTACCTCCACGCCGCGCGTGGGTATCCCAGCCAGAACGATGCGCTCGGAAGATTCGTGGCGCTCGACGATCTCATGAGCCATGCGGCGGATAGCCTTTTCTATGGCTTCGCTCTCCAGCGCTATACTTGAAATTCTATTTGAAGGGTTGTGATCTGTGCTCATTTGTCCTTCGCGGCCTCACGGGACCACTTTAAAGGGCATGTTGCTTTTCAGGAAGTAATGCCTGCGTGGCTCCGCATCGTCCGGGAGCGGTTGGATCTCCAGCCCGATCGATATTTTAATATCCAGTCCAACAAAGCCTTTTCAAAGCCGATATCGCGGCCAATTTTTTCGCTTTCGATCCATTTGTGGCGTAAAATTTCATCTCGTTCGGCGAGAAATTCTTTATAGAGGACTGAATTAGTGACCAAGTCTGTCGGTTCTGTTTGGGGAGAATTCATTATTCTGATAGAAAATGGAGATTGGGTGGGGGTATTGTCAAACCTTATTAAGGAATCGGCTCTGACAAACCCAGCCCATGCAATGTTCATTCTTTTTTAAAGAGGCGGGGGTTTTTCATTGGAGAGCCGTGGGGATTGCGGGAATGTAGGACAAATCGTGGACGACTTTTTTTCTCAAAAACCACTCGAAGTTCCGCCCGATACACCGCTGGCCACGCGCATGCGTCCTCACACGCTGGACGAGTATTGTGGTCAGCAGCACCTTCTCGCGCCGGGCAAGCTTCTACGGCGTGCGATCGAAGCGGACCGCCTCTCCTCGTTGATTCTCTTTGGCCCACCTGGAACTGGTAAAACGACTCTGGCACAAGTCATCGCAGGCGCGACGGCTTCATCCTTTGAGCGCCTGAGCGGGGTCGAGAGCAATGTCGCAGATATCCGGCGTGTCGTTGCAGTCGCAGCTTCACGGCGGGGTAATGGAGGCCGGACGATTCTGTTTGTGGACGAGATTCACCGCTTCAACAAAGCGCAACAGGATGTGTTGCTGCCGGAGGTCGAGAATGGTGTGGTGCGTCTCATTGGCGCGACGACACAGAACCCATTTTTCAGCATCAACAGTGCATTGATTTCCCGCTCGCAGATTTTCGAACTGCTGCCACTGGCCGAGAGCGACCTCCTTATTTTGATGGAGCGTGCGCTCGGTGATGCCAAGCGTGGATTGGGGAGGCTGCCCGTGCGGATTGACCCCGATGCCGCCGCCTTTCTTGCTAAGCTGAGCGATGGTGATGCACGAAAATGCTTAAATGCTTTGGAAATCGCAGCCCTCACGACACAGCCTCAAGCTGATGGCTCCGTCCACATCGATCTTGCTGTGGCACAAGAGAGTATTCAGAAAAAGGCCGTCGTCTATGATGGCACGGGCAGCGAGCATTACGACACGATCAGCGCATTCATCAAAAGCATTCGAGGAAGCGATCCGGATGCCGCTATCTACTGGCTGGCGAAAATGCTCCATGCCGGCGAAGAAATCAGGTTTATCACACGACGGTTAGTCATTTGTGCCAGCGAGGACATTGGCTTGGCAGATTCCAACGCGCTGCTGGTCGCACAGGCGGCGGCGCAGGCGGTGGAATTCATCGGACTGCCAGAGGCAAATTTGCTGCTGGCCCATGCGACGCTGTATCTGGCCACCGCGCCGAAAAGTAACAGCGCAACCGTGGCGATCGGCAAGGCTTCAGACGAAGTGCGCGAGGGGAGAACGCTGGCTGTGCCCGAGCATTTGCGCGATGGGCACTACAAGGGCTCGGAACGCCTCGGACATGGGAAAGGCTACCTCTACAGCCACGATTTTGAGGAGTCCTATGTGCCCCAAGCCTATTTGCCGGAGGGACGCAGGTTTTACACTCCCACGGAAAATGGACTTGAAAAACGCATCAAGGAGCGTCTCGAGCACTGGCGCGCTCTTTTCGAGTCTCAGCAAAAACAGGGCGCTCGAAAGTCGTAGCGCCCTGCTTTAACTTAATCCAAAAAATGTTTTCTTAGAGTGTTTTGCAGAATTCTTCGATGCGATCGAGACCCGACTTGATAACATCGAGGCTTGTTGCATAGCTGAGACGAATCGTGCGGTCATCGCCAAATGCAACGCCCGGAACGATCGCGACATTCGCCTTGGTGAGAAGACGGTCGGCGAAGTTTTGGGATTTTAGCCCAAGGGCGCTGATATTTGCCAAGACATAGAAGGCGCCTTGTGGTCGAACCGCCGAGATTCCAGAAATTTGCGTGATACGCTCGAACATGTATTGACGGCGAATATCGAACTCTTCACGCATGTCCACAACGCATTGCTGATCACCGGTAAGAGCAGCAAGACCACCATATTGAGCAAACGAGCAAGGATTTGATGTCATGTGGCTCTGCATCGAATCGATCGCACGGGCGATTGGCTCGGGAGCTGCCAGATAACCAAGGCGCCATCCGGTCATCGAATAGGCTTTGCTGAATCCATTGACTGTGATCGTGAGGTCGTAAGCCTCGGGTGAAATCGAGGCAATGCTGATATGTTCAGCCCCGTCATAGGTGAGTTTCTCGTAGATTTCGTCGGAAAGGATAAAAATGTCCTCTTCAGCTGCGACCTCGGCGAGAGCTTTGAGTTCTTCGCGCGTGTAGATCGATCCCGTGGGGTTGCCGGGCGAGTTGATGATGATCATCTTCGTCCGAGGCGACATCGCATTTTCAAAATCCTCTGGCGTGATCTTCCAGTTGTTCTCCTGAGTGGTCTGAACAATAACAGGCTCGCCACCGACGAGGCGCACCATTTCAGGATAGCTGAGCCAGTAGGGGGCCGGGATGATCACCTCGTCGCCTTCATTCACGACAGCGGCAATGGCATTGAAACACGAGTGCTTAGCTCCGCTGCTCACGACGACTTGGCTGGGCTTGTAATCAAGTCCATTATCTTTCAAAAATTTCTGGGAAATCGCTTGGCGAAGTTCAGGAATGCCCGAACTGGGGGTGTATTTGGTGCGACCTTCTTGCAGCGCTTTTATGGCTGCCGCCTTGATGTGTTCCGGAGTATCCATATCCGGCTCGCCGGCTCCGAAACCGTAGACTTCGATGCCTTCGGCTTTCATGGCCTTGGCCTTGCTGTCGACGGCAAGAGTGAGGGATGGGGTGATTTGTTGAAGTCTGGTCGCTGTGTCCATGAAAAAAGAATTGTTTTGATTGCTGCCTCGCATTTGGAGACGAGCGGCGCAAAGTATCGGTTTGCCACCTCATGCGTCAACAAACAACTTTCATCGCCTCGCTCAGAGCCGATTCCTGTGTCTGCACAGTTCATGACATTGACCGCCACGCGGAAAACTGTGTAGCCTGCAACACACCATGAACCTGAACAACATCACTTCTCTCGTAACAGAACCCTCCACATCCAAAAACATCCTCACCAGTGATGTTGAACTCACGGGGACTTTGAAATTCGATAGCGAAATGATTTTTGACGGTAAACTCGACGGCGAAATCATCTCTGAAGGCACTCTGACTCTTGGAAAAAATGCCGTCATCAAAGGCGATGTTCGCACCAAGACCGTCATCATTCACGGCACAGTCAATGGTAATGTGACCGTGCAGGAACGCTGCGAGTTGAAATCTAATGCCGAGCTCCTTGGAGACCTCAAGGCGATGCGTATCATCATCGAAGAGGGAGCCACCTTCATTGGCCACTCCGAAGTGACTCCGTCCAAAAACGCATCCCGCGGCAGTGCCACCAAACCCTCCCTCACAGAGGACGCGGCCTAAGGCCAGATGCCAAACCCACCGCCGAAGTCACCTTTCCGGTGTCCGGTCTGCGGTTTCGTGCAACTTGAGCCTCCTCACCTCATATCCACAAACTGCCGTTCTTGCGGAGCCCATTACTTGGCAGCCACCGCAGGTGTGCGCGCTTCTGGAATCACAGAACTGCCGTCCTTTACTGGAAAAAAACTCGAAGCTGGCAAGCCCGTTCACTGCTTGAAATGTGGGCGCACCCACCAGGTGTCTCAGAAAGCCCAGAGCACCATCTGCCCTGGCTGCTACGCCCCGATCGAGTTGATCGAGGTGAATATCACTGCGCACTCGTCGCGGGCGGTAGACACGCGTGGACTGCTGAAAATCGGAGCCAAGGGCTCGCTGGCAAATCCTTGGATCGTCTGCGGATCAGCGCGCATAGAAGGGGCCTTCAGTGGCCACTTGCGCTGCGAAGGCGAAGTTCGCCTGAACATGCAAAAACCGTGCACGGGACGGATCACGGCTGATTCTATCCTCGTGGAAAAAAGAGCAACTATCGAGTGCTCCCAGCCGCTGGAGGCCGACCACATCACGATCCAAGGCACGTTGCGCGGGCCCATTCACTGCAACGGCATTCTCCAAATCTTGAGCGGAGGCAGCCTTGAGGGTCCAGTAACCTCCCGCGCCATGGTGGTCGAAAAAGGGGGCATCCATTTTGGGGAGTGCCGTATCCAACCACCCGCAGCACCCGAGCCTGCATTGGAAGCTGCCCCGCCGGAGGAAATCTCCGCCGCCGGCCAGGCTTGAAACAATGCGGCGATCTCGCTGCGAACCCGGTCCTGAAGAGTGCGTCCGCCTCAGGTGCAGTAAGGCAAACCCCGCGCCCGACATGTTGTGGTTCTACCGGCCTGCGGCCGCATTTTTCCAAGCCAACAGGCGGGGCGCCGGGCAGAAAGCCCGAGGGCGGGCGTGGTCCCCGAGCCGTTCGGCGCTGTGGACGGAAGCCGCTCAGTAGGACTTCGCCCAGACCACGCGCTGGCGGCTGGGTTCGCCGCTGAACGGGCAAGTGCCCGGCTCCGGCGATTCGTCAAAGGGAATACAGCGGATAGTCACCTTGAGATCCGTTTTGATTTGTTCCTCGACCTTGGTGCTGCCATTCCAATGTGTGATGGCAAAGCCGCCGTGGATTTCAGGTTTTGCGGCATTTTGTGGTGTGAAGAATTTGTAGAAGTCCTCCTTCGTATCAATTTTCACCATGTTGGCATCGCGGAATTCAGTGGCACGCCGCAGGAGCGTGCTCTGGATTTCCTCGAGCATGGCCGTGACTTGTTGAGGAATCTCCGCGAGCGGGAGAAATTCTTTTTCCTTCGGACCCTTGTCGCGGCGGGCGACGGCTGCGGTTCCCTGCGCGAGGTCGCGTGGGCCGATCTCGATGCGGATTGGCACGCATCGACATCCACGCCAAGCGGGGTGCCGTGGAAAACCACCGAGCGCAGGCTGGCAGCAAGATTTTCAGCAGCTTCGAGGATCGCGGCTTTGCTGTCCTCCTTGGGCGTGATCGGCACGATCACGACATGCGTGGCCGCGATGCGCGGAGGCACGACGAGTCCATCGTCATCCGAGTGCATCATAATAAGGGTTCCGATAAGCCGCGTGCTCACCCCCCAACTGGTCGTCCAGGCGTGCTCGAGTTGTCCCTCGCGCGATTGGAACTGAATGCCGGAGGCCTTGGAGAAATTCTGACCGAGAAAGTGGGAAGTTCCGGCCTGAATGGCCTTACGGTCCTGCACCATGGCCTCGATGCAATAAGTGCGCTCGGCGCCAGGGAACCGCTCGCCCTCGCTCTTCTCGCCGCAGAGAACCGGCACGGCGAGAAAGTCGCGCGCAAAGGTCTCGTAAACGCGGAGCATTTTCATCGTTTCCTCCTCGGCCTCGGCGCGGGTTTCATGCGCCGTGTGGCCTTCTTGCCAGAGAAACTCGGCAGTGCGGAGAAAGAGGCGGGGACGCATTTCCCAGCGCACGACATTGGCCCACTGGTTAAGAAGGATAGGGAGGTCGCGCCAGGATTTCACCCAGCGGGCGTAGGCGGCACCGATGATAGTCTCGGAAGTCGGGCGCACAACAAGCGGCTCGGTGAGTTCCCCCGCTGGCACGAGTTTGCCATCGCGGAGTTCAAGCCGGTGATGCGTCACCACCGCACATTCCTTGGCGAAGCCTTCCACATGGGCGGCTTCTTTTTCCAAGTAGCTGAGTGGAATGAAGAGCGGGAAATAGGCGTTCTTGTGGCCGGTGGCCTTGAACATTCCGTCCAACACGGCCTGCATACGCTCCCACAAGGCGTAGCCCCAGGGCTTGATGACCATGCAGCCCCGCACTTCGGAGTTTTCGGCCAGATCCGCAGCGCGGATGACCTGTTGATACCATTCCGGAAAATCCTCTTCCCGCCTCGGAGAGACGGCCGTCTGTTGTTTATCACTCATGAGCGGCAAGGCCGTTTCTAGAAGTGGATTGCGTGGCCCTGCGAGGCGTGGGCGGCCTCGTGGATGGCTTCGCTCAGCGTCGGATGCGCATGGATCGTGGCGGCGATCTCCTCGTAGGTAGCCTCCATGGTGATGGCGAGGCCAAGCTCAGCGATCATTTCGGTGGCGTCCGCGCCGATGATGTGTGCACCAAGGATTTCGCCGTGTTTCTCACCGACGAGAAGTTTCACAAACCCCTCGCTCTCGCCGACCGCGAGCGCCTTGCCGCTGGCCATGAACGGGAACTTGCCGACCTTGAATTTGAGTCCTTTTTCCACTGCCGCGCGCTCGGTGAGACCGACGCTCGCGACCTGCGGCTGGCAGTAGGTGCAGCCGGGGAAGACGTTGACTTTTTTCGGCTTCTTGCCGGCGAACATGCCTTCCACGCACTGAACGGCTTCGTAGCTGGCCACATGGGCGAGCCATGGCGGCCCGATGATGTCGCCCGCGCCGTAGATGCCTTTGACGCTGGTTTCGTAGCTGTCGTTGGTTTTGAGATAACCCTTGGCATCGGTATCGAGCTTCACGCCTTTCGGCATGAGAGGTGAAACGCCGATCGCCACCAGGGCGATGTCGGCCTCGAGCGTTTCGGTGGCCTTGCCGCTCACCGTGAGGCGCACGCCTTTGTTTGTCGTTTCGGCCTTGTCGACCTTCGTGCCGGTGAGAAGTTTGATGCCCTGCTTGGCCAGAGATTTTTCCAGAGTCTGGCTCACCTCGGTGTCCTCGACCGGGAGGATGTTTGGCATCATTTCCACGACGGTCACTTTCGACCCAAAGGCATTGAAGAAATACGCGAACTCGATGCCGATGGCACCCGCTCCGATAATGATGATTTCCTTCGGCTGCTTGTCCAAAACCATGGCCTGACGGCTGCCGATGACGCTTTTTCCGTTGAACGGGAAGCCCGGCATCTCGCGAGTGACGACGCCCGTGGCAATGAGAATCTTTGCCGCTTTGTGCTCTGTCTTTTTGCCATCCTTGTCGATGACCTCCACGACTCCCGCCTTCGGAATCGAAGCCTCGCCACGGATGTAATCGACCTTGTTTTTCTTCAAAAGCATCTCGATGCCGCCTGCGAGGCGGTCGGCGACCTTACGGCTGCGGCCGATCACTTTGTCCCAATCGTAAGACAAGCCTTCGACCTTCAAACCAAAGTCGCCGGCATGGTTTTTGATCGTCTGGTAAACTTCAGCATTCTTGAGAAGCGACTTGGTGGGGATGCAACCCCAGTTCAGACAGGTGCCGCCAGCGCGGTCCATTTCAACCACCGCCACCTTTTTTCCGAGTTGTCCCGAACGAATGGCACCCACATAGCCTGCAGGTCCTCCGCCCACCACGATCAAATCATAATCAGCCATAATTTTTAAAATTGAAGACTGCATACTGATGAGATTTTGCAGGGGTTGCAAACCCAATGCAGGTCTTTTTTGCAATTGACTTGCATGACAGGCGCGAGTCAATTTCGTTTTTTATGAAGAGACTACGGATTGCTACCGCCTTTTTGACATGCTTGGCCTTTGCCCAAGCCGAGCCGCTTCGCGTGGCCTCGCTCAGCACGGTGATGGCTGATCTGGCTCGCGACATAGGCGCCGAGCACGTGGAGGTGACCGAAATCGTCAAACCCGGAGTCGATCCCCACATTTACGAACCCACGCCCGGGGATCGAAAAACCATCGCCAAATCCCAAATTCTCCTTGCCAGCGGCCTTGGCTTTGAAGGCTACCTCGACAAGTTGCGTCCGAGTCTGGAAAAAGCCGGCGTCCGCCTCGTTGTGGGTGGAGATGTCGTCAAACCGATCGAGGCGGCGTGTGAAGGACATGCGGATCACGACCACGCACACAGCCATGGCTCGGCCGATCCTCATTGGTGGCACAGCATTTCGAATGTGCAGGCGGTGGCGGCGCAGATATGCGACGCATTTGTCGCCGTCGATCCCACCGGCAAGGCCGCCTACGAGGCAAATGCTAAAAAACTCCAGAACCGCCTCGCCACGCTCTCCAAATGGGTCCGCCTCCAACTCGCAGCCCTCCCCAAAGCAAATCGAGTGCTCGTCACCTCCCACGAGGCGCTGGGGTATTTTGCCAAGGACAACGGCTTCGAGATTTTTGCTGTTCAGGGCGTTTCGACATCCGACCAGCCCTCCTCTCAAAAAGTGAAGCGCCTCATCGGAGAAATCAAAGCCCGGAATGTCAAAGCCATATTCGCCGAGAATATTGAGAATCCCAAGGTCCTCGAAGAAATCACAAACGAGACCGGCGCCAAACTCGGTGGCGTGCTCTGTGCGGATGGACTTGGCAGCGGTGCGACGGCGACTTACGAAGGCATGATGAAAACGAATGTCTCTACCATCGTGGAGGCGCTGAAATAAGCCGTGCGCGGTTTCCCGCTCCTGCGGCTGTTCCTGGTGGGCGCCGGCCTCATTCTCCTTGGCGCGCCGGTTTGGTTGCTCACGCAGCCCCTGCCTTCATCGCCGCCTCCCGCCTCTGCGCTCATCGAGCCTGAAAGACTGGCCGTCTACGAGGTGCTTCTCACAGCCTCCGCACCGGCTCGCTTGACAATCCGCGTTGCCAACCAGCCCTCTGTGCAATCCTCAGTTCCCGTGACCTCGCTCACGGCCTCTTTCACGATGAACTCCGCCGAACCGGAGGACCTCGCCGTCTTTGGAAACTTCGATCCCACCGCTGGAAACTCCGCCCTGCGCGTGGAGGTCCGCCTCGCCGGAAGAACCCTCGCCGATTCGACCTTCTGGGGAACGGGTCTTGTGGAGGATGTGGTAACCCTTCCGAAGCCATGAGCCACAAACTCCACCTCGAGGATGTCACGGTGAGCTACAACCGGATTCCAGCCGTTCACCATCTCAGTGCCACCCTCTCATGCGGCTCCTGCGTGGCGCTACTTGGACCAAACGGCGCTGGCAAGACCACGCTCCTCAAGGCCATCGCTGGATTGCTGCCCCTTGAAACCGGCCGCATCGAGTTTCGCGGACACCAACTCGAAGGCACATCCGGCCGCGAGATCGCCTATGTCCCGCAACGCGAGGCGGTGGACTGGGATTTTCCCGTTACGGTGCGCGGACTCGTCGAAATGGGGCGGTATCCCGCACTCGGAAAATGGCGCCGCTTCGGTGCCGGCGACCACGCTGCCGTCGAGGAGGCGCTGCACATTTGCGACTTGGAAGACATCGCCGACCGCCAGATTTCCGCCCTTTCCGGCGGCCAGCAACAACGCGCCTTCCTGGCCCGGGCCTGGGCGCAGAAAGCCGATATCTACCTGCTCGACGAGCCATTCACCGGCCTCGACCGCAATGCGGTGGAAGCCTTTGCCCAAGCCATGCGCCGCCTGCGCGAGGCCGGCAAACTCATCATGGCCTCGCACCACGATCTCAAAAGCGTGGAGGCCCTCTTCGACCACATCCTGCTCCTCAACGGCGAACTCGTGGCATGCGGTCCCACCGCCGAGGCCTTCACCAAAGACAACCTCGACCGCGCCTACGCCATGCATGTTTTCAGCGGGCACGCGCACCATCATCACCCATGAACTGGATTCTCGAACCCTTTGAATACGACTTCATGCGCCGCGCCCTTCTGGCCTGCGTGCTCGTGGGCTTCACCAACGGATTCCTCGGCGCATTCGTCGTCATCCGCCGCCTCGCCCTCATGGCGGACGCCCTCTCCCACTCGCTCCTGCCCGGCCTTGCTGTGGCCGCAATCCTTGTCGGCCTGTCCCCGCTCGGCCTCCTTTTTGGCGGCCTCCTCGCAGCGGTCTTCGTGGCGCTCGGGGGACACCTCATTTCCCGCAGTTCCAGAGTCAAAGAGGAAACCGCCATCGCCGCTCTCTACATAGTCGCCTTTGCGATCGGCATCGCCCTCATCAAATACGCCGGGGTTAAAGTGAGCCTCGACCATTTCCTATTCGGAAACATCCTCGGTGTTGGTGACAGCGACCTCTGGACGAGTTACGCAATCACCTGCGTCGCCATGCTCCTCCTCGTGGCCTTCCAGCGCCCACTCCTCCTCACAATCTTCGAAGCCTCCGTGGCAAAAACCCAAGGCATTCCAGTAGGGATGCTGCTCGGAATGCTCATTTTATTAATAGTCTTGGCCATGGTTTCCTCTCTCCAAGCCGTCGGAGTTTTGCTCTCCCTCGGCCTCCTCATCCTACCCGCCGCCACCATCTACCTCCTCAGCGACTCCTTCGATGTCATGCTCTGGGGAGGTGCCGCACTCGGAACCTTCGGCGCTGTCGTAGGCCTGCTCGTTTCCTTCTGGGCAAACATCCCCTCCGGCCCCGCCATCGTACTCATCCTCGGCCTCCTCTTCCTCCTCGCCTACCTCTTCAGCCCCCGCTACGGCATCATCTCCCGCCACTTCAAGCGACGCCACCTGCACGACGAATCCCTCGAACGCTGGGAAAAAAAGTAACTCCCGGCTGTCGATAAACCAGCCCTCGAGAATTCAGCAAAGCATCGCCTCCGTTCATTCGCGCCGAGTAAGCGACACGCCCGCAATGCAAAACGCGGCATCTTTCGCTGAAAAGTCCGCCTTAAAATGCAATGATGCGAAAATGTCACATTGAAAAACAGCATTCTGTGTGCATGATGCCGCCCGCTCCTCGGACAAAACCAAAATGTCATGCACGAGGGGAAGAATTTTATCGAAGAAAAGTTGGAGCGATCATTGCCGGGCTGCTGGCCTGTATTCTGGCAGGGCCGGTTGGCGAAGCGGCTGCTCAAGCATCGGCAAACAATAGCAGCGCGGGCAGCCCATCGGCTGATCCACTGCGAGTGGGGAAGAAAATTTTAGACCGCCACGAGGTGGACTTGGGGAACCGCACGATCACTTACGATCGCTTGGAGACGCCGAGGCTGAAACCCCATCCCGACGCCAACGCCTGTGCCCAGGCGGGTGGAGCCGGTTCCTACGGCAGCCGAGTTGGAGGAGATGAGGAGAATGGCGACGAAGCGCTTCGCGAGCGTTTTTTTACAATGCACGCTTTTCAACAAGCAATTCACCGAGGTGGAGTGGAGTGAGGAGGGCGTGAATCTGGCATTTCTGACCACGGCAAATTTTCAGTATCTGAGCCAGCTTTCCGATTTCGATACGGGCACCAGCGAATGCTCCTTTCTGATGGGATGGGGCGAGGGCAACCGCGCGGAGTTTGAGGCGATGAATCGGGTCTATGCGACGGGGCGCGTGGCAGGCCGGAAGCCGAGGTCTTGGCCTGCATCTTTAATTCAGCAGCAAAAACGCACGGGCAAATCCGCTTGGCAAGTGGTCTCGACAGGTCTGGTGCCGCCGGAGGTGCTGAAGGTGATCGAGGCCTTGCACACCTACTACGATGCGAACGCCGCGAAGTTGGCTGCTGAGTTCCGGCGGCGCGAGGCCGAGCAGGCGGCGCACGAGCGGTGGTTGAAAGATAATCCGCCCATACCCCGCGACACCACGGTCGAGTATTTTCCGATCCGCAGTAGCAATGCCAAAAGCCAAGCCGCAAGTGCAGGGCAGGAGGGCTTGAAATCAAGACGCTCTTAGCGGGATTGATCCTGACGTTGGTCGCACTTGGCGCGGCAGCACAGCTCATCGCACAGTCTTCGGGCATGCCAAATGAAGGAAGCCAACTCGAACACGATGAGGCCAATGAAATCTGGCGGTTCAAATGATGGGGGAAGTCCGGTCGCACGTATTTCATCCAGCACACCGACGATTTGAATAGGAGTTGGCAATAGCTGCCGTTTGTTGAAGCGGGCAATGGCTCCGTGAGAGAATGGGGCTTCAATCCCAGTGGAGATAGGTTTCTTATCCGCCTGAAATACTCGGATATACCAACAGACAACCCCAGCTTGGCCTACTTTGATGGCGACCGCGTCAGTAACCTCGATGAGGTGACACAAGGAACAAATCCGCTCTTGGCCCCTGATACCAACAGCAACGGCCTGCCAGATGATTGGGAGACATTTTACTTCGGCGCCATCGGACAAAATCCCAACGCCGATCCTGACAATGATGGGCTGACGAATCTTTTGGAATACCAGATCGGGACGACGGCGAGTGGGCTCGATGAGAACTGGGACGGATTGCCGGATGGCTTCGACACGGATCGGGACGGGTTGCCGGATGGGTTTGAATACCGCTACAGGAGCCGGTTGCAGCCGACGGTGTGGGATAACAAGAATCTCGATCCCGATGGGGATGGGATCACGGACAAGTGGGAGGCGTTTTATGGCTTCGATCCGACGGTGGCCGATGGCGGGGCGGATCCGGATGGGGACGGGCTGAGCAGCGCGGAGGAAATCGCCGGGGGGTCGAGCCCAGTGGATGCGGATATCGACGCCGACGGGCTCAACGACAAGCAGGAGCGCGAGCAGGGCACGAGCCCGTGGCTGGGCGATACGGACTACGATTCGCTGCGCGACGGCTGGGAGGTGGCCAATGGGTTCAATCCGAAGCAGTGGAATTCCCCTGACAGCGATTGGGACAACGACGGGTTGAGCGATTGGTGGGAGGCGCGGCAGGCCACGAACCCGAGGGTGGCGGACACCGATGGGGACGGCACAAACGACGGCACGGAGGTGGCGAACAACACCGATCCCACCGATCCGGAGTGGGGAGGGAGCCCGCCAGCGGCGCCAAGCGAGATACGCGAGATGGTGAATGGGGATGCAAGCATCACCTACACCTGGAAGGATAATTCCAACAACGAGGAAGGGTTCCGGATTTGGAGGAAAACCGAAGGCGGGACCT
>NEUK01000062.1 GCA_002290555.1 Spartobacteria bacterium AMD-G4
CTCTGTGTCCTCTGTGGTTAATAATCATTTCGTTTTTCTTGCCCGGTCGATGGCGCGCATGCCGGCCATGGCTTTGTTGAGGGTCTCTTGGTATTCGCCCTCGGGGGTGGAATCGGCGACGACGCCGCCGCCAGATTGGACATAGGCTTTGCCGTCCTTGAGCAATACCGTGCGGAGGGCGATGCAGGAGTCGTGGTTTCCATCGAAGCCGAAGTAGCCGACGGCGCCGGAGTAGGAGCAGCGTTTGCTTTTTTCGAGTTCGTTGAGGATTTGCATGGCGCGGACCTTGGGTGCGCCGGAGACGGTTCCGGCCGGGAAGGTGGCGCGCATGACATCGAAGGCGCTGCGGCCACCGGCGAGTTTTCCCGAGACATGCGAGACGATGTGCATGACATGACTGTAGCGCTCGATGGTCATGAAGTCGGTGACCTTCACGGAGCCGTATTCCGCGATGCGGCCGACATCGTTGCGGGCGAGGTCGACGAGCATGAGGTGCTCCGCGCGCTCTTTGGGATCGGCCATGAGATCGTCGGCATTGGCGTTGTCCTCCTCGACCGTCGCTCCCCGGCGGCGGGTGCCGGCGATGGGGCGGATCTCCACAAGGTCGCCGGTGAGGCGCACATGGACCTCCGGCGAACTGCCCACGAGCGAGTATCCGCCGGGACAGCGCAGGCAGAACATGTAGGGCGAGGGATTCACAAAACGCAGGGCGCGGTAGAGGTCGAGGGCGTCGTCGTGGAATTCGGTTTCGAAACGCTGGGCGAGCACGATCTGGAAAATATCCCCCGAGCGGATGTATTCGTGCGCGCGGTGGACCATGGCGTGGTATTCCTCGCGGGTGGTGTTCGAAGTGGATGGCGCGGCGGCGGGGGTGGATTCCGTGAAGATTGGTTCAAAGGCGAGGGGCTTGGAAAGCGACTCCAGAATGCCGCGAATCCGCTCGCAGGCGGCCTCGTAGGCGGCGGCGGGATTTTCTTTTTCGGGAAAGGCATTCGCGACTATACGAATCCGGCGTTGGCGATGGTCGAAGGCGACAACGACCTCTGTGACCATGAAAAACATGTCGGGAATTCCGAGTTCATCTTTTGGCGCGGGGGGAATGGTGGGCTCGAACCAGCGGATGCAATCGTAGCTCAAGTAGCCGACTGCGCCGCCATGGAACAGCGGCAGCGAGGGGTCAAACTCGGTGCGGTAGGGAGCCATCCACTTTTCGAGTTCATCGAGCGGGTCGCGGTCGGTCTCGAAGGTGCGGGAGATGCCGTTTTCCGTGAGCGTGAGGGTTTTTCCCGTGGCGGTGAAGGTCGCCCGCGCCCCGAAGCCCAGGAAGGAGAAGCGGCCGGTCTGGTCTTTTTGCTCGGCGGATTCGAGGAGAAAGGATGGAGCCTCGCCGCACAGTTTGGCAAAGGCGGAGACCGGGGTGTCGCCATCCGCTACGATCTCGCACATGACGGGCACGACGTGGTCGGTGGCCGCTTTTTCCAGAAAAGCGGAGCGCAACGGGGTGACCGGCATCATGTGAACGAAACCTTCGGCGCCTCGCGCTCGGCGGGATTTTCGACCTGGAACAATTCGGCGGCGGCAAAGTTGAAGATGCCAGCGATGATGTTTGTCGGAAAAACCTCACGCTTCGTGTTGTAGGCCATCACAGAGTCGTTGTAGGCCTGCCGGGCGAAGGAGACTTTGTTTTCGGTGGAGGTCAACTCCTCGGTGAGTTGGAGCATGTTTTGATTCGCCTTGAGGTCGGGATACGCCTCGGCGACGGCCATGAGGCGTCCGAGTGCGCCAGTGAGCCCGGCCTCGGCTCCCGCCAGTTCGCGCATCACCTGCGGGTCGCCTGGATTCGCGGCGGCGCGGCCGGTAGCCGTCTGGGCGATGTTGCGGGCCTGGGTGACGGCTTCAAGGGTTTTGCTCTCATGCTGGAGGTAGCCCTTGGCGGTTTCGACGAGGTTTGGGATGAGATCGTAGCGGCGTTTGAGCTGGACATCGATCTGCGAGAAAGCGTTTTTGAAGCGGTTCCGCAGTGTTACGAGCTGGTTGTATTGACCGACGACGAAGAGCAGGAAAAAACCGGCAATTACGGCCAGAACAATCAGCGATATCAGAATGAGTCCCATACGCCGCATTTTGCCGCTGCCGCCGTCGCTTCGCAATAGGAAAAAGCCCGCGTGACTTCCCACTTGTGGGCTTGTCTATTAAGGATTAAGTTGACCCTTGAAATGATTGCGCAACGAAGTCCAGATAATGATGGGCCACTCACTTGGTTGGGAAATTTTCCCGTTTATGTGAGCACCGCAGTCGCTGGGTTACACGGTGTTGCCCTCATTTTGAGCGCGTTAGCCATGGCCGCCGGTTCTGAGGCCCTGTTGCAGTCCCTCATGTTTTCAAGCGACTCCGTGGTGCGCAATGCCTCGCTCTGGCAACTCTGCACTTACGCATTTGTGCATACCCCGCCTTATTGGGTCTTTTTGTTTGAGCTGTATCTCCTTGTTGTCTTTGGCAGGGAGATTGAGAGCTACCTCGGGCGTTTGGCTTTCATAAAGCTCTACCTTCTCCTGCTACTGGCCCCCTCTGTTTTCCTGACGGCATGTCATTTCGCTGGTTGGAGCACGATTTATGTTGGATCGAGCGCTCTCCATTTCGGCGTCTTCGTGGCTTTTGTTCTCATCTATCCGACTGCTGAAATCCTCTTCAGTATCCAAGCAAAATGGATCGCCCTTGCGCTCTTAGCCATCAACTCGCTTCAGTGCTTGGCTCTTTCAAACTACAATGCGCTTGCTGTGCTGGCGGTGGATTGCGTGTCAGCGTGTCTCTTTATCGGCTACCAACAGGGTCGCTTCACATTCCGTCTGCCAGAGCGCTTGAAAAAAAAGCCACAAAATTCCCGACAACCGAGAACCCTGCCCAAGCCGGAACCTGCCGCTGTAGATGCGATAAATGCGATAAATGCGATTGACCCGATTCTTGAAAAAATCTCCCGACATGGTATCGGCAGTCTGACTTCACGCGAGCGCGAGCGTCTTGAAAAGGCGCGTGCTCACTTGATAGCCAAGGATGGGGGAGCATAAGAAGATGCTCGACTCCGAAGTTTCCCCGCCAGTCCACAAAACCGATCCCAATCTCAAGGATCCTTGTTATGTCACCGCACTCTCTCACTTCTACCGGGGAGAGTTGGGTCGCATCATGATCTGGCGGCAGAGGCTGGATGTCACCACGACTTGGGCGATCACCACGAGCACGACGATTATTGGATTTGCGTTTTCGATTCGGGATGTGCCGCACATCATTTTCTTTTTCAATCTCGCTCTCGTCTGGATCATGCTTTGGATCGAGGCGCGGCGTTACCGGTTCTATGACGCGTTTCGAGGGCGCGTGCGCATGCTGGAGGCGCACTTCCTTGTGCCGATGATTTCTCAGAGCCCAAAAATCTTGGATGGCGAGTGGCGGCGACTTGTTTGTGAGGATCTTATCTTGCCTTCCTTCAAGATCAGTAAACTCGAAGCGGTCGCGCGGCGGTTGAAGCGGAATTATGCGTTCATTTTTGGATTTGTGATGCTGGCGTGGACGCTGAAGATTTTCATCCATACGAAGGAACCGATCCGTTCATTCGGCGACTTCTACCACGCCTTGGCGGTGCACCAGTTGCCGTCTTGGCTGGCGTTCGGAGTTTACGCTGGAACGATCCTTGTGGTTTCCTTCTTGATGCTCTTCATGCTTCGTTCGACCAGCGAAGAGGTCAACGAATTCGGCAACTCGAACAGCTCACTATGGAAAATTTAAACGGTATCGCTCGCCTGCAGGAAATTGTCGCCCGCCTCCGTGCCCCAGATGGCTGCCCCTGGGATCGCGAGCAGACGCACTCCACCCTCCGGCCCATGCTTGTCGAGGAGTGCTACGAAGTCATAGACGCCATCGAGCGCTCGGACGATGCCAACCTGCGCGAGGAACTCGGCGACCTGCTGCTGCATGTCGTCATGCACGCCCAGATGGGTTCGGAGAGGGGGGCTTTCTCCATGGAGGAAATCACCGCCACGGTCTGCGAAAAAATGATCCGCCGTCACCCACACGTGTTCGGTGACAAGCTGGCTTCCGACTCCGAAGCGGTCCTCCGCCAGTGGGAACAGATCAAGCGAGCTGAAAAAGGTGTCTCTTCAGGCATCCTCGACCATCTGGCTGGTGCGCTACCCGCCTTGCTCAAGGCCCAGACGGTTCAAAAAAAAGCCGCCCGTGTGGGATTCGACTGGCCGGATGTAGAGCCCGTTTTTGGCAAGTTTGAGGAGGAAGTCGCGGAAGTCCGCGAGGCCATCGCTGAGGGTGATGCCGCATCCCTCGAGGCCGAGATTGGCGACCTGCTTTTCACTGCCGTAAATCTTGCGCGAAAGCTTGGGGTGGATGCGGAGACGGCCTTGGCCGGTTCCACAAGCCGCTTTATCTCCCGCTTTCAAGGGATCGAGCGCGAACTCCAAATCGCCGGCCGCAAAGTTGAGGATACTCCGCTCGAGGAACTCGACCGCATCTGGGAAAAAGTGAAATCCGTATGAGCTTCGCCGTGGTTCAACCCGGCGCACGCTCGCGCGCTCGGTCGTTTGCTCAAGGAGCAGGAATCCCCGACGACTCCGGACCTCCCCCCGAAGGCATCTTTGCTTATGCGGCCTGCTGCAATGGCAGCTTTCACCGCAGCCTGAGGTCTCTGCCCGCCAACGCTGACGATGTGCTTCTGGTTCTGGAAAGAAGGAATCTCCGAAAGTCACTGGCGGCATTGAAAGTTCTCAAAAAAAAGGGTGCTCGCCTTCGCGTGACATGCCAAGAGTCTGGCTCTATTGGAATCGCAGGCTTGCTCGGCGATGTGACGCGTTTTGATCTCTTCCGCGAGATCTGCCGCTCAGCGGATGGCGCCATTGCTGCCACTCCTGAGAGCGTTAGCCTCTACAAAGACGCCGGAGCGGTTCAGGTCGAGTTCATACCGCCTCCCTGCGCAGTGGATGTGCCTGCTTGGGATTTCAGCCAGCCTGCCGGAAAAAGGCGGGGCATTTTCATCGGGACGCAATCCTTTCTCTCTGGAGCGGCGAACCACGTGGCGGCCTTGATGGCGGCCGACCGCCTCTCGCGTGATTTAGAATGTCCGCTGGCCGTCGTGAACACGGAGGGGCGTCGCGGCGGAATGATTTTGAAAAGCCTGCGAAAGAACAACCCCCTGTTCTTCATTGTCGAAGCGCCCGTGGCCTATGCCGATTGGTTGAGAGTCATGTCGCTTCACCGGATCGTGCTGCAGTTCGATGCTGACGCGGGAGGAGCGGGGAGTGCATCCGCCGCGTTGCTCTGCCGGATTCCCTGTATCGGAGGAAATGGCGCCGTCGAGCGCATTGCCTTTCCTGGATCGAGTTCACCCGCTTCGCGTGAGGAGCTATGGGAGTCGGCGCGCCTCCTTCTTACAAACGACAAGATCTGGCAGGAGGAGGTGGAATCCTCCCAACACCGGGCGGCCGAGTTTCTCTCCTTTCGAAAAACCGCTGCACGCCTCCAATCTTTCCCCGCATGACAGGCATCTCCGCATTCATCGTTTGCAAAAACGAGGCAGCATCGATCGAGCGCTGCCTCGCGAGCCTGTCGTGGTGCGATGAAATTGTCGTTGTGGATTCGGGTTCCACCGATGCGACTTTGGAAATCTGCGCGAGGCACAATTGTCGAATCACACACCGGGAGTGGAGCGGCTACGTGGAGCAGAAGTCGCATGCCCTCTCGCTTTGCACCCAGCCATGGATTTTTAACTTGGATGCCGACGAGGAAGTCTCACCGGAGTTGAGGGATGAGATCCGCTCGATGCTTGAGCGGGATGGCCGGGGTCAGGTAACGGAGGAGGGATTCGAGATTTTGCGTGTGGTTTTTTACCTCGGCCGCTGGTGGCGCAGGGGCGGTTGGCATCCGGAGCGGAGGCTGCGTCTGGCCCGCCGCGAGCGTGTCACCTGGCACGGTGAGGAGCCGCATGAGCACGCTCGAGTGCGGGGGGCTGTGGGTCGCATGCGGGGAGAGCTCCGACACTACACCTACCGCGATATCGCCGACCATGTGGCCCGCCTGAATGCCCATTCCTCCGTCGCTGCGCGGGCGCTGCATGCCAAGGGTGTGCGTGCTGGCCTTGTCGATCTTTTGATCAAGCCCAAGGCGCGTTTTCTTAAGTTTTTTTTCCTGCGCCGTGGCTATCGCGAGGGCCTGCCCGGTCTGCTGGTGGCATGTATGGAGGGCTTTTACGTTTTCTTGAAATATTTCAAACTCTGGGAGCTTGGACGCAGAGGGTAGGGCGCGGAATTCCCGGCGGGCGATCACCCCAATGACGCCCGCGTCTTTTGCAGCGAGCCTTGCTGCGTATCGCCTCATCTTTCATGGAAGAATAGAACCTCCGGCAGGCGACCCTGCCGGGGGTTCTGTTGGAGGCGGGCGGGCAGCATGGGGACTTGCCCCCATTGTTCATGGGGCGTCCTGATCATAAAGGAAGCATCGCATTATGACCAAACCACCGCCAGCCAGACCGCCAGCCCGTAAAAGCAGCGCCAAAGAAATTCTCAGGGATGTTCCACTGCCTCCTACAGAGCAGCCCGAGACATCCTACAAAAGGCTTTTTGAGACATCGCAGGATGGAATTTTGGTATTGGACTCTGAGACCCACCGAATCGTGGAAGCGAATCCTGGTATCTGCCTCCTGACCGGCTTATCCAGACCGCGCCTAATCGGAGTGGATCCCGAAAACATCGCTCCACTGCGAGCGCTCTTCCAGAATGGCGGATCGTTTTTCGAAGAAATCCAAGCGGACCCTCTTTATCGCAGGGAAAATCTCAGTGTCGAAAACCGGGATGGTTTGCACATCCAGGTCGAGGCCGTTTGCAACCTCTTCCACTCGCAGGGGCGGAAATTCATTCAATGCAACCTGCGCGATGTCACCCAGAACCGTTTGGCGGAGGATCAGGTGCGGCGTTTAAACGAGATGTTGGAACAGCGTGTGGCTGTGAGAACATGTGAATTGGAAAGCGCAAACCGTGAGTTGGAAGCCTTCACCTATTCCGTTTCCCACGACCTCCGCGCTCCGCTTCGACACATCATGGGCTTCGTAGAAATTCTTGAAAAAGAGGCCGCCGAAAACCTCTCTGAAGCGCACCATCGCCATCTTTCCACGATCGGTGGCGCAGCGCGGCGCATGGGGGAGTTGATCGATGACCTGCTTGCGTTTTCCCGCATTGCGCGTTCTGAGATGCAGAAGGTGACCGTGGACATGCTCGCGCTCGTCATGGAGGCTCTCGACGATCTTCGCGGAGAAACGAAGGGCAGGATCATCAATTGGAATATCCGCGACCTTCCCATGGTGAAAGTCGATCGCTCGCTCATGCGGCAGGCGCTTGTGAATCTCCTCTCCAACGCGATCAAATTCACCTCGAAGCGCAGCCGGGCTGTCATTGAAATCGGCACAGAGCCGGGGCGCGCGGACGAGGATACGATTTACATCCGCGATAACGGGGTGGGCTTCAATCCCCGTTACGCGCAGAAAATTTTCGGAGTCTTTGAGCGTTTAAACAATGCCGATGAATTTGAAGGGACGGGCATCGGCCTTGCCAACGTGCAGCGCATCATTCGCCGCCACGGCGGAAGGGTGTGGGCTCTCGGCAAGGTGGATTGCGGCGCGACATTTTATTTTACCCTCCCCCGCAGCACTGAAAAATGACATGCGAGCCTGCACATATCTTGCTTGCGGAGGATGACCCCGCCGATGTCGAACTGGCACTTTCTGCGATGGCGGTATTCGCATCCACGCGGCACATCGCCGTTGTGAATAATGGGGAAGACGCCCTGGATTACCTGTATCGCCGACGGAGTTGGCGTGGGCGTGGCGCCGGGCAGCCCGCATTGGTTTTGCTGGATCTCAAGATGCCTGGGCTCGGTGGGCTCGAGGTGCTGCGCTCGATTAAAAGTGATGCCCGAATGCGGTGCATACCAGTTGTGGTTTTCACTTCCTCGGGCGAGCGGCGGGATGTCGCGCGCTGCTATGAAAACGGGGCAAACGCCTATGTCGTGAAGCCTGTGGAATTCCCTTCTTTTGCCGAAACCCTTCAGGCGATTGGTCACTTCTGGATCAGCTTGAATGTTCCCCCGACGCGCTCTGTGCGCGCACTGTGATGAGCCGCGCAATCCGGATTTTACATCTGGAGGATGATCTTCTTGATGCGGAGTTAATCGCGCGCAGACTGGAAGAGGATGGCATGAACTGCCAGATCGAGAGGGTCGATTCCGAGGCGGGATTTTTAACCGCGCTTCAACATGGCGGTGTGGATCTCGTGCTCGCCGACTTCTCGCTGCCGGGTTGTGATGGCTTGGAGGTCCTGCAGTTGGCGAAACGGGTCGCTCCCGACATTCCATTTCTTATTGTGTCGGGAGTGATTGGTGAGGAGGCGGCGGTGGATTCCCTTCGAAACGGGGCCACCGACTACATTTTGAAGGATCGCCTTTCGCGATTGGCTCCCGCCGTGCGGAGGGCGCTGGATGAGGCTGGGCTGCGGCGCCACACAAAATCGCTGGGCGACCAGCTCACTCGCGCACAAAAGCTCGAAATCTTCGGGGAACTCGCCGGAGGCGTCGCACACGACTACAATAACATCCTGACGATTATCATGGCCAACAGTGGCCTTCTCATGGCCGGTCTTGGAGAGGGAACCCGCCTGCACAAGCACGCCTCGCAGATCGAATACGCCTGTGCCCAAGCGGCCACGCTGACTCGCCAACTTCTGATTTTCAGCCGCGACAGGGGGCGGGATGCCACGGTCCTCGATTTGAACGGGGTCGCGAAAAATGCCGAGTCCATGCTGCTGCGATTGCTACCCGAGAATGTGGAGCTCGTAGTGACTCTTGCCAGTGGGTCGCTGGCAGTGGTGGCCGATCGTGGCGATATCGAGCAGGTGCTCATCAATCTCGTGTTGAATGCTCGCGACGCGATCCACTCCCATGGAACGATCCGAGTCAAAACTGGGAGCGTGAAAAAAGGCGGGAAAAACTTTGTTTTCTTCAATGTTGAAGACGACGGAAGCGGGATGACCCGTGAGGTGAAGGCGAGACTGTTCGAGCCCTTTTTTACGACGAAGCCCGAAGGCAGCGGCA
The DNA here is from genome assembly GCA_002290555.1 of Spartobacteria bacterium AMD-G4. Classification (GTDB taxonomy): domain Bacteria; phylum Verrucomicrobiota; class Verrucomicrobiia; order Chthoniobacterales; family Terrimicrobiaceae; genus UBA967. Next base: position 9,136 of record NEUK01000062.1, read on the forward strand.
CTGGGCTCGGACTTGCGACCTGTCGGCGCCTTGTTCAATCGATGCACGGACGCATCACTGTCGAAAGCAACACTAAAAGCGGGACACGGTTTCGCGTTTTTTTGCCGATGGCGGAGGGTGCCGAGTTTTCTCAAGTCCATGCGCCCGCAAGCGCTGAAATGCTGCAAGGTTCTGAAAAAATCCTCATTGCCGAGGATAACCACATGCTCCGAGACATGATGGCCACTCAACTCGAGGAACTCGGCTACGAAGTCCTCCAAGCCTCCAATGGTATGGAAGGGCTCGAAATCTTTGCAAATCACAAAAGCAAGCCGCCCGTGCTCGTCATCGCAGATGTTGCACTGCCCCTCATCGGCGGCCGCGAGATGACACGAATGCTTATGAAAGCGTCGCCGGATTTGAGAGTCCTCTACACTTCCGGGCATACCGACCAGACCATTGCAGGGCTTGGCTTTCCGCTGTCGCTTGGAGATGTCTTGAGAAAGCCTTTCACGCTTTCTGAGTTGACTCACAGAATCCGCAAAATTCTTCCTTCGGCAAAATAAGTTGTTTCTGTTGCGCGGCGTTTGTTGACAGAGACCCCCGTCCTTCACATATTCCGTGCCCGCTCATAGCCGAGCGCACTACTATTTATGGAAAATATTCGCAATATCGCCATCATCGCCCACGTCGATCACGGCAAGACAACGCTCGTGGATCAGCTTCTCAAGCAGGCAGGCACCTTTCGCGCTAACCAGAAAACGGACGAGCGTATGATGGACTCGATGGATTTGGAGAGGGAAAAAGGCATCACCATTCGAGCAAAAAACGCGGCCTTCCGTTGGAAAGATTACCATGTCAATATTGTAGACACTCCCGGCCATGCGGACTTCGGCGGAGAAGTCGAGCGCATCATGAAGATGGTAGACGGCGTGCTCCTCGTGGTGGACTCGCACGATGGTCCTCAGGCGCAGACCAAATTCGTGCTACGCAAGGCGATGGAAAACGGTCTCAAGCCCATTGTTGTCATCAACAAAATCGACCGCGAAAATGCGCGCCCTCACAAGGTCCTCGATATGGTTTTCGAACTTTTCATGGAACTCGGCGCCACCGATGAGCAACTGGACTTCCCTCATATTTACGCCAGTGCCAAGCAGGGTTTCGCCAAAAACGAGATCACCGAGTCCAGCGATAACATGGAGCCCCTCTACGCGGCGATCGTGAAACACATCCCTCCGCCACCAAAGCCCGATGTGGATTTTTTCCGTATGCTCGTGTCGAACCTCGACTACAGCGACTACCTCGGCCGTATCGCTTACGGACGCCTCATCAGCGGCAAGGTTGAGATGGGTCAGACCATTGTTTGTATCCACAAAGATGGCAAGAAGGAGAAAGCCAAGGTCACTGCTATTTTCTCCCACGAAGGGTTGGAAAAAGTGCAGGTTCAGGAGGCATTGGCCGGCGACATTGTGGGCATCAGCGGATTCGAAGAGATTTACATCGGCGAGACGCTGGTCGATACCGAAGAACGCGAAGCCTTGCCATTTGTTGATATCGACCCGCCGACGATCTCGATGAAAATCTGCGTAAACGATTCGCCGCTGGCAGGCCGCGAGGGCAAGCTCCTCACCGCGCGCCAGATTCGCGACCGTCTCATCCGCGAGACGCGAGGCAATGTTTCTATCATGGTCGCAGACACCGATGTCGCAGGCCACTTCGATGTGAAGGCCCGAGGCGAAATGCAAATCGCTGTGCTCGTCGAGCAGATGCGCCGTGAGGGTTTCGAGCTCCTTGTTTCACGCCCCGAGGTCATCTTCAAGCGCGACGAAGATGGTTCCGTGCTGGAGCCGATGGAAACTCTCTATGTCGATGTTCCACCAGAAAATCTTGGCGACATCCTGCAAAACCTTGCTGGCCGCAAAGCCGAAATCGTCAACATGGAGCACAATCAACACAGCGTTCTCGTGCAGGCCATCACACCCACACGCGGCATCATCGGCTTTGAGACGGATCTCGTAAACCTCACCAAGGGCCACGGAATTGCCAGTCACCTTTTTAAAGAATACGGCCCGCACAAAGGCGAGATTCCAAGCCGCAATAACGGGGTGCTCGTTTCTATGGAAGGCGGCACCAGCATGGCCTACGCACTCGACACCATCCAGGTGCGCGGACGCCTCTTCATCGGGCCGCAGGAGGAAATCTACGAGGGCATGATCATCGGAGAAAACGCCCGCCCCGACGACATGCCGGTGAACCCCTGTAAGGCAAAAAAATTGACGAATATGAGAAGCCAAGGGGACGGCAAGGGCATTTCGCTCGCACCTCCGATCGTGATGAGCCTCGAGCGCTCGCTCGAATACATCGCGCCCGACGAGTATGTCGAGGTGACTCCAAAATCGCTCCGTCTCCGCAAAAAAATCCTCGATGCCAACGCGCGCAAGCGCGCTGAAAAATCCGCAGGGGTTTTTGCCTGACGCACTGTTTCCTTTGAAAAGCCCGGGGCCGCAAGCCCCGGGCTTTTTTGTGTTTTCTGATCGGCGGCATGGGCGCTCCAAACAGATTTCCAAGGTCATGGGTTGACTCGGACCACCCTATAGATTACCTCGGGAAGTAATGGAGGAGCCGCCATCACAGCCTCACAAAAAATCGCCCGTATCGTGGGAGCAAGCAGTCGCGCAATTCAAGCGGCACAACCCGGCACATCCTCCTGGAATGCCGAAGATCAAGCCATCCGCAACGAGAAAAGCATACCTTGGAGAAATCTTGGGAAGTTTGGACCTCCGGACACGATAGCTTCCGAACATTTCGTCTGGTTTCAAGACGGCATGGTTTTCAAAGCCACGGCCTATGGTCGTTTTGGACACTCGATTGACAAAGGGCCTGGCAAAGCCACTCCGCTCGAATACCTCCGGCGAATTGCCGCGAGCAACGAAGCATTCAATGATTCCGCAACGATCGTCGGAAAATTCGAAAACGAAAATGGGGGCTTGGGATTGATCCACGCGCAGGACTTCATCGAACAGAATCCGGCAGGTGCATTTCACGCAACGCCGGAGCAACTCATCCATTTTTTGGAATCGCTCGGGTTCTTTCCATCAGAAGGCCATTTTGCAAAATACGAGGTCTGGGCAAATCCTGATCTGGGGATCGAGATAGCCGATTTTCATTCCGGGAATGTGATTTTAAACAGCGAGGGGATGGTTGTTCCAATCGACATCGTTGTGAACAAATTCGATCCCGCAAAAGGCATCCACTATTTTTGAATCTTCGAACCTGCGCGGATTCGCGGAAAGGATTGACTCGCCTGCCGCGCTCACCCAGTATCAGCCTCCTTTTTACATTTCATGCGCCATACCATATCGATTCTCGTTGAGAACAAATTCGGGGTTCTAACCCGCGTAGCAGGGATGTTCAGCGGTCGCGGGTTCAACATCGACACATTGAATGTCGGGCCCACTCTGGATGCTTCAGCTTCGCGCATGACGATCGTAGTGCGCGGCGACGACAAAGTTCTCGAGCAGGTCATCAAGCAACTGGAGAAACTCATCGATGTGATCGATGTCCAAGATTTCCGCGACGAGGATTATGTGGACCGGGAACTCGTGTTGCTCCGCGTCAATGCTACTTCCAAGACCCGTGCCGAGGTCATGCAAATCTGCGATATTTTCCGCGCAAAAATCATCGATGTTCAGGCCGAGAAGCTTGCTATCGAGGTCACTGGCACAGAAAATAAAATCAACAAATTCCTCAGCCTCATGGAAAGCTTTGGCATCATCGACCTGACTCGTTCGGGCAAGATCGCCCTTGCCCGCACAACCTGAAACAAACGACGCCTTCACCCATCACCACATAACAAACAATCATGCCAACCAAAATTCTCACCGACAAAGACGCAGACCTCAAATTTTTCAAAGGAAAAACCCTCGCGGTTCTCGGCTTCGGTTCCCAAGGCCACGCGCACGCTCTGAATCTCAAAGAAAGCGGATGCAAAGTCATCATCGGTCTTTATCCTAAATCCAAGAGCCGTGCTGTTGCCGCCGCTCAAGGTTTTGAAGTCTTCGATACTGCAGAAGCTGTTCGCCAAGCAGATGTCATATTGGTTGCGATCCCTGACACCAAGCAGCCCTCCGCCTACAAGGCCGATATCGAGCCGAATCTTGCTCCAGGCAAGACGCTTGTGTTCAGCCACGGCTTCAGTATTCACTACAAAACCATCGTGCCGCCAAAGAACGTGAATGTTATCATGGTGGCTCCCAAAGGCCCAGGACACATCGTTCGCCGCCAATACACCGAGGGCAAGGGTGTTCCAACCCTTATCGCCGTTTACCAAAATCCTGGCAAGGACGCTAAGAAGATCGCCCTCACTTGGGCCAAGGGCATCGGTGGCACACGCGGCGGCGTCCTTGAAACCTCTTTCAAAGAAGAGACGGAAACAGATCTTTTCGGCGAGCAGACTGTGCTCTGCGGCGGTGCCTCCGCACTCGTTCAAGCGGGATTCGAAACGCTTGTCGAGGCTGGTTACTCTCCCGAAATGGCCTACTTCGAGTGCCTCCACGAGCTCAAGCTCATCGTTGACCTTATGAACGAATCCGGCATCGCCGGCATGCGTTTCTCGATCAGCGAAACCGCCAAGTGGGGCGATGTTTCTGTGGGTCCAAAGATCATCGATTCTTCCGTGAAGAAGCGGATGAAATCCGCGCTCAAAGATATCCAATCCGGCAAGTTTGCCAAGGAATGGATCAAAGAATACGAAGGCGGCTACAAGCGCTACAACGCTCTGCTCAAGGAGGGCGAAAAACATGGTATCGAGAAGACGGGCGAGCGCCTTCGCGGGCTCATGCCTTGGATCAAAAAGCGCAATCTCAAAGGCACCCAAGCCTCCTACTCGAACTAAAAACTTATTCCTATGGTCGAGACCTCTTCACAACCCATCAGCGTCATCACAGGCGGTGCAGGCTTTTTGGGCTCGCACCTCACGGATAGATTGCTCGCAGAGGGCCATCGCGTCATTGCGATTGACAGCCTCATCACCGGCAATGTGGCAAATATTGAGCATCTCGCCGGGAACAAAAATTACAAGTTCATCTGCCACGATGTCACCGACTTCATCTACATCCCGGGGAAGGTCGATTTCGTCTGGCATTTTGCGAGTCCGGCCAGTCCGATCGACTACCTGCGCATACCGATTCCAACTCTGAAAGTCGGCGCCCTCGGAACGCACAACGCGCTTGGTTTGGCCAAGGACAAAGGTGCGGCCTTCATCCTTGCCTCGACATCCGAGTGCTACGGCGATCCACTCATTCACCCGCAGACCGAAGACTACTGGGGCAATGTGAACCCTATCGGGCCGCGTGGCGTTTACGATGAAGCCAAGCGCTTTGCGGAGGCCATCACCATGGCCTACCACCGCTTCCACGGCATGAATACGCATATCGTTCGTATTTTCAATACCTATGGTCCGCGCATGCGCCTTGATGACGGCCGCGTCGTTCCAGCATTCATCGGCCAGGCTCTCACAGGAAAACCACTTACGATTTTCGGTGATGGCTCGCAAACGCGCAGTTTTTGTTATGTATCCGATTTGATCGATGGAATTTATCGCTTGATGATGAGTGATTTCCACGAGCCGGTGAACATCGGCAACCCGCGCGAGATGACGATCCGGCAATTCGCCGAAGAAATCCTTCGTATCACTGGCGCAGATTGCCAGATCGAGCACAAGCCGCTTCCCGTGGATGACCCGAAAGTTCGCCAGCCAGACATCACCCGTGCCAAGACGATTCTCAGCTGGGAACCCAAGGTCGACTTCGACAAAGGCATCCGCGAAACCATTGAGTTTTTCCGTGGCCGTGTTTGAAGTTTACTTCAGCCAGACAATTGAATAATAGAAATTAGCCATGATAAAAAGTTTGTTCCCCGCGACAATCCTTCCTGCCGTGTTCTTTGCCTTATGCGTCATGCCGCTCAAAGCCCAGGTCAAGTCGGAGTTTTACATCAAAAAAATCGAATCCACACTTTTCGACACGCCACAATTCTCCGCTGGATCTTATCGTAAGCAGCAGCCTGGGGCGGCGCGTCCAACGCCTTGGCTCGAGATCGATGTGAATTTCGAGCGCGACGAGATATCGAAGGAGGCTCCCAAATACTCCGAAGAGCTGACGGTGGAATTTTACATCCTTCTGAACAACGCTGCTTTGAACCCGGACAAGAAGCCAACACTTCTCACGGGCACCACCACCATTTCCGATGTGCCCTACGGCAAGGGTTTGCACACGGCTGCATTTGTTTCTCCGCAGACGATGGGACGATACTTTGACGGCAAGCCTCCCGCCTCCGCGCAACAAGCCCTCGTCGATGTGGGCGTCAGCATCTCAGACTCCACTGGCTTAGTCGCTATAGCCTCTTCCAAGAGTGCGGATGTCGCCAAGCAGGGCAAGGGTTGGTGGGATTCTGACGCAGGAATGACGAAGGTCACTGGCCGTGTTTTGGAAAAAAGCCAAACTCCTTTTGCGCCAATGGCTTGGGATTATTTTGTGCCTTCCAAACCCAAGTCTGCTAACTAACTGATCTGACTTCGCGATGGCCCGACCAGCACGCATCTTGGCACTCAATCTCGGCATGCAGACCGCAAGCATGGCGGAGTTTGCTGCTCTGCCATCCGGCGGATTAAAGTTGCTGGCAATCAAAACTTCCGAGTTCATTGTGGATCCTTCGGCCGATGCGACGCGGAATAGCCAAGTGGAAAGTGTGGCGGTCGAATTGCGTTCGGCGTTGAAGATTTCCCCAAAAACGGTCACGAATGTTTGTCTTCCTTCGCAAGCCGTTTTCTCCCGATTTGTGAAGCTCCCTGGTGGCACCGCTGCCGATGTCGAATCGATCATTGGATTCGAGGCGCAGCAAAATGTCCCTTTTCCGATTGATGAGGTTGTCTGGGATTACCAAATCATGGGCGATCGCCGAGGGGAAACTTGGGATGTTGCGTTGGTGGCCATCAAAGCCGATCAATTGGATGAAATTGTGCAGTCTGTTGGCAAAGGCGGCGTCATGACGGGTCAAATTGATTTCGCACCCACAGCTTTATTCAACGCCTTTCGCTACAACTACTCGGATATCACAGGTTGCTCACTCCTTTTGGACCTTGGTGCCCGCACGACAAATCTTGTTTTCATCGAGGAGAATCGCCTCTTCAGTCGCAGTATTCCGATTGGCGGCAGCACGATCAGCGCGGCGATTTCGAAAGAGTTCACTCAGGAATTCACACTTGCTGAAAAGCTGAAACTCCAAAAAGGCAGCGTTGGTCTCGGTGGAGCTTATGCCGAGTCCGAAGATCCCACCGAGGCCAGGTTGGCCAAGGTGACCCGGAATACGATGACACGCCTCCATGCCGAAATCGCGAGGTCGATCAATTTTTACCGCACTAACCAAGGTGGCACGACTCCGATGCGGATTTTCCTCTGCGGCGGCGGCACTGGTCTGGCTTACATGACAGAGTTTTTTGCCGAAAAACTTCAGGCGCCCGTAGAATATTTTAATCCACTTCGCAATGTGGAGGTCGCTCCTGAAATTCAGTCGCAGCTTGGATCTTTTTGTGCCTCGGGGTTGGGCGAATTAGTAGGTTGTGCGCTGCGAGCACTCAAAAATTGTCCCATTGAGATTAATCTCACCCCGCCCAGTGTGCGCCAGGCGCAACGATTTACTAAGCGACTGCCCGCCTTGGCTTTAGCCACAGCATTCTTCATTCTTACTCCCACTCTTTGTTGGCTTGATCTGGACGACTCCGCAAAGCGTATTGGTGAAAAAGTTGATCGGCAGACTGCCGAAGTCGCTCGCCTCGAAGGTCTCTCAAAGAAAATCTCTGCTGCGATGGCAGAGCGCGATAAACTCGTAGCCGAGGTAGCGCCTTTTCTTCTCGTCGCCTCCGAACGATCTGCCTGGGCATCCATCCTTGAAGAGTTGGCAGCGACGATACCCCCGCGTTTCATTTGGGTGACCCAACTTAAGCCAATTGAAGGCGTTGTTATTGCGCCCGATCCAACCCCTGTGCCTGGAGCGAAAACACCACCCCAGATGCCAAAGGCAGCCCCGACAGGACCCAAAGCCATCACGGCAATTGAAATCAATGGCCTCTATCTCGACAACCCGCCCAATCCCGATGGTGCGGGCGTCATAGATAAATTTTTTAATAATTTGAAATCTTCGGCCATCTTTGCTATCGGAGATGATCCTGCCAAAATTATCACCCGCCGCACGACACCCACAGGGGAAACCTGGGCTTACGGCTACACCCTGCTTCTTCCCCTCAAGCAGCCCGTTATCCTTCCATGAACTGGCTGAAGCAAAACCCTATAGCCGCATTTCTTCTCCTGCTGGCCATTATCGGCACGGGAGTTACCTCTTACCTCGCGGTCGATGCCACAGCGCTGCGCAATGAGGCCCAGGCGAACCTCGATTCGCAGCTTCAGAAGCTCAAGCAATTTCAGAATCAAAAACCCTTTCCAACAGTTGATAGCTTGAAGGCTCTCGAGGAAAGTCTTGTCGGATACCGCGCCGAAGTCGCCAAGTATCGCACCACTCTTGCGAAAATGGAGGCCCCCCTCACTCCGATCAATCCCCAAGAATTCCAAGATGATCTTCGCACAGCCGTCGATGAACTGAAAAAAAATGCGATTGAAAAAGGGGTCGCTCTTCCCGACGATTTTTTCTACGGATTTGACGCTTATCAAGCCGCGCCACCATCCCAACAGGAGGTTGTGGAGCTCAATCGGGAATTTCGTATCATTCGAGGGATTGCCAACTCACTGGTTGACCTGAAAATCGGAGCCATTGATTCACTCAAGCGTCAGGAAGTTCCGGTCAAAGCCCCCGCTACCTCACCTGCGCCACCCGCCAAGCCAGGGACGCCAAACGAATCGCCTAAGGCTCCCGCGATTTCCACCAGGACTTTTATTCTCACTTTTACGGCCCCACAGGAAAAACTTCTTTCAGCATTCAACATGATCCAAGATAAGGACGAGTTTCTGCTCATTCGCTCGCTCGCTTTGGACAACACAAGCCCCCAACCTCCTCCTCGCTCACAGCCCGGTGATTCTTCGGGTAGCCCCGCTATTCCTATGCCCGGCATCTCCGCGAAATCTTCTGAGACCATTCAGGCCATCCTCGGTCGCGAATCCGTGACAGCCAGTTTTGTCGTTGAAATCCTCGACTTCCCCGATTGGGAGTCTGAACCTTCCACTCAACCGAAGGCTCCCTCTCCACCCAAGTAATGACTATGAATTGGGTCAAACAAAAATACGATCTTGTGATTCTGGCTGTAGCCACACTCCTTCTGGTATCCAACGCCGCTTGGATCGGTATGAGCCGTCTGGAGCCGGAAGATACTCAGGCAGGCCTCTCCGCGCCAAAAGACAACGCGATTCCGCCTGTGAATCTTGATGCCATCCGCCAAGCGGTGGTGCTCGCCGCAGCACCAGCAAAATGGAAGTCTCCCACCGATTTCCCCACAGGCACTCCTGAGCGAGGGTTATTGCTCGTCTCCCGCCGTTACCTGCTCAAGGATAGTAAACTTATTGACCCTTTCGCGGAAAACAGCGAACAACTTCACCCCCCCATCACCAACGAATGGCTCCTCGCTTATGGCCTTGATTACACGGACATGACGATTAAGGAGAAAGACTCCGATGGCGATGGGTTTTCAAACCTTGAGGAATTTCAGAACAACGCCGACCCGATCGACCCTAAAAAAGCTCCTCCCTCGTTGAACAAACTCAAACTTGTGAGTTTCAAGCCCGTCCCCTTCCGCCTTGAATTCAAAGGTGATCCTTCCGGTGATGGCAAGGAATTTCAAATCAACTTCAAAGATCTCAAGGGGCCAGCTCGCACCCAATATCGGAAACTGGGAGAACAGATCGAAGGGGCTCCTTACAAAGTCGTCAAGTATGAGCCCAAACCCGGTCCGAACGGAGTCAACTCATCTGGCGACCTCTCCGAGCTCATTATTCAAAATATCGAAACCGGTGATTCGATTATCTTAGTTTACAATAAAGAAGCCAACGACCCGACCTCTTTAGGGACTTTCCGTAATTTGCTCGCCGGCGGCGATCAAGATTTTACGCTTAAGAAAGGCGAGGAATTCACCCTAAAGCCTGATAATCGCAAATTAAAACTCATTGACATTTCCGCCACCAAAGCCCAAGTACGCGATGTCACTACGGGTGATCTTTTTCCCGTTCTACCGATCAACTCCTCATCTCCCTGACCTGAAATGACCAAATTTCCATTCTGGCTCCCAGTCTTTCTTCTCTTTGGCCTTACCTCAGCCGCTCTCCAAGGGCAGTATCCTGGTGTCCAAGGAGCCGTGGAATCGCACATCCAGGTGCTCGAGCAAAAACTGAGTTACAGCAACGATTTGGTGAAACAAGGTGAAACGGCGCTGGATGGTAAAGACTATGAGGCGGCTTATGCTTTTTTTAAGAGTGCGGTTGATACGCTGCCGCAGGGTGGCGATGCTTCTGCCAAAGCGCGTGGGCAGGCGCTGAGTGGCTTCTGCAATGCCGCTGTGCTCCTTGCCCGCCAGAGGGTTTCCGAAGGGCGTTATGCGGATGCCCGCTCGATTGTCGAAGTGGTTTTGGAGAAGCGCTACGATCCCGATTACGGCCCAGCTCAAAATCTCCGTTCCCAGCTTATGGATCCACAGGGTTTTATGGATCGAGGCACAATCACTCCTCGCCATGTTGCAAATACCGAGGAGGTCAAGCGCCTCATTCAAGAGGGCGATGGCTACTACGCAACCGGACGCTACGACATCGCCTTCAAACGGTGTGAACAGGCGCTCAATGTCGATAAATACAACATCGCTGCCCGCCGCTTGATGGAAAAAATCAATGTGGCCCGCCAAGAATATGCGGACGCCGCCTACAGTGAAACACGGGGAGCCTTGCTGGCAGAGGTGGACAAGGCCTGGCAGCTCCCGCTTCGGAAATTTACGGATGGTTCCACATCCATCGTAGAGCAACCTCAGTTGGACACCCGTGGCAGCCAAGCCATCAACAACAAGCTCGACGAGATTATCATCCCGCGGATTGATTTCACCGACTCATCCATCAAGGAAGCCATCGCCTTCATCAAAAAACGCGCAGCCGATCTGGATGAGGATGATTCGGATAACAAAGGCATCAACATTGTTCTCAAGCTTCCTTCCGACTCACCAGACGCCGCTTATCCGATCACGCTTTCGCTCACCGATGTTCCTTTGCGCGAAGCTTTGCGCTATGTCACGGAGGCGGCCAATCTTAAGATCAAAATTGAGACCCACGCGGTCGTCGTAGTGCCGGCCACCGAGAACACGGATGTGCTCGTTACGAAGGAATACAAAGTGCCTCCGGGCTTCATCCAATCAACGCCCGGGAGTGCTCCGCCGCAAATCAGCGGTGTGGCTGCGGGATCCCAATCGGTGATCGCCGTACGTTCTCCTGCGAAGGACTTCCTGGCCTCGCAAGGCGTGGAATTTCCGGAGGGCACCAGCGCCAACTATATCTCTCTCACAAGCCGACTCATCGTCAAAAACACACTTCCCAACCTTGAACTCATCGATGCGCTTGTGGAAACCTCCGAGGCCACGAAGCCAACCCAAGTCGAAATCGAGGCTAAATTCCTTGAGGTTTCGCAGAATAATCTCAACGAACTCGGCTTCGATTGGCTTCTGGGCCAGTTTGCCCTTGCCGGCGGATCGGGTGTGTATGGCAGCGGTGGCACGATCGGCCTTGGCAGGACGATCAACAGCGCAGGATATCCGCTCGATAACCCAGGAGGAAATCCCGTTGGTGCAAATTCCAATACCTCAGGCCCCCTCACTGCAGGAAATCGCGGTGGAACCACGGGGATCAGCCTGAATGCGGTGGATGCCGTTCTTCTTGGCTCACCAGCCGGGCCGGCGCCCGGCATTCTGAGCGTTGCTGGAGTTTTTACGAATCCTCAATTTCAGGTTATTCTCCGAGCACTAAGCCAGAAGAAAGGCATCGATCTTGTAAGCGCTCCAAAAGTAACGACCAAAAGCGGAAGCACGGCAAAAATCGAAATCGTCCGGGAATTTCGCTATCCGACACAATTTGATCCTCCTCAACTCTCTGCCACACAAGGATCCACTTATGCACCAGTTGTTCCAAACTCTCCGAGTGCGTGGGACACTAAAAATACAGGCATAACCTTGGAGGTGGAACCCACGGTGGGTCCAGATTCCTATACTATTGAGCTTCGCCTGGCTCCGCGTGTCATTGAATTTGATGGGTTTATAAATTATGGGAGTCCGATTTTTGCCTCTGTGGCCGCTAGTGTGACAACTGTTGTTGCCCCGATCTTTAGTTTTCTCCTCCCCTCGGCAGTCTTCGAAGCGACACCGAATACTATCAATCAACCTGTATTCTCTACACGCGAAGTCGATACCCAAGTATCTGTTTACGACGGTCAAACGGTCGTCATGGGCGGGCTCATGCGTGAGGATGTGCAGAAAGTCCAAGACAAGGTTCCGATCTTAGGGGACATTCCCTTGGCGGGAAGGCTTTTTCGGACGAATGTGGATCAGCATATCAAGCGTAACCTTCTTATGTTTGTGACTGCTGGCCTACTCGATCCTGCTGGGCAACCCATTATTGAAGCCGATGAGGATGATCAACTTCTCCCCGAAGTGGATGTCAACGCTATGCTGAGCGATGTCATTCCCTCGGATGTTCTTTCTGCTCCGCTTCCCCAATAAGGACCAACTGATGACTTTTCCAATAAACACGATCCCAGCGTATTCCAAAGCCCACCCTGCCTTCTTGGGTGCTGTTTTGGTTTTTATCCTCGCAACCTCACAGATTCCAGTCTGCGCAGAGACAGACTTGGTGAGCCTCGCCGAGCGTGAAATCCTTAAGCGGCAAGAGGAGTCGATGCGAGCAGAAGATTTTGTCATCAAGGCCCGCCGTGACCAAGCTGACAAAAACCGCGAGGGTGCCTATGCCAATTACCTGCAAGCGATCCAAATGACTCAAATGGGATCGGCCACAAAGGGTAGGCGGTCTGCTCTCTTATTGGATTTCAGCAAGGCCGGAATCGACTACGCCAATCGTTACCAAGAGGCGGAGAATGTTGCCAAGACTATTTTATCTCCGGACATAAATCCCTCCTACAAACCCGCCGTTCAACTCCTCGCAAATCTGGAGCAACCTGGATACTACAACCGCACAGTATCTCCAGCGTTTGCCTCAAAGCGCCAGGAGGTATCCGCGCTACTCAATCAGGCTGAGGGATACTATGCTACTGGGCGCAATGATCTTGCCACCAAACGCTACGAACAAGTCCTCAATCTTGATCCGTATAGCATCGCCGCACGCAGTGGGATGGAAAAAGTCAACAAACAGCGCAAGGCATATTACGACAGCGCTTACAATGAAACACGCAGCCGCATGCTCTGGCTCACAGACCGCGCGTGGGAGCGCCCGGTCAAGAACCTCAAATCCTCCGGTCGTGACACGGGGGGCTCCGCCTTCGGTGGGAACGCTGCTGCCGGATCTAAGGATGCCATCAATAATAAACTCAATAAAATCGTCATAGATAAAATTGATCTCGAAGATGCCTCGATCCGTGAAGTGGTTGATATTTTAAAACAAAAGAGCCGTCAACTTGATACGAGCACCGACGACCCCAAGAAGAAAGGGGTCAATATTGTGCTGAAATTGGCCTCGCCGCCCACTACGACACCCTCCGCTGATGGACAACCGGCCGCCGGAGGCGCCTCTTCAGAACCCACTGTCACCGAAGATACTAAAATTTCCCTCTCCTTAAAAAATGTTCCCCTCATCGAGGCTGTTCGTTACCTGACCGAACTTGCCGATCTGAAGTATAAAATCGAGCCCTTCGCAGTTTCTATCATCCCCATCACCGAGAATACCGAAGATTTGGTCACCAAAGAATACCGCGTGCCACCCGGATTTATCCCCGCCTCGTCCGGAGAGAGCATTCCTTCCGGTCCACTCCCCGGTGGACAGGGGGCAGGGGATGCCAATACACGCATCACTGGTCGCCGCAATGCCACACAATATTTTACCGAGCAGGGGGTTCCGTTTCCAGCTGGTGCATTTGCCCAATATGTCGCTTCGGGAAGCAAGCTCATCGTGAGAAACACTCAGGCTGCCGTGGATTTGATCGATACCATCGTGGAGGGGGCGACCGGAGTGGCTCCTATACAGGTTGAAATCGAATCGAAGTTTGTGGAAATTTCCCAAAATAATCTGAATGAACTCGGCTTCGATTGGATGCTGGGGCCTTTTTCCATCGGAGGCGGGGTTTACGGCGACGGCGGAACACGAGCGGGAGGGCAAGAGCTCTCAACAGCCTACTATGAGAACTATCCTTTTGGAGATGTGGCCTCAAATCCGCTCACTGCCGGAAATCGCAACGGCATTGGAACCAGCTATAATTCAGCCATCACCGCCAATAGCATTAATGCTCTGCTGGGAGGAATCCCCCAAGGCACGAATGTGGCTTCGCCAGGTGTGCTTGGAATAGCAGGGGTTTTCACAAACCCACAATTTCAAATGGTCATCCGCGCTCTTAGCCAACAAAAAGGCGTCGATCTGATGTCCGCTCCCAAGGTGACCACTAAAAGCGGCATCAAAGCCACGATCAAGGTGATTCGCGAATTCCCATATCCCACAGAGTTCAACCCACCGCAGGTGCCGCCGCCTGTAACAGGGGGGGTGCAAGGCGGAAATGCCCAAGGCGCTGCTGGTATTGTGGTTACCAGTGGAGCGGTGACACCCTCGACGCCATCAGCTTTTGAGAAAAGAGACCTCGGTGTAAGTTTGGAAGTCGAACCGCAAGTCGGTGCGGATAATTTCACTATCGATCTCTCGCTCTCGCCTGAAGTTGTGGAGTTTGATGGGTTCGTTAACTACGGATCGCCCATTGTGGGTCCGAGATACGACCCGAATCTCATTTTGGCAGGAAATCCTTCGGGCATCGGAACTTTTATTCTCACGCCCAATATTATCAACCAGCCAATCTTTTCTGTCCGCAAGGTGACCACAAGTGTGAGCATCTGGGATGGTCAGACGGTGGCTCTCGGCGGGCTGATTCGTGAGGATGTGCAGAAGGTGAACGATAAAGTGCCGATCCTTGGAGACATTCCTCTGGCGGGGCGTCTCTTCCGCTCAAATGTAGATCAGAAGATCAAGAAAAACCTCATCGTTTTCGTCACCGCCCGTCTCATGGATGCGCAAGGGCAGCCGCTGATCCAGGAAGATGAGGAGGAGGGACCCGTGGAGCCGATCGGCCTTCCTGAAGACCTGCCACCTCCGACGATCACCACGCGCTCGGTGGGGAAATAGCCTCTCCAAACGAGCTGTCCCGCTGAGGAGGTCTTGATTGCTTTTCGTGGCGTTCTAAATTGCTGCAATGATTTCGATTCGGGAGGAATTTGAGGTTGGTGTGGCGTCGTCTTTCCAACGGGAAGTGGAGGAGATTTTTTCCGAGACGGGCATTCTCTCGGGAGCTTCGTCGTTTGAATACCGCGCCGAGCAGCAGCGAATGGCTGGAGCAGTGGCTCGAACGATCGAGACCGGCGGGCATCTGGTGGTCGAGGCGGGCACGGGCGTTGGAAAATCCCTCGCCTACCTTGTGCCGGCCGTGCTGCATGCTGTGAGGACGAAGCGCAAGGCGGTGATCTGCACCCACACGATCGCTCTCCAGGAGCAGCTCATGTTCAAAGACATTCCGCTTGTGCAAAAAATCGTTCCCGATGAGTTTGAGGCGGTGCTGCTGAAAGGCCGGCAGAATTACCTTTGCACGACGCGCTTGGCCCGTGCGCTCACGCAGTCGAAGGAATTGTTCTCCACGCCCCAGCATGCCGACTTGGAGCGGATCCGCGAGTGGAGCATGCAGACGAAGGACGGCTCGTTGAGTGATTTTCTGGAGCAACCGGATCCTACCGTGTGGGAGGAGGTGCGCAGCGAGCAGCATCTCTGCACCCCGAAGACATGTGGCCCCGGCAGCGGGTGTTTTTATCAAAACCTCCGACGCCGCGTGGCCAATGCGAAAATGGTCGTCCTCAACCATGCTCTGTTTTTCACGCTGCTGAATGGTGTGGAGGACGCCGAGAACCGCACAGGCGGGCTTCTTTTTGCAAATGACTTTGTGATCTTCGACGAGGCCCACACGATGGAAGAGGTCGCCGCCCGCCACATCGGCATGGAGGTGTCCCAACTCGGCCTGCGTCGCGTCATTCAGCGCCTCTACAACCCGCGTAGCAAAAAAGGACTCTTTCAGATGCTCAAAAACGGGCCCGCGTGTCGCGCGGTGAGCGATGTCCTGCCAGTGGCGGACAGCTTTTTTCAGCAGGTCACCAAACAATGCCATTTCAAAAAAGGCAGGGAGTTCCGGGTTCGTGAAGCAGGCCTTGCCGAGGGTGGTGAGGTGTGTGGCGCCTTGGCGCGTCTTGGCGAGTTGATCGGGATCGAAGCGGGAAAATGTGACGATGAAACCCACACCTCCGAACTCCAAGAGGCTGCCCGCAAGCTGCGTGAGGCGCGCGGGGCGATTACGGACTTTCTCGCGCTCGAGGAGCCCGACCATGTCTATTGGGTGGAGCAATACGGCCGCACGGAGGAGTTCTGCACCCTGCGCACCGCTCCCGTGAACCTCGCCGATGCCCTCCGGCGCCTGATCTTTCGCGAGGGCGCGTGCACCGTGCTGACCAGCGCGACGCTTTCCACTGGCGCGCCGGATTTGTCGTATTTCCGAAACCGCGTGGGAGCCGAGGATGTGCCGGCCCTCCAGATCGGGAGTCCCTTCGACTACGAGAAACAGATGAGCCTTCACCTTGTCGAGAAGATGCCCGATCCCAAGGCCCCGGATTACGAAGCCTCGCTCGCCAAGTGGATCGCCCATTTCACCGAAAAAAGCGAAGCGCGCGCGTTTGTGCTTTTTACGAGCTACCAGACAATGCGCTCGGTGGCGGAATTGGTGGAGCCCGTTTTCGAGAAGAGAGGCTGGCAACTTCTCGTGCAGGGCGGGGGCATGCCAACGCAGCGGATGGTGGCGGAGTTCAAGGAAAACCCGCACAGCATCCTCTTCGGTGTCTCCAGTTTCTGGACCGGAGTTGATGTGCCGGGCGAGGCGCTTTCCAGTGTGATCATCACCCGACTGCCCTTCACCACACCCGACCACCCGCTCACCGAGGCGCGTCTGGAGTCCATCGAGGCTGAAGGTGGGCGGGCGTTTGAAAACTACTCGCTGCCCGAGGCGATCCTCAAACTCCGCCAAGGCGTGGGCCGCCTCATTCGCAGCAAGACCGATACTGGCACTATTGTGATCCTCGACAGCCGGATCGTGTCGAAGCCGTATGGGCGTGCTTTTCTGCGGGCTATGCCGAAATGCCCCGTGGAAATCCACTGAGGCTCGCCTTTGTCGCAGGATGCAGGTTAGCCTGCTCCTGTGGAATCCACACGCCTTCAGGAAATGCCCATGGACGAGCGTCCGCGCGAAAAAGCCGAGCGCCATGGTTTCGATGCGCTCTCCGACGCCGAACTGCTCGCAATCTTCATTCGCACCGGTCTTCCTGGAAAAAACGCACTCGCCGTGGCACGCGACCTCTTGCGCGACTGCGGTGGCTTTGCCCCACTCTCCCGCTGCACACCCAAGGAAATCCGCCGCCAGGCCAAAGGCATCGGGCCCGCCAAATCCCTCGAAATGGCGGCCGCCTTTGAGATCGGCAAGCGCCTCGCCCGCGGCAAGACCCTCTCGCCGGTCCTCGACACGGCGGAGCGGATATTCGATTTCTTCGGCCGCGAGTTCATGGCCATGCGGCAGGAGTCGCTGCGGGTTCTTCTCCTCGACACGAAGCTCCGCCTCATCTGCATCGAGGAAATCAGCCTCGGCTCGCTCAACGAATGCATCGCGCATCCGAGGGAAATTTTCCGCCAGGCTCTTGTCCACAGTGCGTTCGCCGTTGCCGTCGTGCACAACCATCCCAGTGGCGATCCCTCGCCGAGTGCTGCGGACTACCGGATAACGCGCAATTTGAAAGAAGGCGCGCATTTCCTCCAAATTAATCTCATCGACCATGTCATTCTTGGCTCGCCGGATGGTGGTCGCGTTCCCTATTTCAGTTTCAAGGAAGCAGGCATCATATGAAAATCCATCCCACAGCCATCGTCTCACCCGAAGCCCGTCTGGGCGAAAATGTCGAAGTCGGTCCTGGAGCCATCATCGGAGCGGGGGCAGTCATCGGAGCGGGCTGTGTAATCCATGCGCACGCCGTCATTGATGGAGACACGACACTTGGCGAAGGCAACACTGTGGGCTACGGCGCCATCATTGGCGCGCCGCCTCAAGACTACGCCCACTCACCCGAGATCAAAAGTTCGGTGGTCATCGGCAACCACAACCGCATCCGCGAATATGTGACGATCCATCGCGGCACAAAAGAAGGCACCGAGACGCGTGTGGGCGACAAGTGTTTCCTCATGGTCGGCTGCCATCTTGGGCACAATGTGCAGGTCGGCAATGAGGTCGTGATCGTGAACAACTGCCTGCTCGGTGGGTATGTGCAGGTTGGCGATGGAGCTGTTCTCGGCGGCGGTGCGGTTTTCCATCAATTCGTTCGTGTGGGAAAGCGTGCCATGATCGCCGGAGGCTCGCAGTTCAACAAAGACATCCCTCCGTTTTCGATGGCCCAGCTCTTCAATCTTCTGTCGGGCATCAACATCATCGGCCTGCGCCGAGCGGGCTTCAAAGCCGTAACGCGCACGGAAATCCGCCGCGCGTTCAAACTCGTTTTTAGAAGCGATATGCCAGTGAAAGCCGCGCTTGAAAAGGCCCGCGAGTCGGAATGGGGCCCCGAGGCCCAGGAATTCTTCGACTTCATCGCCTCCTCCAAACGCGGCTGCGCAACGAGCAATCTTGCCAAGGGACAGGTCATTCCGCTCGAAGATATCGTCGAGTAATCTGCAAAAAAATCCTTCGCGCAGGGCATCGCTTTACTCATACTTCGCTCTTCATATGCGAACACCACTCTTCGACCAACACCTTGCCACCGGCGGCCGTATGGTCGAGTTCGCAGGCTGGGAAATGCCCGTGCAATACACCGGAATCCTCCAAGAACACAAAGCCGTTCGCGAGGCCTGCGGGGTTTTCGACATCTCGCACATGGGCGAGTTTTTCGTGAGCGGCACTGGGGCCACGGCTTGGCTCGATGGATTGCTCACAAACAATCTTTCCTCACTTCCGATCGGCCACGCCCAATACACCATTCTCCTCAATGAGCGCGGCGGCGTGATCGACGACCTCATCGCCTACCGCCTCGGCGAAGAAAATTATCTCCTCATCGTGAATGCCGCCAAAATCCCGGAGGACGCCGCTTGGCTACAG
The DNA here is from genome assembly GCA_002290555.1 of Spartobacteria bacterium AMD-G4. Classification (GTDB taxonomy): domain Bacteria; phylum Verrucomicrobiota; class Verrucomicrobiia; order Chthoniobacterales; family Terrimicrobiaceae; genus UBA967. The sequence continues at coordinate 28,516 of NEUK01000062.1, forward strand.
AAACATGCCGCGCCGGGCGTTGATTTTACGGATCGCAGCAAGGATTTTGCCGCGTTGGCAATCCAAGGCCCGCAAGCAGCCTCTGTTTTTGAAAAGCTTTTTCAGCGCCCCATGCCGACAGAACGCAACCGGGTCGAGGAAATCCAGCCCGGCCGGGCGTTCATTGCTACCACAGGCTACACTGGCGAGGCGGGATTCGAATGGGTCATGCCTGCCACCGAGGCTGCCGCTGCTTGGCACGCCGCCCTCGATGCGGGAGCAGTGCCCTGTGGTCTCGGTGCCCGTGACACGCTTCGCCTTGAAATGTGCTATCCACTCAACGGTTCCGACCTCTCGCCGGACCGCACTCCGCTCGAAGCCGGGCTCGGATTCTTCGTCGATCTCAAAAAGCCCGCTTTCATCGGCCGCGATGTCCTCATTGCCCAAAAGACATCCATCCTTCCCCACAAGCTCTGCGCCCTCCGCGTTCTCGATAAAGCTCCGCCCGTGCGCCCGCACTACAAAATCTATGTCAACGGCGAGCCGGTCACTGAGACCACGAGCGGTGCCCTTTCTCCGAGCCTCGGCTACGGCATCGCCATGGCCTACATGCCGCCTGCCTACTGCGATATTGGGCAGGAAGTCGAAATCGAAGTGAGAGACCGCCGGTTCCGCGCCCAAGTTGTCAAAAAACCATTCTACAAAAAACCATGAACATTCCTGAAAACCTGCGCTATGCCGCCTCCCACGAGTGGATTCTCGTCGAAGGCAACACCGGATTGGTTGGCATCACCGACCATGCCCAAGCCGAACTCACCGACATCGTTTTTGCCGAGCCTCCAGCCATCGGGAAAACCGTGAAAGCCGGCGATGTCGCCGCTGTCGTGGAATCCGTAAAAGCCGCCAGCGACATCTACGCGCCGGTCACTGGCGAAGTCATCGAGCGCAACGAGGCCATCGAAGCCGATCCCTCGCTCCTCAACACCGATCCCTTCGGCGCGGGCTGGATTTTTAAAGTTCGCATCGCCGACGCCGCCGAACTCGCCGCCCTCAAAGACGCCGCCGCCTACCGGGAACAGATCGGAGCATGACCCTCGCGGAGTTCGAGGATTTTCGCGAAGCCACCAAGCACATGACGGCCGTTCAACGCGCCGAGGCCTATGGCATCGATATTTCCCTGATCGACGAAAACCTTCGACTCACGCCCACTGAAAAAATCCGACAAAACGATATCGCCCTCAACCAAGCGGAAGCCCTTCAGACCGCCCTCCATCAAACCCGTGCCAAATCTGGAATCCATCGCCTCCCGCCTCGTTGAGGCCAAGGTGGAGTTTGTTTGTCTGTAAGGGGCTTTAAAAAACAACTCACACTGATCGCCAATCGTTACTTTTTTAACATGACCGCATTCGCCAACCGCCATATCGGCCCCTCATTCCCTGAAATCGAAGCCATCTGCGCCGCGATCGGTGCGCCGTCATTGGATGCGCTGATCGACGAGACCGTGCCTCCGGCGATTCGCTTGCAGCGCGATTTGAATCTCCCCGCTGCCCGCTCGGAGGAGGAGGCTTTGGCTGAGTTGAAAGCGATCATGGCCGAGAATCAAATCGCCACGAACCACCTCGGTATGGGGATTTATGGTACGCACACGCCTGCGGTCATTCGTCGAAATATTCTCGAAAATCCCGGTTGGTATACCTCCTACACACCGTATCAGGCGGAAATTGCCCAAGGTCGCCTCGAGGCGCTCCTGAATTTCCAAACGATGGTTTGCGACCTGACCGGGATGCAGATTTCCAATGCCTCCCTGCTCGACGAATCCACCGCCGCCGCCGAGGCCATGGCGCTGTGTCAGGACATTAAAGGCGGTGACGCGATCTTCGTGGCGGACCATGTTCATCCGCAGACTCTCGCCGTTCTGCAAACCCGCGCCGAGCCGCTTGGCATCCGGATTCTGACTGGTTCCGCCGAGCAAGGCCCTCAGGAATCTGTTTTCGCCGCCCTTTTCCAATACCCCGCCACTGACGGCTCGATTTGCGATCTGGAAAATATCGTCGCCCGCACCCATGCATCCGGCGCGCTGGCGATTGTCGCCACAGATTTGCTGGCGCTCACTCTTTTGAAGCCACCCGGCGAATGCGGTGCGGATGTCGTCATTGGATCAAGTCAGCGCTTCGGTGTGGCGCCTGGATTTGGCGGTCCGCATGCCGCTTTTCTGGCCACGCGCGACGAACACAAGCGCCGCCTTCCCGGCCGTCTCGTTGGTGTTTCGAAGGACGCCGCCGGCAATCCCGCCCTACGCCTCACCCTCCAGACGCGCGAACAACACATCCGCCGCGACAAGGCGACCAGCAATATCTGCACGGCCCAAGTTTTACTCGCTGTGATGGCTTCGATGTATGCCGTTTACCACGGCCCCGAGGGCTTGCGCGCCATTGCCGAGCGTGTGCATCGCCATGCTGCAAATCTCGCCGAGTCGCTCAAAAAGGCAGGCCACACGGTGCACCATGCGGCTTTCTTCGACACGGTCAGCGTGACTCCTAAAAACGAGTCCGCCTCCGCATTGGTCGCCCGTGCCGCGAGCGAGGGAGTCAACCTCCGCCTGCTCAATGAATCCACGATCGCCATTTCGCTCGACGAAACCACGACCAGCATCGAGCCGCTCCTGAAAATTTTCGGCGCCGCCTTTTTGGAATCCCTTGCCGAAACACCCCGCCGCACTTCGCCATTCCTCGCGCATCCGGTTTTCAATGCCTACCACACGGAGAGCGAGATGCTCCGCTACATCCGGCGCTTGGAGGCGAAAGACCTCTCGCTCACAACTTCGATGATCCCTCTCGGCTCATGCACGATGAAGCTCAACGCCACCTCCGAGATGCTGCCGGTGACATGGGAGTCGGTCTCCGCCCTCCATCCCTGCGCGCCCGCCGATCAATCGCTCGGCTATCAAAAAATGGCGCGCCAGCTTGAGGAGTGGCTCACCGAAATCACGGGATTCGCCGCCGTCTCGCTCCAGCCAAATGCGGGTTCCCAAGGCGAATACGCCGGTCTCCTTGCCATCCGCGCTTATCATCAGTCCCGAGGCGACGCTCACCGCACCGTCTGCCTCATTCCGACCTCTGCGCACGGCACCAACCCCGCCAGTGCCGTGATGGTTGGTATGAAGGTCGTCCCCGTCGCCTGCGACGCCAGCGGCAACATCGATCTCGCCGAACTTCGAGTCAAAGCCGATCTCCACAGCGACAACCTCGCCGCCATTATGGTGACCTATCCCTCGACCCACGGCGTCTTCGAGGAGGGAATTCGCGATATTTGTGAGATCATCCACTCCGCCGGTGGGCAGGTTTACATGGACGGCGCCAACATGAACGCACAGGTCGGTTTGTGTCGTCCGGGCGATTTCGGAGCCGATGTCTGCCACCTGAATCTCCACAAAACGTTCTGCATTCCTCATGGTGGTGGTGGGCCCGGCGTAGGTCCTATCGGCGTCGCCGAGCACCTCGCGCCTTTCCTTCCCGGCGATCCGCTGAAAAAAGGCAACGCCGTAGGCCCCGTGTCGCAGTCACACCTCGGCAGTGCGAGCATTCTGGTCATTTCCTGGATGTATATTGCCATGATGGGCCCGCGCGCCCTCCGCGATGCCACGGCCGTCTCGATCCTCAACGCCAACTACATCGCCGCACGACTCGGCGGGCATTTCCCGATTCTCTACAAAGGCAAATCCGGTCGCGTCGCTCACGAGTGCATCCTGGATTTGCGCGAATGGAAACAACGCGCCGGTATCGAAGTCGAGGACGTCGCCAAGCGCCTCATGGATTTTGGATACCACGCCCCCACGATGAGTTGGCCTGTTGCTGGAACCCTCATGGTCGAGCCCACCGAGAGCGAGTCCAAGGCCGAGCTCGACCGCTTCTGCGACGCCATGCTCGCGATCCATGCGGAACTCGTCGCCATCGAATCCGGCAAGCTCGACCGCGTCAACAACCCGCTCAAAAACGCCCCGCACACGGCCGCATGTGTCACCAGCGATGAATGGACGCGCCCGTATCCGCGCTCCCAAGCCGCCTGGCCTGCACCATGGCTCCGCCAGCACAAATTCTGGCCCAGCGTCGCCCGTATCGACAATGTCCACGGCGACCGCCATGTCTTCTGCAGTTGCCCGCCGATTCTCGAAAGTTGAGCCGCTGCGCGTAGCTTGGATGATCTGCTCCACAGTGTGCGCGAGGGAATCCCAAAGCTTTTCGCAAAACCACACAGGTGCATCGTTGATGATCGGCGTTGTTCAAGGCCTGCGGTGTAGCGGCAACCTCTACTTGGGCCTTTTTTTTCATGGGTTCGATGTCATGCGCGATTGCTGAAGGCTCTCGGGTTTCACCTCGATTTGCGATCGGGCCGAATTGGCGGATGTTTTGCTGCTCCACGAAGTATCCGGATGAAAGAATTCGTTCCGAAAATTCCCAAAAAAAGCCTTGAGGCCATTGTGACAGTGGCCTTCGCCATTTTTATTCTACTCTTCGCGGCGAACAATTGGTTCTCACATCTGACGAGCCAAAATCTTATCGATTCCATCGTTTGGGTGGATTTGAAACATGGACAACTTGATCTGGCGAAGGATGTGCAACTCGAGCTCAGGGCAGCAGAGTCCTCACTCCGCAGCTACGTCATTACGGGGAATTCCGCGAAGCGCGACGAGTATTTGAAAAAGTCGGCCACAATCATGGATGAGCGTTTTGCGAACCTGCTGGGAAGCGCCGCTGGTGAGGAGAAAATGCTCCACACACTCGACCGGATTGGAGAGCTGATCCGTCGTTGGCTGGACCTCTTGAACGAGTCCCACATGGCCTACGAGACAGGCTCGGGCGGCCAGAACCCGATTCACCGCAGAGGCGATTTGGTCATGCAGCAGATCACCGCGGCCTTTCAGAAATTTGTTTCCGACCAGCATGAAATCCTTCAGTCGCGGATCCTGGAGCGGAAAAATGAATCCGAGCGGCTCATGTATGCCATGCTGGCAAGCGGTGTGCTGGCGTTGGCCATTGCGGGGCTTGCCTTGACGGTGATTCTGCGTGGGCTCTACCGACATCGCGAGGCTGAGAAAAAAAGTCGAGTCAGCCTTGAGGAAAAGGAGACGCTTTTGAAAGAGATCCACCACAGGGTGAAAAACAACCTTCAAATCATTTCCAGCGTGCTTCTGCTGCAGGCCTCCAAGTTGAAGGATGCCGAGGCGGCCGAGATTTTTTCCGAGTGCCGGGAGAGAATCCAATTCATGGCCCGCCTGCACGAGCAACTTTATACCTCTGGCAACCTCCAGCGAATTGAATTTGGGAAGAATCTCGCTGAGATCGGGGAAACACTTTTGCATTCTCACAATCCCACCGGATGCCAATTGACCCTCGAGACGAGTATCGATCCGCTGGAGCTTGATGTGGATACTTCACAAGTCCTCGGTTTGCTTGCCACCGAGCTGCTTTTGAATTCTCTGAAACACGGATTCACAGGCCGCAAGACAGGAACGATCCGCGTCGAGCTTCACGGAGGCGACAAAAACAGCATGGTCATCAGCGATAACGGAGTCGGACTCCCCGTCCATTTCGATAGCCTGAAAAGTGGCCGCATGGGCATGAATCTCGCGCAGGCACTCGCAAGGCAGATTGGTGGTGAAGCGGTCTTTTCCATCAACGAGGGCGGCGGAACTCGCGTGGTGGTGGGGTTTTCCCTTGAGTCCACCTTGAAAACAGACGCTGCCAGGCGACATTCCTAACATGGAACCAACACGCATTTTGATCGCCGAGGACGAGGCGATCATCGCCACCGCTTTAAAGAGCGAACTTGTCTCGCTCGGCTACGAGGTGGTGGGGATCACGGATACCGCCGAGGATGTCGTCCGCGCCGCGGGCGAGTTGAGCCCGGATGTCGTCTTCATGGACATCACCCTGAAGGGCGTGCTCGACGGCATCACCGCCGCCGTGGCCATACGGGGCCGGACTGGTGCACCGGTTGTTTTCCTGACGGCTCATGCGGATGATAAAACCATGAAGCGTTCGGTTTTTGCCGGGCCTTTTGAATACATCCTCAAACCATTCACTCGAAAAGAGCTTCAAACAGCAGTGGAGGTTTCGCTCCAGAAGCGCCAGGCGGAGCTTCAAGCCCGGGCAAATTTAAAGCCCTGAGATTTTATCCCCGCCTCGCTTTCGTGGGTGGAATCACCGAGATTTTTGCAAATGGCAATCGATCCGGTCTGTGGCATGGAGGTGGACGAGTCTACGGGACTTCGCGGCGAGCGCGCAGGCGAGGAGTTTTATTTTTGTTGCGAGCATTGCCGGCAAAAATTTTTGCAGCCCCAGACAGAATCAAAGCCGATTGGTCAAAATGCCATCTACACCTGTCCGATGCACCCCGAGGTGCGGCAGGGGCGGCCTGGTGATTGTCCCAAGTGCGGCATGGCGCTTGAGCCCCTTGATACCGCGGCGGATGACTCCGGGGGAGGGGAAGTGCAGGATATGACGCGGCGCCTTGTGGTGTCCGTCCTTTTCGGCTTGCCGGTCTTTCTGTTGGCGATGGCGCATCTTGTTCCTGCCACTTCGGCCTTCGGGGACAGCGACGCTTCGCGCTGGCTGCAGTTTCTTCTCAGCGCTCCTGTGGTGGGTTGGTGCGGACTTCCTTTTTTCCTTCGGGGCTGGCGCTCTCTTTTTAGTGGGCATTGGAATATGTTCACACTGATTTCCCTTGGCGTTGGCGCGGCATTTTTCATGAGCGCCGCTGCCATGCTGGCCCCAGATTTTTTTCCCGATGCCATGCGACATGCTGGCAAGGTGCCCGTTTACTTCGAGTCGGCGGCGGTCATCCTTGTGCTCATTCTTCTCGGGCAGGTTCTTGAGCTGCGTGCCCGTGGCAGGACAGGTGGCGCGGTTCGGGCCCTCTTGAATCTTGCCCCACCCGTCGCACGAAAGCTTACGGATGCCGGGGATGTGGAAATCTCACTGGCTCAGGTTCAGGTCGGTGATCGGCTGCGCGTTGTGCCAGGGGGCAGTGTTCCGGTTGATGGGTTGGTGATCCAAGGACGCTCGAGCGTTGACGAGTCGATGATCACCGGTGAGTCGCTGCCGATTGAGAAAAGCCAGGGCGATAAGGTCTCAGCTGGGACGCTTAACGGAGCGGGTTCGTTCGTCATGAGGGCCGAGCGCATAGGAGCCGACACGCTTCTCGGCCGTATCGTGCAAATGGTCGCGGATGCGCAGCGCACACGCGCCCCGATCCAAGGCCTTGCCGACAAGGTAGCCGGATTTTTTGTTCCACTTGTCTTGGCTGTTTCGCTTCTCACTTTCATCGTCTGGATCTGGATCGGACCCGAGCCGAGGCTGACCTATGCCGTCGTTAATGCCGTGGCTGTCCTCATTATCGCATGCCCCTGCGCGCTTGGACTTGCCACCCCGATGTCCATCATGGTTGCCGTGGGTCGCGGCGCCCGCGAGGGAGTTTTAGTGCGGGATGCTGCCACACTTCAGGAATTGGAAAAAATCACGACCCTTGTGGTGGATAAGACAGGCACTCTCACCGAGGGGCGTCCCCGGCTTGTTGATTTGATTCCGGTGGACGGGATGGATTCAAAGGAAATGCTTCAACTCGCGGCATCCCTCGAGCAGGGCAGCGAGCATCCCCTCGCCGATGCCGTCGTCCAAGCCGCGCAGGGCCTTCCGCTTTTACCCGCCTCCAACTTCCGCTCTGTGTCCGGCGGCGGGGTGATCGGTGACATCGCAGGTCGTAAAGTCGTCATTGGAAAGGCGGATTTTTTGCGGAATGAAAATGTCGATGGCCTGGAACCCCTTGAATCCCGGGCTGTGAAGCTTCAAGAGGACGGCAAATCGATTCTTTTTTTTGCAGCGGATGGGCGAGCGCTTGGGTTGATGGCTGTCGTCGATCCCATAAAACCAACCACTCCCCTTGCCCTGCGAGACCTTCAGGAAATGGGCCTGAAAATCACGATGCTCACGGGTGACAGCGGACGCACTGCTGCCGCAGTGGCGCGGCAACTTGGCTTGGACTCCTTTGAATCCGGCATCGAACCCCTCGCCAAGGCGGCTTTTATCAAAAAGCTTCGCACCAATGGCGAACGCATTGCCATGGCTGGCGATGGCATTAACGACGCCCTGGCACTCAGTGAGGCGCATGTCGGCATCGCCATGGGAAATGGAACAGATATCGCCATCCAAAGCGCAGGCATCACTCTTGTGAGGGGTGATCTCCTCGGCATCGTGCGGGCCATCCACTTGAGTCGCGATACCATGAGGAATATCCGACAGAATCTTTTCTTGGCTTTCCTTTACAACACCGTCGGAATACCGATCGCCGCCGGCGCGCTTTACCCAGTCTTCGGCTTGTTGCTGAGCCCGATCTGGGCAGGTGCCGCTATGAGTGTGAGTTCCGTATGCGTCATTGCCAATGCGCTGAGACTCGAGCGTGCCAAGGGGAATCGTCAAATATCAGAAATATGAACGAAAGTGTTGACTCCCCATCAAGTTTCCCTACCTTCGGCTGTCCATCTTATGTCTAGAAAGTGCAGCATCACAGGGGCCAAGCCCGTTCGCGGATCCAAAATCCACCGTCGCGGTCTCGCGAAGAAAAAAGGCGGCATCGGTATGCATGTCACAGCCGTGACAGCTCGCTACTTTGTGCCAAACCTTAAAACCAAACGCGTCTGGGTTCCCGAGCTCAAAAAGTTCGTTACGGTCAAGGCCACTGCCCGAGCCTTCAAGACGATCTCGAAAAACGGTGCCTACAAAACTTTGGCGGCCGCCGGTCTTGTAAAATAATTTCCAAGCTCTGTTTTTTTATTTCTCTCCGTGGGGTCCACTCCTCACGGAGAGTTTTTTTTGAAACCATGGCTCGAGTTTTCCCATGATGGCAGATGACAATTCCTCTATTTTTGTGCCATCATCTCCCATGCCTTTGCTGGAGGTTCAGAATTTAAAAACATGGTTTCCCGTGCTGGGAGGAGTATTGCGACGCAAGGTGGGAGACATCAAAGCGGTGGATGATGTTTCATTTGTCGTCGAGGCGGGATGCACAGTGGGCTTGGTCGGTGAGAGCGGGAGTGGAAAAACGACTGTCGGCCGCACGATCCTCAAACTCATCGCGTCCACCTCGGGCCGTGTTCTCTACAAAGGGAGCGATATTTTGCCGCTATCGGAACGGAGTTTTCGTCCACTCCGCCGTGAAATGCAGATGATTTTTCAGGATCCCTTCGGCTCGCTGAATCCACGCTTCACGATTGGCGAAATTGTTGGCGAGGCGCTGGAAATCCATTTTCCACAAATGAACCGCAACGACCGCACCGCGCGCGTCGGGGATTTGCTGGGCCTTGTGGGACTCAAGCCCGACATGATGCGGCGTTATCCGCACGAGTTCAGCGGCGGCCAGCGCCAGCGCATCGGTATTGCCAGAGCCCTTGCCGTGGAGCCACGGTTTATCGTGTGCGACGAGCCTGTGAGTGCGCTGGATGTGAGCGTGCAGGCACAAATCGTGAACCTTTTGCAAGACCTGCAGGAGCAGTTTGGCATCGCCTACCTCTTCATCGCTCACGACCTCGCTGTGGTGGAACACATCAGCGACCATGTGCTCGTCATGCACCATGGAAAAATCGTGGAGTCCGCCAGTGCCGAGGCGATCTACAACGATCCCCAAAACGAATACACAAAGACTCTCCTCTCAGCCGTGCCATCCATCGCCTGATGCACCCTCTGCTCCGACATTTTCTGCGAATGAACTGGCCACTTTTCGGCCTCATGATTGCCCTCTTGGCTTACGGAATCTATGCCATCCACAGCGCGACTTGGATGCGCGAACAAAATTTCGCGAAGTCCCAGCTCATTTGGATCGTGATTTGTCTGCCTATGTTTTTCATCGTGTCCCTCATCGATTACCGCTGGGTGCGCTTCGGTGCCATTCCTCTCTATGTGGTCAGTATTTTGGGTCTTGTGGCTACAATGTTCATTGGAGAAAAACGCTACGGGGCCCGCAGTTGGCTCGATCTCGGACCCATGAGCTTCCAGCCCTCGCAGCTTGCGATCATCGGCGGTATCTTCACGCTCAGCCTTTTTCTCTCGAATACAAGGACCATGCCCGCCTTTTTGCGCATCCTCTGCTGCGGTGCCATCGTCGGCGCGCCTTGGCTCATGATTCTCATCCAGCCAGACCTTGGATCCTGCATTGTTTGGGTGCCGGTGCTGCTGGGTATGATGTTCGTCGGCCACATCCCGAAACGCTGGCTCATCCTCATACTGGTTATCGGAATGGCACTCATTCCGCTTGTGGTGCATTTCGGTCTCAAGCCCTACCAATACTCCCGCATTACTACCTTCCTCGATCCCGAAGCCGACCCACTCGGGGATGGCTGGAACATCACCCAATCCCTCATCGCCATCGGTTCCGGCGGATGGGCGGGGAAGGGTTATAAGTCTCCGAATTCCCTCAATACTCTGGGTTTTCTGCCGCACACGATTGTTCATAACGATTTCATCTTCTCCGTCATGGGCGAGCAGCACGGGTTCTTGGGTGCCGTCCTGCTTATTTCGGCCCTGGCATTGCTTTTTCTCATCATGCTGGGCATAGCTATCAACGCCGAAGACGATCTTGGCCGCCTGCTCGCGGTAGGAATCACAGTTCTGCTTTTTACTCATACTTTCATGAATCTCGGCATGACTGTATCACTCACTCCCATCACCGGTCTGCCGCTGCCTTTGGTGAGCTATGGAGGATCTTTCGTGATGATTACTCTTTTGAGTTTTGCAATTCTTCAGAGCATCTGGATCTACCGCCGCTCGCCGCGCTAACTGTCGAAGGGATTTGATTGGCGCGAGGCCGAGAAATGTTTAGGGAATCTGTTTTGAAAATATGAAAAAGATTCTTGTTACAGGCGGTGCCGGTTACATCGGCAGCATTTGCGTGGAAGAACTCATTAACCGAGGATTCGAAGTCTCCGTTTTCGACAACCTCACCGAGGGCCATGCCAAAGCCGTAGATTCCAGGGCGGATTTGTTTCAAGGCGACCTCGCCGACCGTACAGTTTTGCGTCACGCATTTGGGGAGGTGAAGCCCGATGCGGTCATGCACTTTGCTGCCAACGCTCTCGTCGGGGAGTCGATGACGAATCCCTCCAAATATTTTCGCAACAATGTGTGCTGTGGCATCAACCTTCTGGACATGGCTGTGGAATTTGAGGTCAAAAAATTCGTCTTCTCCTCAACCTGCGCGACCTTTGGAATCCCCGAGCGCATGCCGATCGACGAGTCGCTGCCTCAGCTTCCGATCAATCCCTACGGCGAGTCCAAACTCATGTTCGAAACGATCCTCCGCTGGTATCGCGAGATTCATAAACTCTCCTTTGTCGCCTTGCGCTATTTTAACGCGGCGGGAGCCTCCGAAAAGTTCGGCGAAGACCACCGCATCGAAACGCACCTCATCCCGAACATCCTTAAAGTCGCCCTCGGCCAGCGCGAGTCGGTGGATATTTTCGGCACCGATTACCCCACGCCGGACGGCACCTGCATCCGCGACTACATTCATATTCTCGACCTTGCCGAGGCCCACATCCTCGCGGTGGAATCCGAAAAGAGCGATTTTTACAATCTGGGCACTGGCGGAGGAACTTCGGTTCGCGAGGTCATTGAAACCTGCAAAACAATTACGGGGCGCGACATCAAGGCCGTGGAAAAACCCCGCCGTGCCGGCGATCCCCCGCGCCTCATCGCGGCGTCGGAAAAAATTCGCGCCGAACTCGGTTGGGCTCCGCGTTTCCAAAACATCGTTCCCATCGTGGAAAGCGCATGGGCGTGGCATGTCAAACATCCAGGTGGCTACGGCGACTAACTACACTCTTGATATCGCCAACCCTCGTATTTAGTCTTGCGCCTTCAATGAGGAAGTTCCTTTTCTGTCTGCTGGCTGCGCTGACACCCGCTTATGCCCAATTCGGCAACTTCGGCGACTCGCCCGTGGAGATTACGGCGGATGGTAATACGCGTTTCGACCAAGGCGTTGCGATAGCCGAGGACAATGTCCAAATCCACTACGGAAAATACAGCATTTTCTGTGACTATGCGGAATACAACCCCGACACACGCGATGTCCTGCTGGTAGGCAATATTCGAGTTTACACTCCCGAGCAGGTTCTTAGCTCCCAGCGCGCTCTCTTTAACCTCGAAAGCAAGCAAATGAGGGCTCTCGAACTCTCCGGGGCCCAGCACCCGATGTTTTTTCGCGCCTTCAATTTTCGCGCCGTTTCGCCCAAGGAGTTTCGAATCCGCGATGCCGCCCTGACCACGCACGATTCGTCGAAGCCGGACTTCCATGTTCGTCCACGCTCGATGCGATTTTACCCCGACAGTCGTGTCATCATGACAAACTCCGCGCTCTATGTTGGGCAGACACCCATCTTTTGGTTCCCTTATCTTTACGCAAATCTCAACAGCAGCGGCTTTGAGTTTCTTCCGGGCTACGACTCCCGCTGGGGTGCCTATTTACTCCTGGGCTATGGTTTTCCCATCTTTCCGGGCATCGATGGCAAGGTTCGTATTGAAGAAAGAACGGAATTTGGTCCCTCCGCAGGACTCGATCTGAATATGGAGTATGGACCATCCAATCGCAATTTCGGCAAACTACGAACGGATTATGTTTTTGAGACACAGGATGTGACTTCTGTCGAAGCGCCGGGAGAGCCAGCAGAGACCAAGACGAAGAACCGCTACCGTGTGGCCTTCCAGCAGAGGCTTTTTCTCGCAGACGACATCTATGGCACTGCTGATATCAACCTGCTGAGCGATGTCGATTTTCTTGAGGATTTCTACCGCCGTGAATTTGCCACCGACCCGCAGCCGGATAGTTCCCTCTCGTTGACCAAGTGGGATGAGGTCTACACCCTCACGCTGCTGGGGCGCTGGCAGTTGAACGATTTTCAGGATGTGACCGAACGCAAGCCCGAGCTTGTATTTGATTTCAAGCAACAGCCGTTCTTCGGCTTGCCCGTGCAATACGATGGCGAATCGGGCGTGGCTTCCTTGCGGAGAGCCTTCTCAAACGAACCCTCCTTTGGAGAAACTGAATTTCCAGACTACTCCGCCACACGCTTCGATACCTTCCATCAATGGTCGCTCCCCTCGAAGTTTTTCGGTTGGCTGAATGTGACGCCCAAAGCCGGCATTCGTGGAACATATTACAGCCAAAGTGGATCGTTTGTTGCTCCCGCCACTGGCAACACCGCGATCGACCCGGTCACAGGCGAAGTCACAACGCTGGAGCAAACCGACGAAAGCAATCCGCTAAACAACCCCTCGCCGACACTTGAAACCAAGAGCGGGGTCTTCCGCCCCATCGCGAACTACGGCGTCACCGTTTCCACCAAAATGTCGCGTGCCTTCGAGCAGGTGCAGAGCCGCTGGCTCGGGCTCGATGGCCTGCGTCATGTCGTCGAACCGTATCTGAACTACTCGGGTGTCTACAACATGGGCGAGAGTCCGGAAAACATCTACCAGTTTGACCGCGTTGTGCAGTCCACCCAACTCCTGCCAATCGACTTCCCGCAATTCACTGCGATTGACTCGCTCGACACTTGGAACATCACGCGCCTCGGCGTTTCCCAGCGTCTCCAGACGCGCCGCAACAATGCCACCTACCAGTGGTTCACCCTGAATTCCTTCGCGGATGTGAACATGGAAAATCCTTACTCGGATGCACCGATTTCGAACTTCTTCAATGTCATTCAGTTCAATCCCGTTCCGTGGAGCGCCCTTTCGATGGCCTCCCAGATTCCTCTGGTCACAGAAGGGTTCACCGAGGTCAACACCAACTTGAGTTTCATGCCGACGCGGGATTTCCGCTTCTCCATCGGGCATCGATACATCGATGGGAATCCCAATTTTTCCGATAACAGCCAGCTCGATTTCTACGCCTATTGGCGCATCAACGACAACTGGAGCGTGAGCCTCTACGAACAATACGAATTCGAATCACAGGTCATGCAATACCAGCGTTATTTCATCAATCGCGACCTCACAAGCTGGGTGGCTTCCCTCGGGGCCGAGGTGCGTGACAACTTGGGAGGGGATCAGGAAATTGGGTTTCTTCTCATGATGACTCTTAAGGACGCGCCCCAGATCAGCCTGCCTTTTGGCTTCAGTCCTGGCCCGACGGATCAGCCCGCCGGAGCGGTTGATTGATTTTTTTACAACACAACAACACATGAAACTCTGCATTATTGGTTCGGGATATGTCGGATTGGTCTCGGGTGCCTGCTTCGCTGAAGTCGGACACACGGTCATCTGCGTGGACAACAACGAGAAAAAAGTCCAGCAACTGCTCGCTGGGAAAGTGCCAATCTACGAGCCCGGCCTCGAGGAGTTGATCCATCGCAATGTGGCTGCGAAGCGTCTCCACTTCACAACAAGCACCGAAGAGGGGGTGGACAATTCCGATGTGGTTTTTATCGCCGTGCCCACACCGCCGCAAGCCGATGGCAGCGTGGATCTGTCCTACATCGAGAAGGTGGCTCGCGAAATTGCAGCCGTCCTTAAGCAAGGCCAATACCGCGTCATTGTGGACAAGAGCACCGTGCCAGTGAAGACCGGCGAGAAGGTTGCCGACACAATCCGCCGCTACAACAAGACCGGCGCGGAGTTCGATGTGGTGAGCAATCCCGAGTTCCTGCGCGAAGGCTGCGCCGTGCCAGACCTCATGAAACCCGACCGTATCGTTATCGGTGGGAACAGCGAACGGGCCGTTGCCCTGATGCAAAAAATCTACGAGCCATTCATGGCACCGGTCCTCGTTACCGACATCAACTCGGCTGAGTTGATCAAACATGCTGCCAATTCCTTCTTGGCGCTCAAAATTTCCTACATCAACGCGGTGGCCCGCATCTGCGAAGCCAGCGGAGCGGATGTCGAGAAAGTCGCCGACGGAATCGGCATGGATCGACGGATCGGCCGCAATTTTCTCAATGCCGGTATCGGCTACGGCGGATCTTGCTTCCCGAAGGATATCGCCGCTTTCATTGCCATCAGCGAAAATCTTGGCGTCCCGTTCACACTTCTCAAAGAAGTCGAAAAAATCAACTTCAGCCAGCGCGCGCGCTTCCTCGACAAAATCCGTGAATCTCTCTGGGTGCTGAAGGATAAAAAAGTTGCCGTCTGGGGACTCACCTTCAAACCAGACACTGACGATGTGCGCTCGTCTGTCGCCATTGATGTCGTGCGCGACCTGGTATCGGAGGGTGCCGAGGTGGCCGTCTACGATCCCAAAGGCACTGAGAAGGCCCTTGAGTTTAAACTGATCGATGGCGCTCGCGTGGCAAACTCGCCGCTCGAGGCAGCCACAGGCGCCGAGGCCCTCATCATCGCCACCGAGTGGAAGGAATTCACCAAGGTCGATCTGGCGGAACTCCGCAATGTGATGCACACACCGCTCATCTTCGACGGACGCAATATCCTCGATCCCGAGACTGTGCGTGCCGCCGGCTTCCGCTACACCAGCATCGGCCGCAGTTAGAAGGAATCGTCCAGAAACTTCGCCAGCTTGGAGCGCAACGCCTCGCGCGCACGAAAGAGTAGGCTTTTCACCGAGGGCACCGTCGTTTCCAAGACAGCGGCTATCTCCTCGTAGGCCATCTCTTCGTAGCGGCGGAGAATCAGAGCCAGGCGCTGCTGTTCGGGTAATGAGGCGATGGCCATCTCGATGGCGTCCTGCAATTCCTTTTCCTGAAGTCGATGCCCGGGTTCCACCGTCCCAAGATCGTGAATCTCGCGCGGTGTCCCATCCTCATGCTCCATCGGAAAAAGCCGCGCTCGGCCGCGCCGCCGCGTTTCGTTGAAGACCAGGTTGCGGGTGATCGTCATCAACCAGGTCGTGAACTTGGCGGTGGCCCTGTAACGCGGTGCCGCCTGCCAGACGCGGATGAAAACCTGCTGCGCCAAGTCCTCAGCCGTGCTGGCATCCCCAAGCATCTTGGCAATCGTGCCGATGACCAGCATCTGATATCGCTCGATGAGCTCCTCAAACGCGCGCTCATCACCCGAAGCCGTGCGCTGCATGAGTTCGGTATCGTCGAGCGGCATTAGAAAAGGGGCTCCCCCCTTGCCGTGATCAACCGCGCACGGAAGCACTGGAAGGATTCGCCGAATTCCTTGTGGATCCACTCTTCGATTCCCTGGGCCGAATCCCGAAGAATGGCAAAAATGGTGGACCCCGAGCCGGACATCAGAGCTGCTGAAACACTCGGATGCTCGCGCAGCGCAGCCTTCAAAACGGGGAGAAGAAGATATTTGGAGAACACCGGAGCCTCGAGGTCATTCATCAGAGAGATGGAACCATGAAACGGCTCAAAAGTTGCTGAGGGTTTTTGCGAGTTGGCCCAGGCCTGATACGCCCACGGGGTGGGAACCGGAAACGGGGGCTTCACCAGCAGGATGTCTGCATTGGGCAATCCTTCAAAGGGTTCGATGATCTCCCCTCGGCCTCGGCAGATGGCTGGGTGCCTGCGAATGAAAAACGGGATGTCGGATCCCATCGTTGCAGCAACATGCTCGAGTTCCTCCACGGGCATGTTTGTTTCAAGCATGCGGTCGAGGGCGACAAGAACGGCGGCCGCATCACTGCTGCCGCCGCCAAGGCCCGCTCCATGGGGGATTTTTTTTTCGATATGGATATCAACGCCGAAGCTCAGCCCGGTGTGTTTCAAAAACGCCGCCGCCGCGCGGTGGGCAAGGTTCGATGCATCGGATGGGACACTCGAATCGCTGCATGTGAGGTGAATGGCATGGTCTTCACGGAGATTGATGTCCAGTTGATCCGCCAAACTGATCGGGGCCATGAGAGTTTTGATCTCGTGGAATCCGTCATCTCGTCGCCCCAGCACGCGGAGCGTGAGGTTGACTTTGGCTGGGGCGTCAATTGTCATGCGCTCCGAACTATCCGCGAATGACCGTATCCGCCAAAGAAAAAATCATCGTTGCCGTGGATGCGCCCGACGCATCCTCGGCTCTTCGCCTTGTCGAACCCCTTGCCAGCGAGGGCTGCCTTTTCAAAATCGGCCTCCAGCTTTTCACCGCCGAGGGACCCTCGATCGTCTCCAAACTTCAGTCCACCGGCGCACGGATTTTTTTGGATCTGAAGTTTCATGATATCCCCAACACCGCCCGCGAGGCCGTGTATTCCGCTGTTCGCTTGGGAGTGGATATGACGACCATTCATCTTTGTGGCGGCCCGCAGATGGTTTCCGAGTCCGTTGCGGCGGCAAAGGGATCAAGCACCCTCGTGCTCGGCGTGAGTGTGCTCACAAGCATGGATGACGAGTCGCTGCGCGCCGTTGGCGTTCCCCTCACCGCCGAGGAGCAAGTCCTCCATCTTGCGGAGATGGGCCTCCGCTGCGGTCTGCGAGGCATCGTCGCGAGCCCTCGCGAAATCCGCCCGTTGCGTGAAAGATTTGGCAACAGCCTCGTGATTGTGACTCCCGGCGTGCGCCCTATGGGAAGCGATGTCGGTGACCAGAAACGCGTCATGACCCCGGGGGATGCCATGCGGGCGGGTGCGGACTATCTGGTGATCGGACGGCCAATCACCGGCGCCCCATCGCCTCTGGAGTCGCTCCGCGCGATTGCCGCCGAGATGCAGGCTGCTGAACGCACTTGAAGTGCGGCACCCGCAATTTTTTTGCGCTCTTTAACCGAGCATTCGGAATGTGTCGGATTTGTCGATGCTTCTAATAAATGCTGCTGCAAGCTTGGCAGCGTTTTTGGCATCCTCGAGGGAGATCATTTCGACCGGCGAGTGCATGTAGCGCAGCGGGACCGAGATCAGTCCGCAGGCAACGCCATCGCGGCTTGTGTAGATCACATCGGCGTCCGTGCTGGTGCTGCGAGATACGGCTTCATGCTGGAGCGGGATCTTGTGCTTCTCTGCGACTTCGATGAGGCGCTGCATAACGAGAGGATGGTTCGCCGCGCCATGGGAAATCGTTGGACCTTTGCCCAGTTTGACAAGGCCGTGCTCTTTCACATTGATGCCGGGCGTATCCGTGGCGTGTGTGACATCAAAGACAATCGCGACAGATGGGCGGATACGGTGCGCGGCCATCTGGGCTCCACGGCAACCGATTTCCTCCTGCACGGCGTTGACCGCATATGTGGAGGCGTGTGGGCGTTTTTTGTTCGAGTGCAGGTCGGCGAGAATGTTTGCAAGGATGAACCCGCCGATCCGGTTGTCCAGGGCGCGCCCGACGATGAGGCCGTCGGAAAATTCCATCGCGTCATCGACGAAAATGGCTGGAGTTCCGACACGGAGGCCCAGTTTTTCGACATCCTTTGCCGACGAAGCTCCAACATCGATAAAGAGCTCCTTCCACTCGGCCGGTTTGTCCTTGGAAGTGTCGCGCAAGTGAATCGCAGTGTTTCCAATAACCCCCTGAACGATCCCCTTAGATCCAAAGAGCCGAATCCTCCGGGCCGACGCCAGCGTGCGGTCGGAGCCTCCGATCGGGCCGATTGCGAGAAACCCGTTCTCATCGACATGCCTGACAATAAATCCGATCTCATCCGCATGCGCTTCCAGCATGACCCGCGGAGCCTTGGCGTCCGAGCCCTCCAGCACGGCCCAAGCGTTTCCATGGGGATCCGACTCCATACGGTCCGCATGCGGAGTCACATTTTTCATCCAAAGGCGTTGGCCTTCTTTTTCCCATCCTGAAGGGCTGGGTGTGGCAAGGATTTCAAGGAGGTTTGGGGTTTTCATGGATAAGGTCTTTATACGCGATGGAACGAATTTCGTGAACTCACGATTGGCTCTCTTTTCTCTCTCGCCGTCGATTTGTTTTGGGCGGCCCTTCAAAGTGATCCCAACCTCCTGGCCAGTCGGGAGGGGCAGGTTGGGGAGGAGTCAGCGCGCCAATCTGAGTCAGGCGGGTCTTAGGAAAAGTGGCTTTCCACTTTTTTTGCAAGAGCGAAGCTTTTTTGGGAGGGACGGCAACCAATAATTCGTAGTCTTCGCCGTCGGAGAGAGCCCCGCGGATGTCAGCGCCTTTCCGGCGGGGGATGGACTCGCGATGGACTTCAAACCCGCACCCACTGGCCCTGGCAAGGCGGGGTAGGTCGCTCCCAAGTCCGTCGCTGATATCCATCATAGCGGACGGGTAGGTGTTTTTAGCGAGCCACTGACCCTCCTTAAGGCGGGGAATAAAATTCAAATGATGTCCTGCGATTGAACCGCCGAGCTGTCCGGTGACGAAGAGCAGATCGCCTGGTTCTCCGCCTGAGCGCGTGAGGAGGTGCTTGGCATCAATGTGGCCGGTGAGCATGACCGAGACAGCAATCCCGGATTTCTGGCGGGACATTTCGCCCCCGGCGATGGTGACGCCAAATTGCCGTGCGGCACGGCCGATCCCCCGGTAAAATTTCTTCCAGTAGGAGGGATCAATGTCCGGCGGTGAGAAAAATGTAATCAGGGCCTCGGCGGGCGAGCCGCCCATCGCGGCAATGTCGCTCAGTGGACGGCAAAGTGCCTTCCATCCGACCTTGGCCGGATCGTGCGACCTCAGAAAATGAATATCCTCGGCGATACAATCTGTCTTCAGGAGGATGAGTGTTCCGGGTTTTCCGCATTTGATGGCCGCGCAGTCATCGCCCGGGCCGAGCGGTTGGTTTTTTGGTATGGGCACGAAACGCAGAAGTGCGTGCAGGAGTTTGTCCTCGGCGCAGGCTTTCATTTCATAAGATCCGGCCACTGGAGTGTGCCGTAAATGCTGAGACCGTTGAAAGCGGCGTGGAGTAGGATGGGTGCCCAAAGGGAGCCTGTCTTTTCATACAAAAGCGATAAACCCACGGACAGAATCATCAGTCCGGCGAGTGAGGGGGCGTGGCCGTGAATCAAGGCGAAGAGCAAAGAAGAGACAGCAATAGCCAGCAACCTTCCGCCTATTTGCCGGAGGATGCCGTAGAGACAGCCGCGAAAAATGAGCTCCTCTGCGAGCGGCGCCGCGACAACGGCTATCAAGACGACCGACAGACGATCCCGAAGGCTCTGATGCTCGATAAGAAAGGATACGATGGGCTGAGGATCGGTTTCCGGACCGCACAAAAAATATCCAACCCACTGCGCCGCGTAAATCGCAGGAAGGACAAGGGCCAGCGTGATAGTGACCGCTACAATCCCCTGAGGCCAGGAGCGCCAGCGGAGCCCGAATGCCTCGATGGGATTCACATTTCGAAAGACGAGAAATCCAACGACAAAAAGAATAATCGAGCCATAGAGCCCGAGTGCGGACTCGACGGCCTTCAGATCAATCCGCACGGGAGGGGCTGTGAAAGAGGGGATGGCCATCAACAGAAAAAAAACAACGACTCCTGTGGTAAGAAGTGTCTCCGGCCACCTCCAAGTGTGAGAGGGGAAGAAAGGCCCTTGCAGCAAGGCGGACCTCGCCGCCCGCGAAGTCAGCCTGACGTAAACGAGACCGAGCACGAGAAGAATGGCTATTTTCAAGGATTCCATAATCAAACCATGCTGCGGGCTTTCGACTCAGCGACCCTGCACAGGGCGGGCTTGATCACTCCTCGTTTGCGAGGGAGGCCGAGATGAAGGCCTTGAAGAGCGGATGTGGTGCATTGGGTTTGGACTGGAACTCGGGATGGTATTGGCAGGCCAGATACCAGGGATGATTCTTGAGTTCTACCAACTCGACGAGGTTTCCGTCGGGGGAGGTTCCTGAAATGACGAAACCTTTTTCCTCAAGGATCTGGCGGTAATGCATGTTGAACTCGTAGCGGTGGCGATGGCGCTCGGAGGCTTCAGTTTTTCCGTAAACCTGGTGGGCCAGCGAACCCTCGAGAATCTTGGTCTGCCAAGTGCCGAGTCGCATCGATCCACCTTTGTCCGTGACATCCTTCTGATCCTCCAAGATCGCGATGACGGGATGCTTGGTTTCTGGATCGAATTCCGTGCTGTTGGCGCCCTCGAGGCCGCAGACATTCCGCGCAAATTCGATGGTGGCAACCTGCATGCCCAGGCAAAGCCCGAGAAACGCGGTGCGCGACTCGCGGGCGTAGCGGGCGGCTTTGATTTTCCCCTCGACGCCTCGATCTCCAAAACCGCCCGGGACAAGAATGCCTGCGACGCCCTGGAGATATTTTTCGGCACCCTCGATCTCGATGTCCTCGGCATCCACAAGAACCATATCGATGCCGCAGTCATTCGCAGCTCCGGAGTGCGTGAGAGATTCGTAGATGCTCTTGTAGGCATCTTGCAGCTCGATGTATTTTCCAACGATCGCGATGCGGACGCGTTTTTTTGGGGCGATAACGCGCTGGACGAATCGTTTCCAGTTGGAAAGGTCTGGATCCTTGGTTTCCAGGTTGAGTAGCCGACAGACTGTCGAATCCAGGCCCTCTTCGCGAAGATTCAGAGGGGCTTCGTAGATGGTGTGGGCGACATCGCCCGCTTCGATCACCGCATCCAAAGGCACATTGCAAAACAGGGAGAGCTTCTGACGGACTTCTTCGATGAGCGGCATCTCGGTGCGGCAAATCAAAACCTGTGGCTGAAGACCGATCTCACGCAGTTTGGCGATGCTTTGCTGGGTGGGTTTTGTTTTGAGTTCACCGGCCGCTTTGATGAATGGCACGAGGGTGACATGCATGATGATCGCGTTGCCGCTTCCCACTTCCAGAATGAATTGACGGATGGCTTCCAGGAAAGGCAGGCCCTCGATGTCGCCGGTAGTACCGCCGATTTCCGTGATGACAATGTCGGCACCGGAATCCGCGCCGACCTCGCGGATGCGGGATTTTATTTCGTCTGTGATATGAGGAATGACCTGAACGGTTTTGCCGAGGTAATCGCCACGGCGTTCCTTGCCGAGGACGGTTTCATAGACTTGGCCGCTTGTGAGGTTGTTTGCCCGTGTGAGAACGCAATTTGTGAACCGCTCGTAGTGACCGAGATCCAAGTCGGTTTCAGCTCCGTCAGCCAAAACATAGACCTCACCGTGTTGAAACGGATTCATCGTGCCGGGGTCTACATTCAGATAAGGGTCGAGTTTTTGAAGGACGACTTTGAGGCCCCTGAGTTCCAGCAGCGTGCCGAGCGATGCAGCCGCTAATCCTTTTCCCAGTGAACTCACCACGCCGCCTGTCACGAAAATATACTTCATGGAAGACGAGCTTATCCCCTCTGGTTGGAAAATCCAGCTTGCCGATTGCTGAGAGGTATTTGAAAGAGACCGGACCCTTTGTCTGCTTGTAAAATGTGCCGCAATTTAGGAGTAAGTGGCCCCATGAACACGAGGCCTATTCTGAATCCGCCGGGAGGAGAAAAGAAAGTCCTGCTGCATTCGTGCTGCGCGCCTTGCTCGGGAGAGGTGATGGAGGCCATGGCGGCCTCGGGGATTGACTACACCATTTATTTCTACAATCCAAATATCCACCCTCGGGAGGAATACGAACTGCGGAAGTCCGAGAACATCCGTTTCGCGGAAAAGGAGGGCATCGCTTTCATCGATGCGGATTACGACACGGACAATTGGTTTGCGCGCGCAAAGGGCTTGGAGTGGGAACCCGAAAAGGGAATCCGCTGCACGATGTGTTTTGACATGCGGTTCGAGAGGACAGCCCTGTATGCGCATGAGAACGGATTTCCCGTCATCTCCAGTTGTCTCGGCATCTCGCGTTGGAAAGACATGGATCAGATCAATGGTTGCGGGGAGCGCGCAGCGGCGAAATATCCGGACATCACCTACTGGACATTTAATTGGCGCAAAGGCGGAGGGGCGCAGCGCATGTTGGAAATCTCAAAGCGCGAGAATTTCTATCAGCAAGAATACTGTGGTTGCATCTACTCGCTTCGCGATTCCAACAAGTGGCGTGTTGCCAACGGCCGGGAAAAAATCGAGATGGGAGTGAAGTTCTACGGCGATCCGCAAGCTTAAGGCAACTCGGGCACGGCGCGCAGGCCGTAAAACTCGTAGCTATCCACAAGTGCGAGCCAGCTCGCCTCGATGATATTGTCCGAAACGCCCACGGTTCCCCAGGTGGATTTGCCGTCGGTCGAGACAATGAGCACGCGCGTTCTGGCCGCAGTGCCGCGTGTGCCGTCAATGATGCGGACTTTGTAGTCCGTGAGGCGCACTTTATCGATCCAGCTGTAAAAAGGCCGCAGAGCCTTGCGCAGCGCGGCATCAAGGGCGTTTACCGGGCCGTCGCCCTCCTCCACGGTGTATTCGGAGCGACCGGAGGCGTGGAGTTTGACGGTGGCTTCGCAGGTTGTGAAGGCATGCTGATTCGATTGGCGGAACGAGCAATGGTATTCCTTGAGATCGAAAAGCGGTGTGTGGCGTCCGAGTGTTCGGCGTATGAGGAGCGCGAAGGAGGCGTCGGCAGCCTCGAATTCGTAACCCTGCGACTCGATTTCCTTCACCTTTTTGAGAATCGCCGAGACCTCTGGCGCACCCTTTTGGAATTCGAACCCCAGCTCGGAGGCCTTCGCGAGAATGTTGCTCTGGCCCGACATATCGGAAACGAGGATTGTCTGTGAGTTCCCCACTAAAGCTGGGTTCATGTGCTCGTAGGTGCGGGAAATTTTTTGCACGGCATGAACATGGAGGCCACCTTTGTGGGTGAAGGCTGCCGTGCCGATGTAGGGGGCGCGGATGTCTTGAGGCACATTCGCCAACTCGTCCACAAAGCGGGAGACCTCGCGCAGCGCGGTGAGGTCGGGCACGCACGCGATACCCATTTTTACCTGCAGAGTGGGAATGATGGTGGTGAGATTGCAATTTCCCACGCGCTCGCCGTAGCCGTTGATAGTTCCCTGCACTTGGCAGGCTCCGGCCTCGATCGCGGCGAGGGCGTTTGCTACGCCAAGACCGCAATCATTGTGCGTGTGGATGCCGACTGGGCATTTGAGATCGGCGATGACAGTGGCTGTGATGTGCCGGATTTCTCCAGGAAGAGTTCCGCCGTTTGTGTCGCAGAGCACGAGGAGATCGGCCCCGGCATCCCGCGCGGCGCGCAGGGTTTGCAGGGAGTATTCTGGATCATCCTTGAAGCTGTCGAAGAAATGTTCGGCATCGTAGAACACCTCGCGGCCATGCTTTTTGAGGTGAGACACCGTGTCGGCGATCATGGAAAGATTTTCCTCGGCCGTGACATTTAAAACCTCGGTGACATGGAGGAGCCAAGTTTTGCCAACGATCGTGACAATCGGCGTCTGAGCCTCGAGGAGCACGCGCACCTGGGCATCGGCCTCCACGGCGATGCTTCCCCGGCGGGTGCTTCCGAAGGCTGCGATGCGAGCGTTTTTCCAAGTGAGCTTCGCTGCCTCGGCGAAAAATGCCGCATCTCGCGGGTTCGACCCAGGCCAGCCGCCCTCGATAAAGTCAACGCCAAACGAGTCCAGCTTCTGGGCCACACGAATCTTGTCGAGGACTGAAAAGGAAATCCCAGTCCCCTGGGTGCCGTCGCGCAGTGTCGTGTCGTAGATGGTGACTGGTTTCATAACAAAGAACCCTATTCCTACCTGCCTGCCGGACAGGGATCAAGATCACGCACCGAGAAGATCTCCTCGCAAGCTCAATTCCATGATCACGGCTTCTTCCATGCTTAGCGTGCCATCCCTCCACGAAATTGTGGCAGTGAGGCGTCCCTCGCGTTCACTTAAAAAAATTCCACTCCCGGGCGGCTGGGCAACCGACGGGATATGCCAGCCGTTTGTGATTCGCGCCCCGCACATCTCTCCGACGCTCGGCAGAAACTCGCCGGTGTGGGATTGAAAAAAAGACACGATTTCGCCGCAGGTGTCGTTTTGAAGAAAGCGACGGTAAAGCCATGTTGGCAGGCGCCTCATCCACCAAAGAACTGTGGCGGATGAAGCCTCCATACCCACACGCACGGAGGCCTCGAACTGGGCATGGATCGATGCGGTGGACTTCTCCAAGTCGTCGGCATCGGCGGACTGGAGTTTGAAGTGCAGCACGGTGACCTGGTTTTGAAAAATCGGATGCCGTGCTCTGGGCTTTCGCGCCTGCACAGGCACCGGACTGACATACGAGGCAGGTTTCTCTCCTCGTGCCGCGAACACAGCGGCATGTGCCTTGGCGGCAGCCGCAAAAAAATATGGCATCTGAAAAATCCCCCCCGTCATCCGCGCGGCACGCTCGAGAAGAAGAGAGGTCTCCTCGCGAGAGAAACGCACGATGCGGAATGCCGGCGCGCCTGCCCGGGGTTGCGGCCCGCCGAGGGAACGGAAATCCGAGGGCTTCATTTCATGATGCCGCTCGACGAAGGCATGCGTGGCCTTCCATTGTTTTAAAAAGCCTGAAGGCGCTGGAAAGGGTATGCTCCAAGAGGAGACGGGACGGGCAGGCTCCGAGGGTGTCAGCGCCAGACGCGCAATTTCCTGCAAGGCCAATTCGGCCCCGCGTCCATCGAAAAGCAGATGTGACCACTTGGCCACGAGCATGGTCTTGTCGCTGCCGGGAATGACATGGACTTCCAAAAAATGTTCCCCGCTGGATTGGAGAAGGCTTCTACAATGGGCATCGGAATCCGTGTCAGCAGGCTGGATCAGCAATGGCACGGCATCGGGGGAGAGGACATCCGGCGTTTGCCAGAATGGTGCGCCGAAAGCCCAAGTGCGCCGGAATTTGCCATGCAGCAGAGGGTGGGAGAGGGAGAAGCGCCTGATGGCATCGCGCAGGGCGCCGATATCGAGCGCGTTCTCAAGCTCAAGAACAGTCAGGCCGATATGGCGGCCTTGGCTCCCGACAGCCATGAGATCCTCGATAGCGAGGAAATAAGCATCGCATCCCGTGAGGGGAACCTCCGCAGCACCGTGCACCGGGGAGGGGTTCATCAAGCGCCGTTTTTTTTCACCGCAGCTGCTATGGGCGAGACGAATTCTACGACCTTCTGCACGAGCTCAGCCGATTTCCCATACTCGCCGATTCGGCGCACGATGGCACTGCCCACGACAACAGCATCGGATTCCTTCGCGACTTCGGCCGCCTGATCCGGTGTGGAAATGCCAAACCCGACCGCAACCGGCAGGGTGGTGTGTTTTTTGATCTCGGCCACCTGTGTGGCAATGTCGGATGAGAGGCTTGTCTGTTCACCCGTCACGCCTTCGCGTGAGACATAGTAGATGAAACCCTCTGCAGACTTGGCGATCAGTTCCATGCGCGCGGGCGGAGTCGTTGGCGCGATGAGGCGGATCGAGAGCAGGCCGTGGGATTTCATCAGCTCCACATTGCGCGCGGCTTCGTCCGGCGGGAGGTCGAGGATCAAAAGCCCATCCGCACCGGCGGCGGCGGCATCCGCATGGAACCGGTCGAAACCGTAAACATAGACGGGATTTAGATAGGTGAAGAGCACGATGGGAATCTCGGATTGGAGGCGTATTTCTCGCACCGCATCGAGCACGCCGGCCAAGGTGGCTCCGGCATCCAGCGCACGGCTCGAGGCGGCTTGAATGGTCGCGCCATCAGCCAAGGGATCCGAAAAGGGAACGCCCAGTTCGACGATATCCACACCCGATTGCTCAAGGGCGGTGACAAGCGCAGGTGTGGATTTTAAATCCGGATCCCCTGCGGTGATGTAGGCGATGAAACCGCACTGGCCGGCAGCGCGGAGGGTTTCAAATTTCTTATCGATGCGGTTGGGTGTTTTCATGTGGTGATTCCTTTTTCCAAGCCTCGCGTGATCCATACGCCAAGCAGGGCGATGTCGGCCGGGGTCACCCCGCTGAGACGGGCTGCCTGACCAAGCGTCTCAGGGCGGACACCGGTCAGTTTCTGAATGGCCTCGGTGCGGAGGCCGTTGATCTTTGTAAAATCCACCCAGTCGGGAATGGCCTTGCCTTCGTGGCGCGCGGTGCGGGCGATTTGCTCCTCCTGACGGGTAATGTAGCCTGCGTATTTGAGATCAGTCTCGACCTGCTCCCAGACGGATTGCTGGAACTGCGCGCGGATTTCATCGGGCACGGTGGACCAGGTGTTCTCGGGGCGTTTGAGCCAGCGCTCGAGCGGAACCGTATCGACTTTAAATTCGTTGAGGCGGCTTTTCAGAGCGGCAAGCTGGCTTTGTTTTTGCTCGAAGCGCGAGGCGCGCTCGCCATCCACGAGACCGGTTTCGATGGCCTTGCCCGTGAGGCGGAGGTCGGCATTGTCCTGGCGCAGGAGGAGGCGGTATTCCGCCCGGCTTGTGAACATGCGGTAGGGCTCCGGGGTGCCGCGTGTCACAAGGTCGTCCAGCATAACGCCGATATAGGCTTCGTGGCGTGCGATGGTGAGGGGAGGGCGCTTGAGGCGTTTCAGGGCGGCGTTCGCGCCGGCGATGAGTCCCTGCGCGGCGGCCTCCTCGTAGCCCGATGTGCCGTTGATCTGCCCGGCGAAGTAGAGGCCCGGGAGGCGCTTTGTTTCCAGTGTGGTGTGGAGTTGGGTCGGTGGACAGTAATCGTATTCCACCGCGTAGCCGGGTCGCAGGATCTCGGCATTCTCGAGGCCTCGCACGCTGCGGATGAATTTGTATTGGACCTCGAAGGGGAGACTTGTCGAAACGCCGTTCACATAGATCTCATCAGTATGGCGACCCTCCGGCTCCAAGAAAAGCTGATGCTGACTTTTCTCGGAAAATTTTACGACCTTGTCCTCAATGCTCGGGCAGTAGCGCGGACCCACGCCCTCGATGACACCCGAGTAGAGAGGGGATTTGTCCAGGTTCGAGCGGATGATTTCGTGCGTGGTCTCGTTGGTGTGGGTGATCCAGCAACAGATCTGGCGCGCCCGGAACGCCCCGTCGCGCCATTCGTTAAGCGTGTGCAGGTCGTCCTCACCGCGCACGAGTGTGTCCGCCAGATAGCTGAAAAGTGGTGGAGGCTCGTCGCCGTGCTGCGGCTCGCATTGGGAAAAGTCGATGCTCTTGGCAAGGAGGCGGCAGGGGGTGCCAGTCTTGAAGCGTTCGACTTCAAAACCAAGTTCGCGCAGGCAGTCGCTGAATGTCGAAACCGCATCGCCAAGCCGCCCGCCGCTCTGGTTTCGCAGGCCGACATGGAGCAGTCCACGCATGAAAGTGCCGGTCGTGACCACCACAGCGCCGCCATTGAAGCGGAGCCCGAAATTGGTTTCCACTCCCTCGACGCCGTTTTCTCCCGTCACGAGGCGAATCACATTTCCCTGCTTCATGTCCAATCGTGGCTCGCGCTCGAGAAGCGCCTTCATGCGGAACTGATAGGCCTTCTTGTCGCACTGCGCGCGGGGTGCGCGAACGCTCGGACCCTTCGTGGCATTCAGCATGCGGAACTGTATGCCGGTGGCGTCGGTATTCAGACCCATCGCACCTCCGAGGGCGTCGATCTCGCGGACCATGTGACCCTTCGCTAAACCGCCGATCGCGGGGTTGCAGGACATCTGCCCAACCGTGTCGGCATTCTGAGTGAGCAGGAGGGTTTCACAGCCTAACCTGGCCGATGCCATGGCGGCCTCTATGCCCGCATGCCCCGCGCCGATGACGATGACATCGTAGGTTTTTGGGTATGTGAAGTCGCTCAAATTACTGATCCGTGAGGCCGTGCTCGGAGAGCTTCTTTTGCAGAGCCTCTGGACTGAGCTTGAAGCTGTTTTTCAAAATAATGTCTCCCGCAACAAAGTTATCGAACGTGCCACGCACAGCGACATTTTCACCTTCAACAATGAACGATGTGGCATTCGAGAGGTTGCCATTCCAGTCTGTATGGTAAACCGTAGCCTTGGAGTCGTCATCGGCCACTGAAATCACGGAGGATGGTATGAAATCAGCTCCAAAAACAACCTTCACATCCGGCGTTGTGCGGTCGGGAAGCTGCAAGTAAGCAGTGAGGGGATCACCCTCCTCGTCGTCCGATTGCGTGACCTGCCCCACTCGGCCATAGACGCAAATCCGCATGCCATTGTATTTCTGAAGCGCTTGGGTTTCGGCGGTCGCAAAATCACTCACGATCTGTGACAGAGTCACAAAGCCGTCGGGTGGGAGTGCAGTAAGCTGGGTTTGGCCGAAGCCTGCGAGGGCCGAGGCGCACAAGAACGCGATGGTGAGGGTGATGGACTTCATTTCAAGGCCAATTGTATGAAGCACGATGGAGAAATGCTCAACGCTAAAACCACGAGCCGGAGTTTGAATTTTGTATCCTCTTCGGAGCGTTGTAGTGGTTCTTGGATTTTGGCTGAGTATCTGGCGCGTCACCAAATTCCACTCGCAATCCTGCAGGTTCCATGCGATGAACGAAATCTTACTCAATCCATGACACGCTCTCAATCAACCAAAGCAACGATCATCCCTCTTTTAGCCGCAGGCCTCCTGGCCTTGCCTGCTTGCAAACCGCCCGCCCCTGCTCCCGCCGAGTCCAAGCCGCAAGCAGAAGCCACCCCAGCCCCGAGCAGCCCCGCTGAAGCTGTTATGACAAAGCTAAAGGATGCGGGTGTAGAAGTCTCGGCTTCATCCTCCGCCGATCCGGCAGCCCCTGCTCCAGTTTCGCCACCAGCACCAGCCGACAACAAGCCGATCGATCTCCCTGAGGTCGTTGCCACAGTGAACGGACAAAATATCACCAAGCAGGAGCTACAAGACCTTTTTAACGCTGCCCTGAAAGCCTCCGGAGCAAAAATCCAAGATCTCGATCCACAGCAACAAATCGGTGGTTACACACAACTCCTCCAAGACTTGATCATGGACAAGCTGGTTGCCGAAGCCGCTGGAAGTGAAAAAGTCACTGATGCCGATGTCGACGCCGAGCTGGCCAAGATCAAAGGCCAGTTCCCGGATGACAAAGCCTTCCAAGATCAACTCGCTCAATCCGGCATGAATCCAGAGAAGCTTAAGGAAAATGTCCGCACGGGTCTGCAGCAGAGCCGCTGGATGAAATCGCAGGTTCAAACTCCTGAAGTCACCGACGAACAGGCCAAGGCTTTCTACGACTCCAACATGAAGGAGTTCGAGCAGCCCGAAACCGTCAAGGCGTCCCACATTCTTTTTATGGTGGATGCGGACGCCCCAGCGGATGTTGTGAAACAAAAGGAAGACGCTGCCACAAAGGCCGCCGAGCGCGCAGCAGCTGGCGAAGACTTCACCAAGCTCGCCAAAGAACTCTCCGAAGAACCTGGTGCAGCCGAATCCGGCGGCGATCTTGGCTTTTTCCCCAAAGATCGCATGGTCCCCGAATTTGCTGAAGTCGCATTTGCCCAGAATGTGGGAGACATCAGCAAGCCGGTGAAAACCCAGTTCGGCTGGCACATCATAAAAGTCACCGACAAAAAAACCGCCGGCACCGTGCCATTTGATCAGGTTAAAGATCAGGTCACATCCTTCCTCAAAAGCTCCGGACAACGCGAAGCTGTGCAAGCTGTGTTAAACAAGCTCAAGGAATCCGCCAAAATCGAGACATTCCTACCCGCGGCCACTTAGAGCCCGCATGGAGCAGATACCGGGAAAACCCGCAGTAGGCGTTGTCGGTCTCGGCATCATTGGGAGCCGAGTCGCTGCCTGCCTGCGGCGGGCCGGCCATCAAGTCTGGATTTGGAATCGCACCGTGCGTCCAGAGCCAAACTTCCTGAGCTCGCCCGCGGAAGTCGCCGAGGCCACGCGGCACATACAGATTTTCGTTTCGAATGGCGAAGCCCTGCACTCTGTCCTGCGCGCCATGCTGCCAGCATTGACCGCCGAGCATGTCATTCTCAATCACGCCACAGTCTCGCCCGCCGATACTTTCATAGCCGCCAAGATCGTTGCGGAGAAACACGCCGCCTTTCTCGATGCGCCTTTCACCGGTAGCAGGGATGCCGCCGCAGCGGGCCAACTCGTTTACTATATCGGCGGCGATCCGCAGGACCTCGAGCGCGTTCGCTCGCAACTGGAAGCTTCATCCAAGCAAATTTTGGAAATGGGTGCCATCGGCCAAGCTTCGGTCGTCAAAGTTGCTACCAACCTCATTTCCGCAAACGCTGTAGCTGCTATCTCGGAGGCCCTGGCCCTCCTCGACCGATACGGCGTGGAACTCCACAAGCTCCCACTTGCCCTGGAAAACAACGCCGCCCGCTCCGGCGTGAGCGACCTCAAGCTTCCTTGCATGCTGGAAGCCGACTTTTCAGCCCGCTTCTCGCTCAAAAACATGTTCAAGGATGTCCAGATCGGCCTCGCGATGGCCGAGGAAAAAAATATCGAAATCCCTACCACTGGCGCCTTCGCAGGCATTGCCATGGCGGGCCTCCAACGCGGCTGGGGAGACGAGGATTTCTCCGTCATTTCCCGCTTCTACGATTTTCCCGGTCAAGGCCACACGCTCCCCGAAACTCCCGCTCCAGCCACCCCCGTTGCTCCTGCGCAGGACGCCGCCGAACCTGCCGGACTCAAAAACCTCTGGGGACTCCTCCGCCGGAAAAAATGAGCCCCTCGCCCGCGTCAGGTTTTTTTGAGGTCCAAGGCCGCGCCCGTTTCCAACTCAGCGGCCCCGACGCCACGCGTTACCTGAACGGCCAGGTAAGCATCGACATCACCCGCCTCCAAGCGCTCATTGCGCGCCCCGCCTGCCTCCTGACCGCCAAAGGAAAACTCTGCGCCCTCGTGCAAATCTGGCGCGACGGCGACAATCTTTTCATCGAGTGCGACGAATCCCTCGCCGAGACTGTTCAGGCCCGCCTCGAGCGCTATCTCATAGCGGATGATGCCCACCTCGAGCCCTTGCCCATGCCTCCGCTGCTCAATCACATCTTCGGCATCGAGGCCCCTGCCGGAGCCCTTCGCATCAATCGAACGGGCCTTTCCGGTTTCGACACCGCCGAGAAACCTTCAGGCCTCACCGCTGCCACTCCCGAGCAACTCGCCCTCCTCCGCATCGTCCACGGCCAACCCGCATGGGGCGTCGAAATCAACGAGGACACCCTGCCGCAGGAAGCCCGCCTCGAAGACGCCGCCGTCGATTTTGACAAAGGCTGCTATGTCGGCCAGGAAACTGTTTCCCGACTCAAAAGCGTGGGGCGAGTGAACAAGCGCCTGCACGGATTCCTCGGCAGCCTCCCCGCAAACCTCACCCTGCCAGCCCGCCTTCATCCCATCGGCCAGCCCGATACCACGGCTGGACATCTCACCAGCACCGCGCCGCATTTTGACATCGCACAAACCGCCGCCCTCGGTTATCTCAACCGTCAGTTCGAAAATCTCGAGCGGCTCGGCGTCAGCGATGATCAAGGCCTCCCGCTCGGTGAAGTCGAACGCCGCGCATTCCCGATCCTATGAAATCCTTCATCGCCCTCACGCTCGCCGCGCTTCTCTGCGCCACCACCGTCCGTGCCGCCACACTCGGCCCGGATGTCGCCGTCCTCCAAATCCAATTCCCCAAGGAAAAACAGCCGCGCCAAGTCACCATCGGCCTCTACGACGACTCCGCGCCCTACACCGTCGAGAATTTCAAAAAACTCATCACCAAAAAATTCTACAACGGCCAACGCTTCTTCCGCGTCTTCCCCGGCTCGTTCGTCCAAACCGGTGACCCCGCCAGCCGCCGCGGCCAAACCGACACCACCGGCACAGGCGGACCCGGCTACACACTTCCGTCCGAAATCCGCCTCAAACACGACAAAGGCGCCGTCGCCATGGCCCGCCTCCCCGACAAAATCAACCCCGCAAAAAATTCCAACGGGAGCCAATTCTATGTCTGCCTCCAGCCCCTGCCCAAGCTCAACGGCCAATACACCGTCTTCGGCACCATCCTCGAAGGCCTCGAGACCCTCGAAGAAATCAGCAAGGCCCCCACAAACAGCAACGATTTTCCCTTGCCCAAAATCACAATTAAATCCATTGTCCTCCTCCCTCGCGATCAGGCCTCGCCCACAAGGTAAGCCAACCGCAAGAAAAAAAGGGTAGATACCGAAGTGGCCAAACGGGGCGGACTGTAAATCCGCTGGCTTACGCCTTCACTGGTTCGAATCCAGTTCTGCCCACCACCCTCTCTAACAACAAGTTACGAGGTGCGGCATTCTTGA
This sequence comes from Spartobacteria bacterium AMD-G4, assembly GCA_002290555.1. Lineage (GTDB taxonomy): Bacteria > Verrucomicrobiota > Verrucomicrobiia > Chthoniobacterales > Terrimicrobiaceae > UBA967. The sequence continues at coordinate 61,526 of NEUK01000062.1, forward strand.
AAACGCGCCTAAAATAAAAAATGGCTCGTTGCCATAAGTTGCTGGAAGATGCCCCTACTAACCGGCCTGCTTGTCACTCGTTTGTCACTCGCTTGGCTCTGTCCAAAAACTCAAGGTTGCCGCTAAGCAAGGAAACATAAGGCTCCCCGAGCATACACGCTCCTTGTTCCGGATTGCTCAAAAAAAATCTCACGAATTTTCTGTGAGTGACAAAAAAATTGTCACTCGCTCCCTGCCGCATTGGTTCTGCGGCGTTGCGGCGGCGAGGTTCCTCGATGCCGCTTCTGCCTGCCTGCTGGTTTGCGGGGGGCTGAGCGGCGATGCGGGAGCTTTAGCGATCCGCAGCGCCGAGCAGCCGGGTGGGTGGGGGCAATGTGGAGGAGTTTTGCTCCGGCACGAGCCACCATCCCACCCCCGCACTCAACGCATGAAGATCGGCTTTCGCATTACGACGGCGGCGCGCAAGACTTCATCAGCACAGGGAGCAATCATCGCCGCCGAAACCGCAGCCCCGCGTGGCTGCTGGCCCCGCGATCCGCGCAGCGGAGTCGTAGATAAGCTCCGATAGCATCCGCGTAGTAGATAGCGCGGTGGCATTCCTCGAAAAATCAATCTCCGCTATCTACTATGCTGTGCTATCGGAGAGCGTAGCCCACGGTCGAAAAAACATTCGCCGATCTCGTGCCTGCAAGGCGCGGAATGAGGCCCAGAAGAAATTTTTCAGTGGGCGGAGCGGTTTTATCGGAGACGGAGCGAAGCGGTTCGCGGGGCCATTCGTGACCATTGCGGCGGAGCCGGACTGAGATGCAGCGCGGGTGGAGCAGCTTCGCGGACACACGGCAGATCACCTTTTCAAACACAATCGGCGAGGATCAGCGGATCAGACATTTTATCGCGGCAGTGTGTCGGCGGAGATGGCCATCCGGTCGGCGTCCGCAGGCACCTCAACGACCCTCGGATTTACTAACCAGCGCGACGGTGATTTTTCGGAGACAAGGAGAATGAAGGACAGGCGAGGCGGCGACGGGCGGGAAATTCTAATCGGGAAAAGACACCTCGCCACAATGAGGAAGCGAGGTTTTAGCGCGAGTGGGGAGGGGAACATCTTTTGCAAACATCGCCGCCGAATCTGCGGCTTCATCCCCGCGCCATGTGGCGGCAGGAACGGGAGGTAGGGATTAGGCAGACACGGACAGGGGATGACTTTTCACGGTGTTCGAGACCGGCGGCATGTTTTGTTCCTCGATCCCCACTTTTTTCACGAGCCTCGAAAGATTTATTTGACACGATTACCATGAGTGATAGTGTGACAATATGGCACACCAAGCCGCATCCGGTTCCCCCCGGAACGATCAGTCTGAAGGTCGGCAGCCTGGGCGCATGAGCCATTAGAAAGGAATATAAAACTATGGTATCCACATACAAAAATCCGACCCGTATCGTCCGCAAGGTCGAAGAGGTTTCCACAGCATGGGAGCGCATCGCCCCCAAAGCTGAGTTTGGCGGCATGACCCTTGCCGACTTTCAAGCAGCTGTGGGCGACTCCTTCACCACCCGTAGCCGCGCTGCGGAGTTGGAGGCTGAATTGAGCGCCAACATCGCCCGCCGCGCCGTGGCCGACACCGCCACCAACGAGAAAGTCAAACTCGTTGTGAACTCGGTGAAAGGCCACCCCACCTACGGCGAAAACAGCGACCTCTACCGCGCCATGGGCTATGTGACCGTCGATGACAGAGCGACCGGTCTCACCCGCAAAAGCAAGGTCGAGCAGCCCGTCGAACCAACCGTCACCCCATAACCGGATTTCCCCCCAGGAAAGCCGCAACCCTCAACAAACCGCCGTGATGAGCGCCATCACGGCGTTTTTCTTTTTGCCAAGTAAAGCCCTAATGAAATTTCTCGCCGCCGCCGCGACCTACTCCGAGAGACGATAGCGCCAATAGTCTGGATCGCGGCTGTGATGCTTGAACGCCAGGATGCGAAGGTGATCGGGCCAGACGCGGTAATACACCGCAAAAGGGAAACGCGGCATCAGATATCGCCGCACCCCAGCCTCGATAATGCTCCACCGCTCCGGAGCATCCAGAATCGCGCCTATGGCAAGCTCCGCCGCATCGATAAACTGCCCGCCAAGCGAGGGAACCCTCTGCTCGTAAAACCGAGCGGACTCGATCAGTTCCGCTTCGGCATCTGGGTGATAAATCAGGCGCATCCGACAGCACGCCGCGCCGCCCGCATCACTTCTTCGTGGGTGCGCCCCTGCACCGCGCCGGAGGAAAGTTCCTCGTCACGCCGAATGGCCTCCGCCACAGCCTCACGATCCTTTGCCGCCGCCAGCCCCGCATCGATGCTCTGCCAGAGAGCTTGGGCGAGAGACACTCGCTCGGAAATCGGCAGCGCCATAGCTTCGCTTGTGAGCTGTTGTGTGGACATGGAAAAAAATTAGCCTCTCAAGAAACCTTGGTCAAACAGAACATCCGCGAAAACCAGTAAATGCCCGTGGCGTGAC